>NZ_AP025506.1:2120919-2423908 GCF_024347595.1 Vibrio pomeroyi | reverse complement strand
GAGCGTCTAGCCTCTCCAGGTGGTTCTAACGATCCTCGCCTGAAAGGCCTAGCGGACACCCTTGGTGGCGTGTTGCTTTCTGAGATCTACGACGACATCACGATTGGCGATGCGCCATACTTCAGTGCGATGTACGGCCCGGCTCGTCATGCGATTGTGGTTTCAGATCTTGATGGCATCAAAGAGAAACTGATTGATCTTGATGATTGTCCAGAAGACCTTTACATCCTAGAAGGTGATGTAGACGCGTTTGATGACAGCTCATTCAACGCGGATGAGTTAGAAGGCGCGGTGTGTGTTCAGTTGAACGATCGCCAAATGCGTTACTCTCGCTTCCCTGAGATCCCACTGTTTGGTCGCGCTGCTCGTGAACAACGCCTTGAAAAATTGCGTGAAGAGCGTGATGTAGTTGTTGAGAACCACGCCAAAGCAGCGTTTGATTCTCAAAAACTGAATCGCCTATACCAAGCATTCAACAGCTTTGTTGCGAAGCACCTGCACGTTGCGTTCAACGCTGATCCAGAGCAGGCGCTAGCGTCTATTCGTGATAAGCGTAACCAAATTGTTCGTTCTCTGGCAGATCTAGATTCTAAAGAGCAACAACAACGCAGTCAGCTTCTACAAAGCAAACAGGCACTTGGTGCATTAGACAAACTCGCGCCTATGGTTCGTATTCTTGAAGACGAAACATTAGCTGAACGTCTCGCTGAATTAGAAGCACAACTAGAGCGTTTAAGCGAAGCGAAGTCTTACTTGAACACTCACGGCAAAGCGCTGACTTCATTAGAGCAAATTGTTTCTGCACTCGACGCTGATCCAGAGCAATTTGAAGCTTTGGAAGCAGAGTACCGTCAAGCAGACAACGCACTGCAAACGCTAAAAGGCAAAGTGTTCGCACTGTCTGATCTGATTGAGCGTCGTCACTACTTTGCTTACGCAGACTCTGTTGACCTGCTTAACAAGAGCAGCGAACTGAGCGAGCAGTTGAAAGCGAAACTGGTTCAAGCGGAACAAGCAAGAGCGAAAGGTCGTGATGGCCTGAAACAAGCTCGTGAACAGATGAACCAGTACAACCAAGTATTGGCAGCACTGAAGAGCTCGCACCAAGCGAAGCAAGAGACGGTTCAAGAGTTCAAGCAAGAGCTTCAAGAGTTCGGTGTTAACGCTGATGAAGGCGCAGAAGAACGCGCTGTACGTCGTCGTGACGAGCTTCAAGAGCGTCTACACACGTCTCGAAGCCGTAAGAGTGAATACGAGCGTACGATTACTTCAACTGAACTTGAGATGAAAGCGCTGGCTAAGCGTCTTAAGAAAGTACAGAAAGAGTACACAGAGCTTCGTACCTTTGTGGTTGCAGCAAAAGCAGGTTGGTGTTCAGTACTTCGTCTAGCTCGTGAGAATGACGTTGAACGTCGTCTACACAAGCGTGAACTGGCTTACCTAACGGCTGGTGAACTTCGCTCAATGTCGGATAAATCACTGGGTGCGCTACGTTTGGCTGTGGCTGACAATGAAGACCTACGTGATTCGCTGCGTCTATCGGAAGATAATGCACATCCAGAGCGTAAGGTTCTGTTCTACATTGCGGTTTACCAACATCTTCGTGAGCGTATTCGCCAAGACATCATTCATACGGATGATCCGGTTGAAGCAATCGAAGAGATGGAAGTTGAGCTAGCTCGATTAACAGAAGAACTGACCCAGCGTGAAAACCGCCTAGCGATCAGCTCTGAGTCGGTAGCAAGCATCATTAAGAAGACGATTCAGCGTGAGCAGAACCGTATTCGTATGCTGAACCAAGGCTTGTCGAACATTTACTTTGGTCAGGTTAAGGGCGTACGTCTGAATGTTAAGATCCGCGAAAGTCACGAAATCTTGCTATCAGGCCTCGCGACTCAACAAGAGCAGCACAAAGACTTGTTCGAGACGACTCGTTTCACCTTCTCTGAAGCAATGGCGAAGTTGTTCCAACGTGTGAACCCACACATCGACATGGGTCAACGTTCTCCGCAAGTTCTAGGTGAAGAGCTACTGGATTACCGTAACTACTTAGAGCTAAGTGTTGAAGTTAACCGTGGCTCTGATGGTTGGTTACAAGCGGAATCGGGCGCACTGTCTACCGGTGAGGCGATCGGTACTGGTCAATCTATCCTATTGATGGTTGTTCAGAGCTGGGAAGAAGAGTCTCGTCGACTTCGTAGCAAAGACATTGTTCCATGTCGCTTGTTGTTCCTTGATGAAGCAGCACGTCTGGATGCGAAGTCTATCTCTACACTGTTTGAACTGTGTGACCGTCTAGGTATGCAGCTTCTGATTGCAGCACCGGAGAACATCAGCCCAGAGAAAGGCACAACCTACAAACTGGTACGTAAGGTCTTCAAAGATCATGAACACGTACACGTTGTTGGTCTGCGCGGTTTTGCTCAAAACAAACCTGCATCGCCAGTGCAAGAGCTGATTGAAGAAGCTGAGCAGTAAGTTTTAAGCCGATTTATCATATCAATTCAAAGCCTCTATTCACTTTATATACAGTGAATAGAGGCTTTTTTATATCTGAAATCTAATCTCCCTAATTACACCTGCCTTCCTAAAATGGTCTTTATCTTCAACTTAACGTTTTCCATATACAGATAAGACCACTCATACCTTATGGTTATTATCAATGGAACTTGTTTGAGGTCACACGCACAAAACCATAATTAATGTATGGTAATCACATAGATTAAATAATATTAATAATATTGTATTACTTTATTTTTAATTATTGATAACTCGCAGTGTGCGAAAGGTAAAGGTAGGACAGGCTATGATTCAAATCGTCATTGATGGGAAATTTCGAATCGTCGAACAAGGGCAAACCGTTCTTGAGGCGGCAAAAACATGTGGTTTAGAGATTCCATCGTTATGTGGTTTGAACAAAACAGCGGACAAAGTGCCGTGTGATTTGTGTGTGGTTGAAGTGGATGGGATGGGCGTCACTCGCTCTTGTGAGCTTGAGGTAACCAATGGCTTGAACATCACCACTCAATCTAAACAGCTAACGACTCATCGCCAAGATGCGCTGAATCGCATCATGACAGACCACTACGCTGACTGCGAAGCTCCGTGCCAGACCGCGTGCCCTGCGGGAGTCGATATTCAATCTTACCTTCATCATATTGCGCAAAATGATCATACCCAAGCCATCGAAGTGATTAAGAAAACATTGCCGATGCCACTATCGATTGGTCGTGTATGTCCTGCTTTCTGTGAAACCGAGTGTCGAAGAAACTTAGTCGATGACTCTATTGCGATTCGCCAGCTCAAGCGACACGCAGCCGATGCCGATTTGGCTGCGCAAGAGAGCTACATGCCTGCGAAGAAACCCAACAAAGGTAAGAGCATTGCGATTGTCGGCAGTGGCCCTGGTGGCTTAACAGCAGGCTATTACCTATCTAATGAAGGTTATGATGTCAGTGTTTACGAATCGATGCCTAAAGCTGGTGGCTGGCTGCGCTATGGTATTCCAGAATATCGTCTACCGAAGTCGATTCTAGATAAAGAAATCGAACTCATGTGTCGTAACGGAATGGCAGTAGAGTGCGATAAAAAGCTTGGTGTTGATTTCACCTTGTCAGATCTCAGTCGTGACTTTGATGCGGTCTGCTTAGCCGTGGGTGCGTCACAAGCTGTTGAGATGAATTATCCCGGTAGTGACCTTGAAGGTTGCTATTTGGGTGTCGATTATCTGAAAGATTATGTAACTGACCAACACTTCACTACCGGCAAAAAAGTCGCTGTGATTGGTGGTGGTAACACGGCGATTGACTGCGCTCGAACCGCAGTACGTGATGGTGCGGACACCACGCTGATTTATCGTCGTACACGAGATGAAATGCCGGCCGAAGATTACGAAATCGAAGAAGCTGAACATGAAGGTGTTAAGTTCCACTTCTTGACCAACCCGGCTGAGAATATTGCTGATGACAATGGTCATGTATCTGAGATTCGATTAGAACGTATGGCACTTGGCCCTGCAGATGCTTCTGGTCGTCGTAGCCCAAAACCAACGGGTGAGTTCTTTGTTGAAGCGTTCGATACGGTTATCGCTGCAGTGTCGCAGAAACCAGATTTAAGTTTCATGGATAACGAAGAGATTGATATCCCACTGACACGTTGGAACACCGCGGACGCTGATCCGCAAACCATGCACACAGGTACGGGCAATATATTTAGTATCGGTGACTTCCGTCGTGGTCCAGCGACAGCAGTTGAAGCGGTAGGAGACGGGCGTATTGCTGCGCAAGCGATCGACCGATTCTTCAATGGTGATATGGAAAACATTCCAGCTAAACCGTTTAACTCAAGAAAGCATAAGCAGCTAAAAGCCGTTGATCCCGAGCAGTATAAGTCGATACAGCGCATGGCGCGCAAAATTATGCCAGAGCTAACACCAGAGCAGCGAGAGCAAAGCTTCGATGAAGTAGAAACGGGCTTTGATAATGCCGATGCAATCGCAGAAGCCGCAAGATGTCTAGAGTGTGGTTGCCAAGCCAATACCGATTGTGACCTTCGTGATTACTCAACTGAGTACAAGGCAATCCAAACACATCCAGAATACAAAATCGATGTTGCTTCTAATGAGAGCTGGCAAGCCATTCGCGCAGAGGAATCCAAAGTTGGTTCGACAAGGCAGAAGTTTGCTGTCGATGATAGCTCTGAATTCATCATCTTTGACGCCAACCGCTGCATCAGTTGTGGTCAGTGTATCCAAGCATGTCGTGAACAGAACGTTCATGGCGTTCTAAGCTTCATGAATCAGTCAGACGGCAAGCCAGCTTCAAGACCTGAGTGCCGCCCAAATTTTGGGGCTGACAAGACCTTAATGGGCGACTCTAATTGTGTTCAATGCGGCTCTTGTATTCAAGCCTGCCCAACAGGTGCGATGGTAGATGCGAGAGATAGAAAACAAGGCGACACCGACATCCTCAAAAAGGTCGATACTATCTGCACTTATTGTGGTGTGGGCTGTAAGCTGACCATGCATGTTGACGAAGCAAAAAACAAAATCCGTTATATCGAGGGCGGTGATTCTCCGGTTAACGAAGGCATGCTGTGTGTTAAGGGACGCTTCGGTTTCGACTTCGTCGGCAGCGACGCCCGTTTGACTACGCCATTAATTCGTAAAGATGGCTGGCTACAACCTGCGAGCTGGGAAGAAGCCATTACGCTGATTGCCGATAAGTTCACAGCAATTAAACAAGGTTTTGGTAGTAATGCACTGGCGGGTTTCTCATCGGCTAAAACCACCAATGAAGATAACTATGTGTTCCAAAAATTCATTCGTCGTGAACTTGGCACCAACAACGTCGACCATTGCGCTCGCCTTTGTCATGCTTCGACGGTGACTGGACTTGAAGCGTCTCTAGGTAGTGGAGCGATGACCAATGATATCCCAAGCATCAAACACTCAGATGTCATCTTTATCATTGGTTCTGACACCACATCCGCGCACCCAATTATCGGCTCACACATCAAACAGGCAGTAAGGCATAACGGTGCTCGACTGATCGTCGCTGATCCTAAGAGAATCGATATTGCCGACCATGCTGAGCTTTACTTGGCACACCGACCGGGTACTGATGTGATGCTGATTAATGGCGTGATGCAGCAGATTATCAAGCACGGTTGGTATGACCAAGATTACATTGATGATCGTGTCGATGGCTTTGATACCTTGCTACAAGAGGTGATGTCACCAAGCTACTCACTAGACAAAGTAGAACTGGTGACGGGCGTTAAAGCAGAAGACATCTTCGCGATGGCGCGCTTGATAGGTACTGCAGAACGCACGGCGGTGTATTACTCTATGGGTATCACGCAACACACCACTGGTCACGACAACGTTCGCTCTATTGCTAACCTACAGCTCTTATGTGGCAATATCGGTATTGAAGGTGGGGGCATCAACCCGCTGCGTGGTCAATCCAATGTTCAAGGTGCATGCGACATGGGTGCATTGCCAAATAACCTACCGGGTTATCAGAAAGTGTATAACCCAATGGTTCGCCAAAAATTCGCGATGGAGTGGGGCGTTGCTGATTTGCCTGCTGAAACGGGGTTAACGCTGACCGAAATTATTGACGGGGCGTGTCATCGAGATGTGCGTGGTTTATATGTGATGGGTGAAAACCCTGTGCTCAGTGACCCGAATCAAGCACACGTGATTGAAGGGCTTGAAGCGTTAGATTTCCTTGTGGTGCAAGACATCTTCTTAACCGAAACGGCGCAGTATGCCGATGTGGTTCTGCCGTCTTGCTCGTTCGCCGAGAAGTCTGGTCACTTTACTAATACTGAACGACGCGTTCAGCGTATTAACCCAGCGGTATTGCCTCCAGGTGAAGCGAAAGAGGATTGGGTGATTATCCAAATGCTAGCCAACGCAATGGGCGGCGGTTGGAGCTACGATTCAGTTGCGGACATTACTAATGAGATTGCTCGTGTCACGCCACAATATGGTGGTTTACGTTGGGAAAACATCACAGTTAATGGCGTGCAATGGCCAAGCAATAAAAACAACCCTGATGGCACACGTATTATGCACCAGACTCAGTTCACTCGTGGACGTGGCCAAATGGAAGCGATTCCGTTTCGATATGCGGCAGAACTGCCAGATGCGGAATACCCGTTAGTATTAACGACAGGCCGTATCTTAGAGCAATTCCATACTGGCACTATGACACGTAAAACGAAAGGTCTGGATAATTTAGCAGGGCCACGTGCGATGGTCAGTGTTCATGACGCTGAAGCGTTAGGGATCTCGAATGGTCAGATGCTCAAAGTCTCAACACGTCGTGGTGAAATTGAAATCGCAGCATTTGTAACGAAGCGAATGCAGAAAGGCGTGGTGTTTATTCCATTCCATTTCGTGGAGTCTCCTGTGAACCGTCTGACGACAACGGCGACAGATCCGCATGCCAAGATCCCTGAGTTTAAGGTTGCGGCAGTGCGCATTGATCCGATTCGTGAGCCTGAAATTGAAGCGACAGAAGCTTAGCCCAACTCGCTAACAAGTGGCAGAGACTAAAAAGCCGCGTAACTCTCAGAGTTATGCAGCTTTTTTATTGAGCTCTAGTTAGGTATCAAGTGACCTAGTCAGCTACTTGCTTAGTTTGGAACAATCTCGTTGCCGTGAACACCGAATTGCTTAGCAGCGTATGCAACGCGCTCTGCTGGTTTCGGGTACTCAGCCGGCGTACCAAGGTTCTCAATATGGTGCAATCGAGGTAGCAGACCCGCACCATTCGCAATTTGGATAGCCAAACCTGGACGTGCGTTAAGCTCAAGTACCATTGGGCCTTCTTCTTGGTCTAGAACCATGTCAGTACCCATGTAGCCAAGACCTGTCATTTCCCAAGCGCTTGATGCCAGTGTGAGCAGTTTTTCCCAATGCGGCACTTGAAGTAGCGCCAACTCTTTACCCGTATCTGGGTGGTGAGTGACTGGGTGGTCAAACTGAACCGCACGAACGGCTTTACCCGTCGCAATACAAATACCTACGCCCACAGCCCCTTGGTGCAAGTTAGCCTTGCCGTCTGAAGCTGAAGTAGATAAGCGCATCATCGCCATTACAGGGTAGCCCTTGAATACGATGATTCGTACATCTGGTACACCTTCGTAACTAAAGCCATCGAAACACTCATCAAACTTGATGAGGTTTTCAACTACCGCAACATCGTTCTTACCACCAAGTGAGAAAAGACCTGCAAGAGCGTTACTGATGTGACGCTCTACGTCTTCTTCATTGATAGTCGAACCTGATGGCTTGGTATAAACGCCGTCCTTGTGAGAAGTCACAACAAGTATGCCTTTACCACCACTGCCTTGAGCTGGCTTGATTACGAAACCCGGCCACTCTTTTACCATCTTGTGGATTGTTTTTACTTCAGCTTGGTGACCAATAACGCCAATCAGCTTTGGCACGGTAGCGCCAGCCTGTTCAGCGATGATCTTAGTCTTAAGCTTGTCATCAACGAGTGGATACTTGGAACGATCATTGTAGCGACCAATGTAACTATGGTTACGCTTGTTCATTCCCATTATGCCTTTGTCTTTCAACCTAAACGGTGAAGTAAACTGATCAAACATAACTTAGTCCTCCGCTAGCGGTTTAAAGCGACGAAGCTCAGTTAGACGGTAGCCTGTGTAGTTACCTAGTAGCAAGATGGTCGCTAGAATAACAAGCTGTAAACCAATAAAGTTAAACGTTAAGTGCTGAATGAACGGGTTAGTCATGCCTAAGTAAACAAGAACCGCAGTGAATAGAGAACCACCACCTTGTAGCATTACTTCTTTCGCGCCTTCTTCTTCCCATAGGATAGACATACGTTCGATAGTCCAAGATAGGATGATCATTGGGAAGAACGTAATCGATAGACCTTCAGTTAGACCGACTTTAAACGCGACCACGGTAAACACGGAGATAATCATGATTACCGTAATGATTACGGCGGATATCCTGGCAACCAGTAGCAAGTTGAGTTTGGACAAGTAACTTCGAATAATAAGACCCGTACCAACGATCAGTAGGAAGCCAACAATACCCGTTACCAATTGTGTTTGAACAAAGGCCACCGCAATCAGAACTGGCATGAAGGTACCAGACGTTTTCAAACCGATGATGACACGCAAGAACACAACAATAAGTGCACCGATAGGAATCAGCATGATGGTTTTAAACATCGCTTGTTCTTCTAGCGGTAGGCTGTGAATTGATAGGTTTAACAGCTGATCAGCCGATACTTTACTGTTGGTTGCTTCAGTCGGTGAAACCTCTTGAGCAATCATAGAGAAGTGAACTTTACTGTTCTGACCGCCCACTACATCAAGCAGAGACACGTTTGATTCGTCCCAGATCAGTAGGTTTGGTTGAACTTGCTGTTCGCTCGATTCCGGAGAGAAAAGAATCCACTCATCGTTATCCCAAATCTGAATCATGTTCTGAATAGATTGACGACGACGGCCATCTTCTAGCTCGATAACACCAACCACTTTGTTGTGTATTTTCGCTGCTGAAAGTAGCTTGTGTGTCGCTTCCACTTTGGTCATGTTGTTCAGAATCAGCGCCGAGTTTTGGCTGTCTGGATCATTCAGCGTTTTGATGAGCTCACGAGTGAACGTTAGATTGTCTGCAGAACGCTTTGTCGCTCTGTCGATCAGAGCAAGAGACGCCGCTTCTTCCGGACCGTCGAAGCTTGGTTGAACCACTTCACCTTCTGGTGGTGTGTCGTTCACTTTAGCTTGGTTGTCGACTAGGAATTGTGTCTTGTAGTAGATGGTTTGAGGGCCATCTGCGTAACGAATAGACCACTCAGCACGACGACCTGACTCAGTATTTAAGTAAGAAATACCGTAACCTGGTGATGACGCCGATTCGCCGATAAGTGTGTAGTTAGACTGAGTATGAGGAGCCGCTAAGGAAACTTTTGCTTCTTTGCCTACTGCGTTGAACTCAATGCGAGCTTCAACGTCCCAAACCTGTCTGGTTTCCCCTGGAGTCCAAGGTACACCGTAGGTCGTATGTCTGAACATACTCAGTGTTATACCTGCCACGATAAGCAGGAATATAGAGATATAAAATGGAATTCTTGACGTCATAGCTTACCCTACTATTGTTATTTAACTTCCGTTTGTACGTACTTTTTACTTACATCTACTAGCGCTATGTCTTTGATAAATTCGCGCCCTAGTAATACAGGGTGACTCATTTGAGAGCGATCCGCCAATGTAAATTGCGCTTTTTCATGGATTTTTCCAACTTTAACCCATAATTCAATCACAGCTCGACGTTCTGTCTGATCATTCGTTGATTGACGGATTTTCACATAACGTACAACAGGCGCTTCAATCCATTTTTGGTCTTCTGCTGCTTGCCCTTGGTCGTCTAGGTGGAACTTAACCCAGTTCTTACCATTTCGTTCGAATTCTTTAATATCGACGGCATTTAAAGAGGAGGTTGTTGCGCCAGTATCCACTCGAGCATCAAAGCTTTGTTTGATTGAGTCGATAGACACTTTTTCGATTCCGCCAAGGATAGTTGGTTGTGAGGTAGGAGCGATAGGAGCCGCTGCAACTGCTACGGGTTCTTCTTCCTCTAGCTCTTCAATGACTTTGTGTTCCATGCTCGTTAGATGGACATCTAACTGATTTGAAAGGGTGATGATTTCGTCTTCTAAGCTTTCAATGTAATCACTTTGATTACTGACTTGCAGTTCAAGATTTTGAACCTTATTTGCGATGTTTGTCTCTGAGCGGGCAATAGCATCGAGAGTTTCTTGGTGGTAGGCAGCACCGTTAGTAAGGGTACAGCCAGAGAGCAAACCAACCGCCACAATAGGCGATAATCGCTTAAACATAAAAAAACCTTTGGAAATTAGAGAATAGTTCAGACTATTTAGAAGTTTAGCCCACAAAAAAGGATGCGTGAAGCATCCTATTGTAAGAGTCTGGTCATATTGAATCGCAATGTGAGCGCGACGCCAATTATTGTAATTTGAAATAGCTCACTTATTAATCATAAGTCAATTTTCGTTCAATTTACGCGCATTTTTGTGAAAGCCCACAGCGAAGCAAAAGGTGGCGTTGTAGCCACCAAAAAGCCATTACTCTGTTATCAACTAAATAATGGCTTTTGGGCATCACATTTATGGCTTGGTCGCTACAAGAATGGCACGTCTTGGTGCTGGGTGACCTTCAACCGTTTTACTTGGATCATTCGGGTCTAAGTAATCTGGTAGAGAGTTGTGTGTCATCCATTCTGTCGTGCGTTGTTCGCCGATTGTGGTGACATTTTCGTCAACGATGCGTACGTCTTCAAAGCCTACCTGTTCAAGCCAACGTTTTAGTGCTCGAGCAGAAGGGAAGAAGTACACGTTTCTCATCTGCGCGTAACGGTCAACAGGAACCAGAACTGCATTTTCGTCGCCTTCAATCACTAAGGTTTCAAGCACTAACTCACCGCCAGATACCAATTGGTCTTTTAGTTGAATTAAGTGATCAAGCGGAGAGCGACGGTGGTATAGCACGCCCATGCTGAATACAGTGTCGTACGCTTCCAGTTTTGGAAGTTGTTCAATACCTAAAGGTAACAGGTGTGCACGTTGGTCATCGCCCATTAACTTACGGATCGCTTCAAACTGAACCAAGAAAAGGTGAGAAGGGTCGATACCTACGGTTAGACGAGCACCTTCGCCAAGCATACGCCACATGTGGTAGCCGTTACCACAGCCAACATCTAACACCGAGCGGTTCTTCAATGGAGAAATATGTGGAAGAACGCGATCCCATTTCCAGTCACTGCGCCATTCCGTATCGATATGGATGTCGTGAACCGTGTAAGGGCCTTTTCTCCAAGGGTGGAAAGTCTTTAGCAAGCTTTCTAACTTTTTAAGTTCACCCGTGTGGAACGGTGTAGAGCTGCCAATCGTTACTGAGTTTTTCAGATCAACTTGGTCAGGTACACCTTGTGGAATCTTGTTCAGTGCACGTAACCAACGGTCGAAGTCGCCGTGTTCTGCATTTTGCCAATCCGTCAGCTGTTGAGGAAGAACATTTAGCCACGGCTGAAGGCGAGTATCTTGGGCAATAAGTTGATAAAAATTGGCAAAATTAAACATTAGAACAAGTTCCTAAATTTTGTTACCCGATACTATCGTCATCCTCGAGCGCGAGTCGACGAGTGCATCGGGGATCTATAAATAGATGCTAGAGTGTTTTGTTAAGGGGCGCTTTCTGAGTCGCTCGACACTCATAAAAAATACTAGTGATTAAGGTAAAGCAAAAAAGAGAGATTCCCTATCACGTTCGACCTTCACTGCAGGGAATGACGGGTATCCTTGAGTATCACTTAGCTAGACTATTTAATGGCGAACATCGAACCAAAGTTGAAACACTGGAACCACACTTCGCTGCTAGAGAAGCCAATCTTATCAAAGCGCTCTCTGTGTACAGGGATAGAGTCAGGGCGCATCACGTTTTCAATCGCGCTGCGCTTTTGGCTCACTTCTAGCTCGCTGTATCCGTTCGCACGTTTGAAATCATGGTGCAGGTCGATAAGCAGTTCATTTGAGCTTTCGTCTTCGAATACGTATTTTTCTGACAGGATTAAGATGCCGCCTGGGCGTAAGCCTGCGTGAATTTTTTCAAGCAAAGCATATCGGTCGTCTGGAGACAAGAATTGCAGCGTAAAGTTAAGAACCACAACGGAAGCGTCTTTGATTTCTACTTCACGAATATCAGCTTCGATCACTTCTACCGGCGTGTCGCTGCGGTAAGCGTTAACGTGCAATTTGCAGCGCTCAACCATCGCTTCTGAATTGTCGATCGCGAAAATTGTGCAGCCTTCTTGTTGGATGTGACGACGCATGGAAAGCGTTGCGGCACCAAGAGAACAACCAAGGTCGTAAATATTTGAATGCGGCTTGACGAAGCGCTCTGCCAGCATGCCGATTGCAGAGATGATGTTGCTATAGCCAGGCACCGAGCGTTGAATCATATCCGGAAATACTTCAGCAACCCTTGCATCAAAGGTGAAGTCTCCAATTTTATCAATAGGAGCGGAAAAGATGTTGTCTGTGTTGCTCATGGCATTCTCTCTCGACAGTCAGCGTAATTGGCACAGAATTCGTACCAAATAAAAGGGGACGTATTTTACGTAAAAAAAGGACTGCTGTCACGAAAACTGAGATTACTGCTGAGGATTACAGCCAGATGTAGAAGAAGACTTAAAACATAGAGATTTGATGGTTGCCTTTCTGAGCAGGAAACTGAGCAAGATCGGGCAATATTAATGACGTATTTTCAGACACTTGCTTTTGCAATAGTTCGTAAATAGCCATCGCGAGTTCAGGGGCATGGTTATTGTCTGGGGTGTGAATCATTAAATACGGTTGTTTTCCTTCATTGAGCCAGGTTGGAATTTTGCTAAACCATGGTTTAAAAAACTCGATGTTAGGCTCTTGGTCGGGGTGGCCAATAAAGCGAATCATCGGATTGTTGGCAGTCGCTATAGCATGAACGGGTACACGCGGTTTTTTCTGATGTGCATCGATCACTGCCTCTGTGGTTGGCGGCGCGGAAAAAACGGGGCGGCTATCCATAATAATGCGATTGATGCCTTCTTCAACCAACCACTGATTAAAGCGTTTTTCAGCATCACCTTTGTCAAAGAAACCCAAGTGGCGGACTTCAACACCCAACTGCATGTCTTTTGGAAATAACGTGCAAAATTTTTGCAGGGCAGGGAGCATGCTCGGCTCAAAGCTGTGCGGTAGCTGAATCGTCCATTGACCAATGCGATCATGCAGGGGTGACATGGTCATTAAGAACTCTTTGAGTTCGGCTTGGCAGTGTCTCAGTTGTTGCTGGTGGGTGATGAATTTGGGTAGCTTAAAAGTGAATCTGAAATCATCGTGACTGGCGGCTTTCCAATTATGAACGGTAGACATACTTGGTGTCGCGTAAAAGGTCGTGTTGCCTTCAACGGTATGAAAAACTTGGGTGTATTTTTCTAGGCGTTCCGCAGGCTTTGTCCCCTTGCCATAGAACTGACTTTGCCACTCAGAGTGAGACCACATGGTTAATCCAAGTCTTAAAGGTAAAGTTTCTGTTGTCATTACACGATTATCCATCTATTACACCGTTATTCATCACGCCATCAGACATTACAAAAAGTTTTTGGGTTGAAACGAAAATCTACTGTACGAGAGTTTTGCTGATTAAGGTACTTTCGAGATATAATTATCGCAATTTTTTCGGTTTTGATGAATCTTTGCGCATTTGATGGGCTAAAAAGCAGCAAAGCCAGATAAAACACAATAAATTCGAATGTGGAAGGTCGATTTTAACCGAGTTTCCGCGTATAAATGTTTCTTTGCTCTGTTGTGTGGAATGACCACTGACAGCTTGGAAATTAGTAAATAATTAAGAGATTGGGAAATTCATTATGCGTACCCATTACTGTGGTAACCTGAACAAGTCCCTGGCGGGACAAACTGTAGAATTGTGCGGCTGGGTAAACCGTCGCCGTGATTTAGGCGGTCTTATCTTTATTGATATGCGTGATCGTGAAGGCATCGTTCAGGTTGTTGTCGATCCAGATATGAAAGATATCTTCCCGATCGCTAACCAACTGCGTAATGAATTCTGTATCAAGTTTACTGGTGAAGTACGTGTTCGTCCTGACAGCCAAGTAAATAAAGACATGGCTACTGGTGAAGTAGAGCTTTACGCGACTGGTCTAGAGATCATCAACCGTTCAGAAGCGCTTCCACTAGACTTCAACCAAACGAACTCTGAAGAGCAGCGTCTTAAGTACCGTTACATCGATCTTCGTCGTCCAGAAATGAGCGACCGTATCAAGCTTCGTGCACGTGCTTCTAGCTTCGTTCGTCGTTTCCTTGATGAGAACCTGTTCCTAGACATCGAAACGCCAGTACTAACTAAAGCGACGCCTGAAGGTGCTCGTGACTACCTAGTACCAAGCCGTGTTCACAAAGGCAGCTTCTACGCGCTTCCTCAATCTCCTCAGCTGTTCAAGCAACTGCTGATGATGTCTGGTTTTGACCGTTACTACCAAATCGTTAAATGTTTCCGTGACGAAGATTTACGTGCTGACCGTCAGCCTGAATTTACTCAGATCGATATCGAAACATCGTTCATGTCTTCTCAAGAAGTACGTAACATCACTGAAAAGCTAGTTCACGATATGTGGAAAGAGCTTCTAGATGTTGAACTAGGTCAATTCCCAGTAATGCCTTTCTCTGAAGCGATTCGTCGTTTCGGTTCTGATAAGCCAGATCTACGTAACCCACTAGAGCTAGTGGACGTTGCTGACTTAGTGAAAGACGTTGAGTTCAAAGTATTCTCTGGTCCTGCTAACGACGAAAAAGGTCGCGTAGCGGTTATCCGTGTACCAGGTGGTGCTAAGCTAACTCGTAAGCAAATCGACGGTTACGCAGAACACGTAAACATCTACGGCGCGAAAGGCCTAGCTTGGATGAAGGTTAACGACCGTGCTGCAGGCATGGAAGGTATTCAATCTCCAGTTGCTAAATTCCTAAGCGAAGACGTAATCAACGGTATTCTAGATCGCACTCAAGCTGAATCTGGCGATATCATTCTGTTCGGCGCAGACAAAGCGGGTATCGTTGCTGAAGCAATGGGCGCACTTCGTCTTAAACTAGGTACAGACCTAGAGCTAACAGACACATCTGCATGGGCTCCACTGTGGGTTGTTGACTTCCCAATGTTCGAAGAAGACGGCGAAGGTAACCTACACGCAATGCACCACCCATTCACATCGCCACTAGGTGTGAACGCGGAAGAGCTAAAAGCGAACCCAGCAGCTGCAAACTCTGATGCATACGACATGGTAATCAACGGCTACGAAGTAGGCGGCGGTTCTGTACGTATTCACAACGCAGAAATGCAAACGGCTGTATTCGGTATCCTAGGTATCGAAGCACAAGAGCAACAAGAGAAGTTCGGCTTCCTACTAGATGCTCTTCAATACGGTACTCCACCACACGCTGGTCTAGCATTCGGTCTTGACCGTTTAGCAATGCTACTTTGTGGTACAGAGAACATCCGTGACGTTATCGCATTCCCGAAAACAACAGCTGCAGCATGTCTACTAACAGACGCGCCAAGCCTAGCTAACCCAGCATCACTGGAAGAGCTAGCAATCGCAGTTAAACTAGCGAAGAAAGAAGACTAATCAAACGATTAGCTTAACTTTCTAATGAAGCTTTAAGTTTTCGATAGAGCTTAAATTTTCATAGAGCTATAGTTTTCTCTAGATCAATGAAATGCCCGTTAATTTGACGGGCATTTTTTTTTGCGTTCGATATACTAAGCTCATAAAGCATGTATAAATAATCAGTATTTGAAGTTATGTCTATTATCTTAGGGATTGACCCTGGCTCACGCATTACCGGTTACGGTGTTATTCGTCAAAATGGCCGCCATCTATATTATTTGGGGAGTGGCTGTATTCGCACCTCAGAAAAAGAGCTACCAGGTCGACTCAAGCAGATCTATGCAGGTGTGAGCGAAATCATCACTCAGTTCCAACCGGATGTGTTTGCGATAGAGCAGGTCTTCATGGCGAAGAATGCGGATTCGGCACTTAAGCTTGGGCAAGCTCGTGGCAGTGCGATAGTAGCGGCTGTAAATGCGGATTTGCCTGTTCATGAATACGCGGCTCGTTTAATTAAGCAAGCGGTGACAGGTAATGGTGGTGCAGATAAGTCTATGGTCCAGAATATGGTGATGAGCATGCTTAAGCTGCCTGCCAAACCACAGGCCGATGCAGCCGATGCTCTGGGCGTAGCGATCACTCACGCTAACACCAACAAAACCTTGATTGCACTGGCGGGTAAGGCGACAGGCGCAAGAAAAGGGCGTTACCGTTAATTCCCATTCTCTTGTTAGCTCTTAACTGCAGCTTTTTAGACCTACTCCATCGATGAGCCTCACGCCCTGTTTGGCTCATATCAAAACACTTCTCTGCTAAATCCTTGATGAAATGAGATCTTTCGAACAGAACCCAGATAATAACATTGCTTACCATTTAACATGTTATTAACATTGGTCGGAGGTCTAACAAGTTAATCAAGGATGATCACTGATGAACCCTATCAAGCTGTGGCGCACGTTGTTTCTACCCAAAAGTAATGGGTGGAATAACAACGAAGTCAGACAAGCCGATATCTTATTACTCTTTACCTTTATCGCCTTCTTTGTGGGTGTCTACAGCTTAATTAAATGGACAAAGCACGAAGAGCAACTTCTTATCGCCACATCTGTATTCCTTATCGTGTTTGAACTGATCTCCGCACTGCTCTTGCGTGTTACCAGTAAACCCAGCCTCGCACTCAATTTTGGGTTTGTGGGGATGGCGGTACACGCGTTGAACATCATCTACCAAAGTGGAGGTGTGGTGGCATCGACTCAGGCTTATTGGGTGCCTTTGTTAGTGGTCGCTTTTTTCTTGTCAGGAACACGCATTGTCGCCTTGGTATGGAGTGGGTTAGTGATTGGCGTTTCATTGGTGATGACGTCGGCTCACCTTAACGGCTTTGAATTTCCGCAGCTAGTACTTACTCCGGAAGCTGTGGTGGTTGAAACCTGGTCTGGTGTAATTATGCCGCTGGTGGTGATTTGCATTGCTCAAGCTTTTACCGCGAAACAAAAAGAAGTAGCAATCGAAATGGCGGAACAAGCGATTTCGGAAAGCCAACAGGTTGCCAATCAAGCGACTCAAAGTGAAGGGCGACTCTCGGTGGTGCTCGACCAAGCGAATTCGAATTCTGAAAGCTTACAGGGTGTGTCTGTGCATCTAGACCAACAATCGCGAGACTTACACTCTCAAGTTGAAGTACTGAACATCAACTGTGAATCTCAAGCGAGTGCGGCCGAGGAGATGAGCCAACAATTGCACCAAATGACTCAAGGTATCGAAGAGTCCAACTCATTTGTCGGTGAACTGAAAGAGCGCAGTGAAGCGGTCGGCGAGAAAGCGCAAAAGAGCTCTGAGTCATTAGAAGCTTCAACCAGTGCTATCACTCAGATCATTCAAAGTAATCAAGAGATCATGAAAGTCGCCGATTTGATTACTTCAGTAGCGGAGCAAACTAACTTGTTGGCATTAAATGCGGCGATAGAAGCGGCTCGCGCAGGTGAGCAGGGAAGAGGATTTGCAGTCGTCGCCGACCAAGTGAGAGAGCTATCGGCGAAAAGCAGTCATTCCGCGATAGAGATTCGAACCCTGTTAGACCGCAGTAAAGACGAAGTGGAGCATGGCCGAGCGATAATCGAAACCACGGCGAATGAAATGAACGGCATCATCTCAGAGGTTCAAACTATCTCGACTGATGTGAATCAGCTCACCAACATTATGGCAATGCAGATGGATTCCTTGAAAGAGCTCGATCTCGCGAGTTCAGAAGTGGCGCAAAGTGTCGCGGAAACTAAATCTGTCTCAGGCTTAGTGGCAAATTATGGTTCTGAACTCACAGGGCATGTTACCTCTGTCAAAGAGCTGGTCGAAAGCTTAAATAACGTGGTTTCGCAAGCCAAACAAGCGTAAATAAATCACCTGAATAAACACAAAGAACTGGATAAGCATCCAGTTCTTTTATATTCTGTCCCTCAAATTATATTCCATCAAGAGAGTGAATTGTGATCGGACGTCTACGCGGTACATTAATAGAAAAACAGCCACCAGAGTTATTAATTGAAGTGAGTGGCGTTGGCTATGAAGTTCAAATGCCAATGAGCTGTTTTTACGAATTACCAAACGTTGGCGAAGAGGCAATTATCTACACTCACTTTGTTGTTCGTGAAGATGCACAACTGCTTTACGGCTTCAACACAGTTAAAGAGCGTGCGCTGTTCCGTGAAGTCATTAAAGCGAATGGTGTTGGCCCTAAACTTGGCCTTGGCATCCTTTCAGGTATGACGGCGAGTCAGTTTGTTCAGAGTGTTGAGCGTGAAGATATTTCTACGCTAGTGAAGCTGCCGGGTGTCGGTAAGAAAACCGCAGAACGTCTGGTTGTTGAAATGAAAGACCGCCTGAAAGGGTGGGGCGCAGGTGATCTGTTTACGCCTGCAACGGATGCTGCACCGATTGACTCTATGCCAACCGTTCATGACGCTGAAGAAGAAGCGGTAAGCGCACTACTTGCATTAGGCTACAAGCCGACTCAAGCTTCTAAGGTTGTTTCTCAAGTGGCTAAAGAAGGTATGACGAGCGAACAACTGATTCGTGATGCCTTGAAGTCGATGGTTTAATCAAAACCGACACTGAAACCGCGATGTAAGCTCCGTGCTGCATCGCGTTAATCTCTAGCGAGTACTATCTCGTTAGAATATGCTTAGTATTCATGTGCTCCAATATTGGTGAGCGACTAAGCAAGAATTAAAGATAACAGAGTTAACACTCTTAAATTGGAACCCTCTATGATTGAAGCTGATCGCCTCATTGCTCCTGATAATCCGGTCTTTAAAGATGAAGATGTTATTGACCGTGCGATACGACCGAAAGCATTAGCCGACTATCAAGGTCAGGATCACGTCCGTGGCCAGATGGAAATTTTCATCAAAGCAGCTCAACTTCGTAATGAGGCGCTCGATCATCTGTTGATATTTGGTCCTCCTGGCTTGGGTAAAACCACCTTGGCGAACATCGTTGCCAATGAAATGGACGTTAACATTCGCACCACTTCAGGGCCTGTATTAGAGAAAGCAGGGGATTTGGCGGCATTGCTGACTAACCTTGAAGAAAATGATGTGCTGTTCATCGATGAGATCCACCGTTTAAGCCCTGTCGTTGAAGAGGTGTTGTATCCAGCGATGGAAGATTACCAACTGGACATCATGATTGGTGAAGGCCCTGCGGCGCGCTCAATCAAGATCGACCTTCCACCTTTCACTTTGATTGGCGCGACGACTCGTGCTGGCTCTCTGACGTCTCCGCTGCGTGACCGTTTTGGTATTACCCAGCGTCTTGAATACTACAAAGTTGAAGACCTGCAAAACATCGTTCAGCGCAGTGCCGATTGCTTAGGTTTATCTATGGAGTCTGAAGGCGCATTGGAAGTTGCTCGTCGTGCTCGTGGTACACCTCGTATTGCAAACCGTTTATTGCGCCGTGTACGCGACTATGCGGAAGTGAAAGGGGATGGCCATATTTGTCCAGAGGTTGCTGATAAAGCGCTTAACATGTTGGATGTCGATGCTAAAGGTTTCGACTACATGGATAGAAAGCTTTTACTCGCAATTATGGAGAAGTTTGGTGGTGGTCCAGTGGGTATCGACAACATGGCTGCCGCGATTGGTGAAGAGAGAGACACCATTGAAGATGTGTTAGAGCCTTACTTGATACAGCAAGGTTATCTACAAAGAACGCCAAGAGGCCGAATCGCGACCGACAGAGCGTATTTACACTTTGGAATAGATAAACCCTCCAATCGTTAAATTATTCATTTTTAAAGATCCCAGTTGCATAAGCGCTGGGATTTTTTGCTTTTTACTGAATAACAACTCTTTGAGCGAGTCGATAAAAAGGTCGAAAAGGGTTCCTCAAAAATGGAAACTTTGATTTCAGGTTTGATTTAGATAACAGAAAATGAAATAAGTTGTCATATTTTTTGTTAATACTTTATAGGTAGTTGTAATTTGGATGTTGAGGCGGTGCTGATCATTTGTCACAGATATCATGCGCTGTTATTAAGGCAAGCATAATTGGTGTGATTTTAATCATAATTGTACAAAAATAACTCTAATTTGCTCGAATAAATTTGATACAAATCAACGCAGGGTTCTCCCATAAACCTTTTGAAACATACTGATTTTACCAGTAATATTAGCGCCAGCTATATTAGCTCATGCTTAACAATAATCTAACTATAACGGTACGTTTTTGCTACAAATTTCAATTTGTAATAACAATTACATAAATTGTTTTAACATGGATTTTTGAGGTGAATAATCACACAAGTGTCATTCAGCCGACACAAAGGAGTTACCATGATTGATGTTGTTGATCTGTCGCGATTGCAGTTTGCATTTACAGCGATGTATCACTTCCTATTTGTTCCACTGACTTTAGGTATGGCATTTCTACTTGCCATTATGGAGTCAGTTTATGTAATGACTGGCAAGCAAATTTACAAGGACATGACCAAGTTCTGGGGTAAATTGTTTGGTATTAACTTTGCTCTTGGTGTAGCGACAGGCTTAACCATGGAGTTCCAGTTTGGTACTAACTGGTCTTACTATTCTCACTATGTTGGCGACATCTTTGGTGCTCCGCTAGCTATCGAAGCGCTTGTTGCATTCTTCCTAGAGTCTACTTTTGTTGGCCTATTCTTCTTCGGTTGGGACAGACTGTCAAAGCGTCAACACTTAGCGGTAACTTGGTTAGTAGCACTTGGCTCTAACTTCTCTGCGCTTTGGATCTTGGTAGCAAACGGCTGGATGCAAAACCCAGTGGGTGCGGAATTTAACTTTGAAACCATGCGTATGGAAATGGTGAGCTTCGCTGAAGTTGTACTAAACCCAGTAGCGCAAGTTAAGTTCGTACACACAGTAGCGTCTGGTTACACAACGGGTGCAATGTTCATCCTTGGTATCAGCTCATACTACATTCTTAAAGGTCGTGACCTTGCCTTTGCTCGTCGCTCTTTCGCGATTGCAGCATCTTTCGGTATGGCGGCGATCCTGTCAGTAATCGTACTAGGTGATGAATCTGGTTACGAGCTTGGTGAAGTTCAAAAAGTGAAGCTCGCTGCTGTAGAAGCAGAATGGCACACTGAAGAAGCACCAGCAGCATTTACTGTTTTTGGTATTCCAAACCAAGAGACAATGAATACTGACTACGCAATTAAAATTCCTTACGTAATGGGTATCATCGCAACACGTTCTTTAGATAAAGAAGTAACGGGCCTGCGTGACCTACGTGATGACCACGTTGATCGTATCCGCACGGGTATGTACGCGTACGAATTGCTTGAAAAGCTACGTGCAGGCGACAAGTCTGAAGAAAACATGGCTGCTTTCGACGAAGTGAAAGGTGACCTAGGTTACGGTCTACTTCTTAAGCGCTACACAGACGAAGTTGTTGATGCAACAGAAGACCAAATCCAAATGGCTGCGGATGATTCTATCCCAACAGTTTGGCCTCTATTCTGGTCATTCCGTCTGATGGTTGCTTGTGGCTTCATCATGCTGTTTGTATTCGGTGCTGCGTTTGTTCAAACGTGTCGTCAGAAGATCGAACAGAAACCATGGGTACTTAAAGCTGCGCTATTCTCAATCCCACTGCCTTGGATTGCGATTGAAGCAGGTTGGTTCGTTGCTGAGTTTGGTCGTCAACCATGGGCGGTTGGTGAAATCTTACCGGTTAACGTTGCTGCATCAGCACTAACTATCGAACAGCTTTGGACTTCTCTATTCGCTATCCTGGCACTGTACACAGTGTTCTTGATTGCTGAAGTTTACCTAATGCTGAAATTCGCACGTAAAGGTCCAAGTAGCTTGAAGACAGGCCGTTACCACTTCGAACAAAACGATAACTCTGTTGAAGACAAAGTTAGCCGTTCAGTTGAAGTATAAGTGAGGGAATATTATGTTTGATTACGAAAGCTTACGACTTATTTGGTGGGTATTGATCGGTGTTCTACTGGTTGGTTTCGCCGTAACTGATGGCTTTGATATGGGTGTTGCCGCTCTGTCTCCTGTTATCGGTAAGAGCGACACTGAACGTCGTATTATGCTGAATACTATTGCCCCTCACTGGGACGGCAACCAAGTATGGCTAATTACGGCTGGTGGTGCATTGTTCGCTGCATGGCCATTGGTTTACGCGACGTCTTTCTCTGGTTTCTACTTCGCAATGTACGTGACGCTAGCAGCACTTTGGCTGCGTCCACTTGCTCTTGATTACCGTTCAAAGATTGAAGAGCCAAAATGGCGTAAGGCTTGGGACTACGCACTTTGCTTCAGTGGCACAGTTCCGCCAATCATCTTCGGTGTAGCATTTGGTAACCTAATGCAAGGTGTTCCATTTGACCTAAACGACCTGATGATGTCTAAGTACCACGGTACGTTCTTCGCTCTGCTAAACCCGTTTGCATTGCTATGTGGCGTGTTGGCTCTAATGTTGTTCGTGATGCAAGGTGCAACATGGCTTCAAATGAAGACAACAGAAGAACTGCACAACCGTGCACGTAACGTTGCTCAGATCACTGGCCTAATTGCTATTGCTCTGTTCGTTATTGGTGGTTTCTGGGTTCAATCTATCGAAGGCTATGTGATTACAAGCACTATCGATACGTTTGCTGATTCAAACCCACTAAACAAAGAAGTATCACTTCAAGTTGGTGCTTGGATGACAAACTTCGAAACCTATCCAGCAATGTGGGCTGCGCCGATTCTTGGTGTGGTAATGCCACTGCTTGCTGTGATTGCATCTCGCTTTGAGCGTGGTGGTTTCGCATTCTTGTTCTCAAGCCTATCTAACGCTGGTGTTATTCTAACGGCTGGTTTTGCAATGTTCCCATTCGTAATGCCATCAAGCCTGAACCCTAACCATAGTTTGACTATGTGGGATTCAACAGCGAGTGAGCTAACGCTTGGTCTTATGACTGCAGTTGCGGCGGTAATGGTTCCTGTGATTCTTGGCTACACAACTTGGACATACTACAAAATGTTCGGTCGCCTAGATAAGAAACACATCGAAGATAACGACGTTTCAGCTTACTAAGCTAGAAGTGAAATAACTTAGGAGAAATTTTATGTGGTATTTCGCATGGATTTTGGGTGTACTTCTAGCATGTGCATTCGGCATCATCAATGCTCTATGGCTAGAGCATTCAGAAATGATGGACAAAGACAGTGAGTAATCTCGCAGAGCAAGTTGCTAAGCTACATCAACCAATGGATAAGACTCTGTTAAGAGCTTTATCCTTAATATTGGGTTTCATGCATGTTGGTTTGGTAATGTGGGATCCTGAAGCGTATGCGACAAGCATTGGTGGCTTTAACGCGATCATCGGGCCAATGTTTATCTGGGCAGTATGTTCAAGCATGGTTTACGGTATCGGATTTAAGCCAAGAGCTTGGATGTGGCAGCTGCTGTTTAGCCCGTACGTTTCGCTCACAATTTTGCTCTACCTAACGGTGCTGCGCCTTATCTAAATAAGGTTGTGAATTAGGTTTATAACAAAGTAAACCTAGGTAACTGTTGGGTTTTTAGTCAAAAAGAGGTCATCTTATACAGATGGCCTTTTTTTTCGTCTCCAAACTCAAAAAATTCACTGCCATATACTATTAATGATAATGAGTTAGGTTATAGTAATCTCTTTACCGTTTTAGGGTTGTGGAATCAATTTGCAGGGATTATCTAAGCCGTTTACGTGGCCAGTAACCGTATATTACGAAGACACCGATGCCGGTGGCGTGGTGTACCATTCTAACTATCTCAAGTTTTTTGAACGCGCTCGAACTGAGATGTTGCGCTCAATTGGCGTTTCTCAGCAGGTATTATTAGAACAAAACATCGGTTTTGTAGTCCGACATATGGACATAGATTTTATTCAAGGCGCGCGCCTTGATGATTCTTTACAAGTCATTACAAATATTTACGAGTTGAAGCGAGCTACCTTGGTCTTCTGTCAAGAGATCGTAAATCCTGATGGCAAAGCATTGTGTAAAGCAATGGTTAAGGTAGCATGTATCGACAATCAAAAAATGAAACCAAAGGCAATGCCAACATTTATTCTTACGGAGCTAACGAATAGTGACTGCTGAAATCTCAATCTTAGGCCTAATTTTAGAAGCTAGTTTACTAGTGAAGATGGTCATGCTGACTCTTATGGGCATGTCTGTTGTGTCTTGGGCGATGATCATAAAAAGAAGTAAAGTGTTATCTCAAGCTTCTAAACAAACTGAAGTGTTTGAAGATAAGTTCTGGTCTGGTGTTGATCTGGCTAAATTGTATCAAGAGAGCAATAAGCGCAAAGATGAGCTTTCTGGTACCGAAGAGATTTTCTACGCAGGCTTCACTGAATTTGCTCGTCTTCGTAAATCAAACGCAACGTCTCCTGACTTCATCATGGAAGGCACTGGTCGTGCAATGCGCGTTGCCGTAGCTCGCGAAGTCGACGAACTAGAAACGAACTTACCTTTCTTAGCGACAGTCGGCTCTATTAGTCCTTACATCGGCCTATTTGGTACGGTTTGGGGCATCATGCACTCATTCATCGCATTAGGTGAAGTGAAGCAAGCGACACTGGCTATGGTTGCTCCTGGTATTGCAGAGGCACTTATTGCAACGGCAATGGGTCTATTCGCAGCTATTCCGGCAGTAATGGCCTACAACCGCTTCAGCAGCCGAGTTGGTAAGCTAGAACACAACTACGCGACTTTCTCTGAAGAGTTCCACAGCATTCTTCACCGTCAAGCGATGGCTGGCAGGGAATAATAGATGGCTGGATACCAACCTAAAAAACGTAAAATGACAGCAGAGATTAACGTTGTACCTTACATCGACGTTATGCTTGTTTTGCTGATTATTTTTATGGTGACTTCACCGTTCGTGACTCAAGGTGTCGACGTTGAATTGCCTCAGGCTTCAACGGCTAAGTCTGCACAAGATCTTTTGGGTGACGACAACGCGAGTTTTATTATCGTTGAAGTGAACAAAGACGGTGAGCTTGGTTTGAGCGTTAATGACGAAGAAGTACAACGTGGCTTATCTATGGAAGATATTATCGTCCGAGTGAAAGCTGAGTTGTCTTTGAAGCCGAATTCTCCAGTGGCGGTTGGCGGTGATGCCGCAACGCCTTACGCTGAAGTGGTTTTATTACTTGATGAATTAAGCCGTGCAGGTGTGCCAAAGGTTGGCCTTTTAACGGATATAAGGGAATAGCTCCGTAGCATTCATGAAAGCGACTAATAAAAAATCCAATAGTTTCAGAAAACCGCTTCTTATTTCACTTGGGCTGCACGTTATTCTATTCGTTGCGCTCATTTGGGGAGCGGATTTCACGATGTCAGAACCTAAGCCAACTGGCCAAATGGTTCAGGCTGTGGTGATTGATCCTCAGTTGGTTCGCCAGCAAGCTCAACAGATTCGTCAACAGCGAGAAGCCGCGAGCAAGAAAGAGCAGGAGCGCCTAGACAAGCTCAGACGTGAAAGTGAACGACTTGAAAAGAATCGCAAAGCGGAAGAGGAAAACATTCGTAAGCTGAAAGAACAGCAAGCGAAGGATGCAAAAGCCGCTCGAGAGGCTGAAAAACGACGTGTCGAGAACGAGAAGAAACGCAAAGCTGAAGAGGCACGTTTGCAGCAAGAGCAAAAGAAAGCTGCTAAAGCAGAAGCTGACCGCAAGTTGAAAGAAGCGGCGTTGGTGAAAGCTGAAAATGAGCGTAAAGCCAAAGAAGCTGCTATCGCGAAAGCTGAACAAGAACGCGTGGCAAAAGAAAAAGCCGCGCAAGAGGCAGCTGAAAAAGCTCGTAAAGAAAAAGAAGCCGCTGAGCGTGCTGAGAAGCAACGCATAGCGAAAGAGAAAGAAGCCGCAGCTGCAGCAGAGAAAGCCCGTAAGGCGAAGGAAGCGGCAGCGAGAGCGGAAAAAGAGCGCAAACAACAAGAAGCGGCATTGAATGACATCTTTGCTGGCCTTGAAACTGAAGCGACTCAAAACTCTTCGGCAAGACAACAATTTATTAGTGATGAAGCACAGCGTTACGGCGCTATTTATACCCAACTGATTCAGCAGAACCTACTGTTAGAAGACAGCTACAGAGGGCGCTCGTGCCGAGTGAACTTGAAGCTTATTCCAACGGGCTCAAACGCGATTTTGGGTAGCTTAAGTATCTTGGATGGCGATAGCCGTTTATGCGCAGCAACCAAGCGTGCGGTGGCACAAGTGCAATCTTACCCATTGCCTAAAGACCCTGACATTGTGAAATCATTGAAAGACATCAACTTAACTGTATCACCAGAGTAAAAGGACGAACTTGTGTTAAAAAAACTATTACTGAGTTTTGTTTTTGTAATAGCGACAAGCAGCCAGTTTGCACATGCGGCGCTGGAGCTGGTTATTACAGACGGCATTAACTCTGCACGACCTATTGCTATTGTACCTTTCCGTTGGGAAGGCGCAGAGCCACTGCCACACGATGTATCAGCAGTTATCGCTTCTGACTTACAACGTAGTGGTAAATTCAGCCCAGTTGCGACAAGCAAAATGCCTCAAACGCCTTACAGCGAAACTGAGGTGAACTTTGATGCTTGGACCAACCTAGGCGTTGACTCACTGCTTACAGGTAGCATCACTAAAAATGCCGAAGGGCAGTATGTGGTGAATTACCAATTGATCGACATTGTTCGTGGTCAACTGACTAAAGGACAAAGCCGTGCACTTAGCGATGAAGGCCAATTGGTTCTTTCTAAAGATCACGTGTTGTTCAATAAGAAGGCTACGGTTCCTGGCAAGCGCTTGAGAGAGTACGCACACCGTATTTCTGACTTAGTGTATGAAGAGCTAACTGGTGAGAAAGGCGCGTTCTTAACTCGCATCTCTTACGTGGTAGTGAACGATAAAGATAAGTACCCGTACCAGCTTCGTGTTGCAGACTACGATGGCTTTAACGAGCGTTTAGTACTTCGTTCTAAGCAGCCTCTTATGTCACCTGCATGGTCACCTGACGGTAAAAAACTGGCTTATGTGAGCTTCCAGAATGGCCAAGCTGAAATATTCATCATGAATATTTACACCGGTGAACGTGAGAAAGTGACGTCATACCCTCGTCACAATGGTGCGCCAAGATTCTCGCCAGATGGTAAAACATTGGCATTGGTATTGTCGAAAACGGGCAGCCTTCAGGTGTACACACTTGACCTTGCTAGCCGTAAGCTGACTCAAATTACCCGCGGCCGTTCGAATAATACTGAACCATTCTGGCACCCAGATGGCAAGTCTCTAATTTTCACATCGGATCGTGGTGGTAAACCACAGATTTATAATGTAAATTTGTCAAATAATTCGACTTCTCGTATTACTTGGCAAGGTAGCCAAAACTTAGGTGGCCAGATCACACCTGATGGACGATTCCTAATCATGGTAAATCGCAGCAACTCAGGTTTTAACTTGGCTAAGCAGGATTTGGAAACAGGTGCGGTTCAGGTACTAACAAAAACATTGTTAGACGAATCTCCAAGTATTGCACCGAATGGAGGTATGGTTATCTATAGCTCTATTTACAACAAGACAAACGTACTATCGATGGTTTCTATCGATGGCCGTTTCAAAGCTAGATTACCGGCAACCAACGGACGCGTAAGAGCGCCTGCATGGTCTCCGTTCCTCTAGTTTAAGTGATACATTCTTTTAGCTATTGATAGTGTTAACTATTGTGGCAATTAACTATCTATAGCACTTAGTCGCTGTAGAAACTAAGTTTGATAACGTAAGGAAAAAAAGATGCAACTTAACAAAGTTCTTAAAGGCTTGATGATTGCACTACCAGTGATGGCAGTAACGGCATGTAGCTCAACTGATGAAGCAACATCTGCAACATCTGGTACTGAAAGCAACCAAACAACTTCAGGTTCAGAAGGCAACGTAGACACAACTGTTGTAACGCCAATTGACGCTAACGGTCAACTGTCTGAGCAAGAGCTTAAAGAGCAAGCGCTACGTGAAACTCAAACAATCTACTTCGCATTCGATAACTCGACTATCGCTGGCGATTACGAAGAAATGTTAGCAGCTCACGCAGCTTACCTAGTTAAGAACGTTGACATTAACGTTACTATCGAAGGTCACGCTGATGAGCGCGGTACTCCTGAGTACAACATCGCACTTGGCGAGCGTCGTGCACAAGCTGTAGCGAAATACCTACAAGCTCTAGGTGTTCAAGCAGACCAAATCTCTATCGTAAGCTACGGTGAAGAGAAGCCACTTCTTCTAGGTCAATCTGAAGATGTGTACGCTAAAAACCGTCGCGCAGTACTAGTTTACTAATTTTAGTAGGCTATATAATTGAGGAATTGCCTCATGTTCAGTAACACAAAGCGAGTCATTTTGCTTTCGTTACTGGCAAGTGCAGCGAACACCGCGTTCGCTGCACCAGCTCCAGTATCCGATCTCAATAGCACCGCAACCAATTCATCATCTTCCTCTCGAGCAGCGTCTGCATCTAACGAATCAGATATTGAGCGTTTAGAACGCCTGCTTCAAAATCGCAACCTTGTTCAGCTTCAAATGCAACAGCAAATCGACGACATGGCACTGGAGATCAGTGAACTTCGTGGTGAGCTGGAACGAAACAGCTACGATATGAAGCAAATGCTAGAGCGCCAACGTGAACTGTTCATTGAACTGGATCGTGTAAGAGGTGAGGTGAAAGCAGCAGGAACCGCAACGGTAGCAGTGGCAGCGAGTGAAGGCTCTAAAGATGCTTCTGGTACGTTCAGTACTGATGTCGATGAGCAAACCGCTTATCAAAATGCTGTAGATATGATTCTAAAGCAACGAGACTACACGGGTGCGATTGCCGCATTCCAAAAGTTTCAAAAAGACTTCCCAGATTCAACCTTCACACCTAACTCACATTACTGGTTAGGTCAGCTTTATTTCGCTAAGAAGCAAGATAAAGAAGCCGTGAAGAGCTTTGCCGCTGTTGTGTCGTACAAAGACTCAAACAAGCGAGCAGATGCACTGGTTAAGCTTGGTGACATAGCTGCGCGCAACAACAACGCGACGCAAGCTAAGAAATATTACCAACAAGTCGTGACCGAGTACCCAAATAGTGCTTCGGCAAAAGTGGCGAAAACCCACTTATAAAACAAAATAGGGGTGCTTAGGCGCCTCTTTTTTATACCCTCTTTAATACTTATCCGTACTTGCTTACAACCAATCCTTTTTGATCCCAATCGCTGTCCTGTGTAGAATACTCGGATTCTCGGAAGAAGTTGCGTAGAGCAAGAGCAATGAGTCATATACTAGATAAAATCGATACAGTTTACCCGTTTCCGCCTAAGCCAGTTTCATTGAGCGACGCTCAGAAACAGGCCCACATCGCAAACATCAAAAAACTACTTCAAGAAAAAGATGCAGTTCTAATTGCACACTACTACACAGATCCTGAAATTCAGGCTCTGGCAGAAGAAACTGGTGGTTTCGTTGGCGATTCATTAGAAATGGCTAAATTCGGTAACCGTCACTCAGCAAGCACTTTGATCATCGCTGGTGTTCGTTTTATGGGTGAGTCTGCAAAGATACTTACTCCTGAAAAACGCATTCTAATGCCAACACTTGAAGCTGAATGTTCACTTGACCTTGGTTGTCCTGCTGATAAATTTACAGAATTTTGTGATGCTCACCCTGACCACACAGTGGTTGTATACGCGAACACCTCTGCGGCTGTTAAAGCTCGTGCAGACTGGGTGGTTACGTCGAGTATCGCTTTAGAAATCGTTGAAAGCCTAGACGCTGAAGGCAAACCCATTATTTGGGGCCCAGACCGTCACCTAGGTTCTTACATCGCAAATCAAACTGGCGCTGACATGTTGCTTTGGCAAGGTGAGTGTATCGTTCATGATGAGTTCTCAGCTGATGCTTTGAAGAAAATGAAATCGGTATACCCAGAAGCGGCTATTTTGGTTCACCCAGAATCACCAGCAAGTGTGGTTGAACTGGCTGACGCTGTAGGTTCAACAAGCCAACTGATTAAGAAGGCGAAAGAGCTTCCTCATCCACAGATGATTGTTGCGACTGATAAAGGTATCTTCTTCAAGATGCAGCAATTGGTTCCTGAAAAAGAACTGATTGAAGCGCCAACAGCTGGTGCTGGTGCAACTTGTCGTAGCTGTGCACACTGTCCTTGGATGGCGATGAACGGCCTTGAAGCGATTGAAAATGCGCTTGAGAACGGTGGTGAGCAACACGAGATCTTCGTTTCTGACGAACTACGTGTGAAGTCTCTTATCCCGCTGAACCGCATGCTAGATTTTGCTGAGCAATTAAATGTGCAGGTAAAAGGTAACGCGTAAGCCGTTCTTTTATCTAACCAACGAAAAACCAGCCAATAGTGCTGGTTTTTTTGTACCTAAAGATAGGTCGCTACTATCAATATTGTGGTCATGTATCTTTTTCTGATGATACATCTTGTTGATATCAGGTATTTTTTCTAGCATGTAAGTAAGATCGAAGGATTTGAGGCTCGAATGATAATCTGGTTACAACTCAAACGTTGGGTCAAAGCAAATATCTTTGTTTTGAATGGAAAAAACTTACTGTTGACCTTCTTAGGCTACGTATTTCTGTCGTGGTCGAGTTTGTATTTAGCGGGTGAAACAGCGCTAACCAGCTCGTTTACCACGTTCGCTTACTACCTAGTCGTGACTGCATCTACGGTGGGTTACGGTGATTTATCACCAACGACAGAGGCTGGACAATGGATCGTTATATTGTTTGTGATTCCGGGTGGACTGAGTCTTTTCGCGGCCTTGCTTGGTAAGGTAGCGACAGAAGGTGTTGAATATTGGCGAGCGGGCTTGCTAGGAAAAAGGAGAGTTAGAGTGGACAACCACATTTTGATGCTTGGATGGAATGAGCAAAGAACCATTCACCTCATTCGTATGTTACAACATGAAGAAACGGGCAAGCGACCAATCGTGTTATGTACTCGTTCAGATATCGAGAATCCGTTACCCGGCGAAATCAATTTCGTTAAAGTAAACAGCTACACAGATGGCAAAGAAATGGAAAAAACGGGCATCGAGTCTGCCAGTTGTATTCTTATTGATAACCCAGAAGACGACATTACATTATCTGCGGCGCTTTACTGTGCGAACCGTAACCCTAAAGCTCATCTTCTTGTTTACTTTAAAGACGAAGCATTGAGTGACTTGCTACACAAGCATTGTCCTAACTCAGAATGTATTCCAGCGGTGGGTGCAGAAATGTTGGCTAAGGCTGCGGTAGACCCGGGTTCGAGTGCGCTTCACCAAGAGTTATTGAGCTCAACAAGGGGCATGACACAGTACTCGACCTATTACCCAGAGAATTCTGAGCCTGTGACGGTTGCGCCGATTTTCTCGGTGTTTAAAGAGAAGTATCAAGCCACTTTGATTGCGATTGATACGGGAAGTGGTATTGAACTTAACCCAGAACTCGACCAAGTTGTCAGCAGCGGCACTAAGCTGTTCTATATTGCCGATGAACGAATTGATCATTTTGATTGGAAAGGCTTTTAAATCAGCTAATTACTTTCAAAACGAAAAAAGGCCTCGTTAGAGGCCTTTTTGTTATGGTCTGATCGAGTTAAGCAGTGAGCTTAATTCTTTTGCAGAGCTTATTGAGATTATTGAGCTTCTGCCAATGCGATGCCACGCTGCGTTAGACCGCAAAGCATCACAGGGACCGCGTTAAAGATCTCTTCGAACTGCTCTAGACCTTCAATACCTTGCTCAGCAAGCGTTGCGATTGAGGTTTCTGGATCGTAAAGCATGCTCAGCGAAAGCAGTACGCCTCCAACCAGTGCATTGTCTTCGCTGTCTTCAGGCATCAGTGTTTCCCAATCATCACGGGCAACCTGCCAGCCTTGAAGCAAGCCTTCACAAAAATCGCGAGCCGCTGTGTTAACGACTTCTTCATCATCCAACTGACAAGCTTCAGGCCAAACCCAAGTGCCTTCGATCAGCTCTGGGCGTGTCTTATTCCAAAGCGCGATGATAACTTCAATGTAGCTTTCAAGTTGCTCACCATCAGTGAAAGGAGCGACTTCTTCGCCACCCCAAAGGAACGGTAGCCACTCATGCGGGGTTAACACATTAGGTGCCGCTGCCATTGCAGTGACAAATCCGATGGTTTTGTGTTCTGTGATTAGCTTTCCTTCCAACTCTGGAAGCGCAAGAATATCTTGTAAAGTCAAAGTGAGGTACCGTAAAAGGGAACATATTTGCGCTTATAGTACCAATGAACTTGTGCCAATCAAGCTTCAATCTAAAAAGCCTTGATGTCATGGATGATAAACACTAGTTTTAACAGAAAAGAAAACAATAAAAGAATTATGCAGATACGGTCGTCTCTTAAGAAAAAAAGCATGGTAGCGCTTGGGCTATACCTTGCTATGTTTATTGCCATTGTCGGTAGTGTGACGTATTACGTCGTAGAATCCCCCGTGCGCGCCAAATTACAGCAAAACCTCGACTTGCGTACGCAACTGTTATCCGCATTGATTACAGAGCCACTCAGCAGCTCTCAAGGCTTTGTTGATAGTTTAGTTGGTTTTGCTCAGGCACATCGTAAAGGTGAAGATGTCATCCCGCTATTCAAGTCGATGTTAGCAGCGAGCGATGACACAATTGTGAGTGCTGGTATTTGGCCAGAACCTTATGCGCTGGATTCCGACAAGCTTTTAAACAGCTATTTTTTCAACAAAGCTGACGATGGTACGATTGACCAGCTTTTTTCATACAACAACCCTAAAAACGCCCCTTATCACGAAGAGTATTGGTATACCTCGGTGGTAGACAAGCCACAGGGAACCATCTCCTGGAGCGATGTCTATATCGATCCCTATACTCACGTTCGAATGATTACGGCTTCGTCACCTTATTACTATGACGGCACTTTTGCTGGTATTGCGACGGTGGATCTCTCGCTCGAAGAGTTGTTGGGTTTCATTAAAAACCACGCAGAAGAGTACAATCTTGGTATCACCCTCAGAGATAAACTCAACCAAGTCTTGGTTTCGCATAACTTCAATCTCGTTGAAGGGATCTACATCAGCAGTAACCAATTTGGTGAGTTTGGCTGGCAAGTCGATGTGGTTAACTCAAAATCACGCGTAGCTGATGAAGTGTTTCGTCAGGTCATGAGTATCGAGGGCGGTATTGTTCCGCTGCTACTACTGTGTGTTATGGCAGGTTATTACTTGCTGAACCGTTACTTGATTAGCCCAATTACCAATATTGCCGCTAAGGTAGGCGGTTCTAAAGCGGGTGAAATCATCGATGTTGAATATTCAAGTGACGACGAAATTGGTCACTTGATTAAAACCTTCAACGAGAAGACCATCTACCTCGAAGCGGAAAAGGTTAAGGCTCAGGCATCAACCAATGCCAAAACGGCTTTCCTCGCGACCCTGTCACATGAAATCCGTACGCCGATGAATGGTGTATTGGGCACCGCTCAAATCCTATTGAAAACGCCTTTAAACTCGGAACAAGAGAAGCACCTAAAGAGCCTGTATGAGTCAGGCGATCACATGATGACACTGCTTAATGAGATCTTGGATTTCTCAAAGATCGAGCAGGGCAGGTTGGATCTCGATGAAACTCGATTCCCTCTGGACTCGATCATCGGCAGTATTAACAGTGTCTACTACACCTTATCTTCTGAAAAAGGTCTTCAATTCAAAGTTTACTCTGAAGTGCCGTCGGGTCGTTGGTACTTTTCGGATAAAGCACGTCTTCGCCAAATCTTATTTAACCTATTGAATAATGCCGTGAAGTTCACTTCTAGAGGCTTTGTTGAGGTGTACTTTAAAGAAATCGTCGAGGGCAGTGATACCTATCTGAGTATTCGAGTTCGTGACACCGGCATAGGTATTTCTAAAGAAGCTCAAAAACGTATTTTCAAACCTTTCGAACAGGCAGAATCGTCGACCACAAGACGTTTTGGTGGTACTGGCCTTGGCTTAGCGATTGTGAAGAAGATTGCCCAGCTCATGGATGGCAGTATTACCGTCACCAGTGAAGAGGGCATAGGCACTAGTTTTGATGTTCGATTGAAGATTCAACCGTGTCAGCCTGGTGAGATAGAGAGCTTGCCACACAAGAAATTAGATTACTCCGGTTTGAAAGTGCTGATTGTTGAGGATAACCGAACCAATACCGTCATCATCGAAACCTTCATGAGCAGCAAAGGGTTCACGTGTAAGAGCGTAGAAAACGGTGAGCTTGCTATACAAGCCGTTGTTGCTGAGCATTTTGATTTGGTGTTGATGGATAACCACATGCCAGTGATGGACGGTGTGGAATCAACCACTGCGATTCGCGCTTTAATTGGCGATGTTTCATCCGTCTTAATATTTGGTTGTACTGCTGATGTGTTTAAAGAGACTCGCGAGCGTATGCTCGGTGCGGGTGTCGACTACATCATTGCAAAACCAATCGATGAGCGAGAGCTCGACGATGCTTTATTCCGTTATTCGAATAAGCTTTACCAGTTCCACGAGGAAGAGAGCAATGATGAGCAGAGCGACAGTGACGACTATAGCGATGATCAAGCTATTGATGAAAGAGTAAGTCATGGAACGGAAAACCATGAGCTAGAAAGCAATAACGCTAAAAATCCAAAAACACACCTTCATGGGCAAAAGAGTCAAAGTCGCTCGCTGCCTAAACCTGACCTACGAAACAAAGACAATACTGAAGAGTTGTTAGTAACACTTTATGTGGCTCTTGAAGACAACAACCTTGAGTTAATTCAATTTGCCTTAGAGAGCTTGCGTGTTCATGTCAAACCTATGAACAATGCTGAACTGACCTACCAAGTGGATAAGGCTTTAGAGCAGGTTTCTCAGGGCGCTCCTCCTACTCAAGATGTTATTAATATCATTACTGTCAATCTACCCATGGCCTAGTTGTTGTTTAATTACAGAAAGTAAACAACGAATTGTCCATTATTTGACCTTTATGTGATTTATTGGTGGAAGTGACTGCTTTTTAAGTGGTTTTTGGTTGTTAATTTACAACTTGATTTTGAATTTGGAATGTATGACTACCTATCTTGTGATTTAATAGCGACATTATCTGGTGGGGTGTGGAAACACCTTATTTATATGTTACTAAATCACTAAATAGGTAGTGATATATTTTAGGTTTGGCATCAATGAAGTCTCGTGGTCCATTTTGTATCCGTAACGCAGCGGCGGATACATTTGCTATGGTAGTTTTCTGTTTTATCTCTGGCATGATCGTAGAAGTGTTTATCTCAGGAATGACGTTTGAGCAATCTCTTGCTTCACGAACGCTATCTATTCCGGTAAACATTGCTATCGCATGGCCTTATGGTGTCTTTCGTGATTGGTTCTTGCGCAATGGTGCAAAACTTTCACAAAGTTCGTTGATGAAGAACTTGTCTGATCTTATGGCTTACGTGTTATTCCAATCGCCTGTGTATGCGGGTATTTTGTTGGCGGTGGGCGCTTCAAGCGATCAGATCGTGACCGCGGTAACCAGTAATGCAGTTATCTCATGTGGTATGGGCGTACTTTACGGTTACTTCTTAGATATGTGCCGCAAATGGTTTAGAGTTCCAGGCTACTATCAACAAGCTTAAGAAAAGCAACAAGCTTAAGTGTAGCGATAGAATAAAATATGGTTTGTTTTTGATCTAATGAGTTAATTTGTAATCGAACAAGCTGAAAAAGGCACTTTTTTTGAGAATGCCCCTTGACCAAAGCAAGCAGAATCAATAAAGTAGCGCCTCGTTGAGTGACAAGCTCAACACACAATTTGTGGAAGGATGGCTGAGTGGCTTAAGGCGCTCGCCTGGAAAGCGAGTATACGTTTATAGCGTATCTGGGGTTCAAATCCCCATCCTTCCACCACTATTCAAAACCCTAGCAGAAATGCTAGGGTTTTCTCGTTTTAGAGCCCCTATATTCCGCACTACCTTCATACTTCCTTAACATGACTTTCTTTAATCATTCCTGAGTAGTTATTTCTTCTATTTATACTGACGTAAATTGATCCATATTAGCCGTTTTTGTCACCGATAAATGCTTGATTTTTTGGCCTAGATCTTGATTATTAAGGGTAAGCAACATTATGAATAATCTTACCACTAGGAATTTATTACCTCATGACAGAAACCCTCGTTTCTCCAATGCTCTCCTTTACGATCGCCATCTCTTTACTGTTTATCGGTAAAGGCCTGATCGAGCGATCGGAAGTATTAAGGAAGTACTCACTGCCAGAGCCGGTTATTGGCGGCTTCGTTTGTGCTGCAACCGTAGCAGCGCTTTACTATCTGTTTGAAATTCAGATTACTTTTAGCCTAGATGTCAGAGACTTTTTGCTTCTTTACTTTTTTGCTGGCATCGGACTTCAAGCGGATATTAAAACGCTGATAAAAGGTGGGCGACCGCTGTTCATCTTGTTATGTCTTGCTGCTGTTTTTATTGTGTTGCAAAACGTGGTTGGTATGGCTGTCGCGTCAGGCTTTGGAATGGATGCGAAAGCAGGTTTGCTCTCGGGTTCAGTGAGCTTGATTGGCGGTGTTGGTACTACGCTGGCGTGGGCACCGATGTTCGTGGAAGAGTTTGGTATTGCTAACGCGTTAGAACTGGGTGTGGCTTCGAACACGGTTGGTTTGATTGCGGCGTGTGTCATCGGTGGTCCGATTGCTAATTACCTTCTCAATAAACACAAGGTCAGCCCATCTAATGAAGAAGAGGTGACGGTTGGTGCATACCAAGAGAGTGAAACCAAAACAGAGCTTAGCCACTACGGTGTTCTGTGGGCTTGGTTGATTCTTAACTTAACACTTATGTTGGGTTACAGCTTGAGTGAAGTTATCGACTCAATGGGTTTGAAACTGCCGTTATTCGTTAGCTGTTTAATCGCAGGTATCCTAATCGGTAACGTTGGACGTGCATTGTTCAAGAAGCGCCGTACACAAGAGAAAATCGCGCAAGGCCGTAAAGGCTTAGCAATGATCTCTGACATCTGCTTAGGCATGTTTTTGACCATGGCATTGATGGGACTACGTATCTGGGATCTTGACGGCCTGTTTGGCTACATCTCAGTGGTCATGAGTATCCAGATTCTACTTTCACTGCTGTTTACCATCTTTGTCGTCTATTACTTGATGGGTAGAAACTACGACTCAGTGGTGATATGTTCTGGCTTCGGTGGTATCACACTAGGCTCAACTGCCACTGCAATCGTAAACATGACTGCGGTTACACATCGCTATGGTGCAAGTCCACAAGCATTTATCGTGGTGCCATTAGTCTGTGGCTTCTTTGTCGATTTGATTAACGCGTTGGTGATCAGTTTCTTTGTTGGTATGTAACACTAATCAAAAGCTATTTTCTAAACTTAAAAGCCTAGCGGTTATGCTAGGCTTTTTTGTGGTTTAAGGCTGAACGTCATCTTCGACAAGGTGAATGCTTAATTCTGAAGGTAACTGAGTGTTGTTGGTATAGATACGATCAAAGTCATCCAACGGAGCGACTTTGAGAGCAGCAAAGCGTCCCCATTTACTGGCGTCCGCGACAAGCCAACTTTCACGGCTATTGTTAATTATCGACTTGGATAGGTCAGCTTCAACTTGCTCATGTTCCATGGCGAAATGACTGTCTGTTACAGAGCCACAACCACAAATGCCAATGTCAGCTTCAAAATCGGAAAAGAAGTGGACTACACTGCTTCCCACCATGTCTTGGTGTTCTCGCCTGAACAAACCGCCAGCCAAATACACTTCAACTTGCTCATTTGCTTCAAGGATACGAGCGACTTGCAGGTTGTTGGTGATCACTCGCAATGCAGGCTTAGCCAACAAATACTGAGCGATGCGAGTGACGGTGGTACCAATCCCCATCATGACGGTTGAACCTTCAGGTATCGCGTCGGCAACCGCCATCGCAATACTGTCTTTTGTTTCAGACTCAACACCTGCACGGAATCGGTAGCTAGTATTAGTGAGCGTAGTGGGTAAGCTCACGCCTCCGTGTACTCTTCGCGCAAGGCCTTGTTCACACAGGTGATTTACGTCACGACGAATGGTTTGAGTGGTGACAGAAAATAACTCGGCTAAATGGTCGATCTGTATGTCTTGATTAGCCTTAAGCGTTGCGAGTATTTCTTTCTGACGATGGTTCAGTTCCATAGAAGTTCACTAAAATTGGTTTGGTACGTCGGTGATGATGTTATCGACACCAAGGTTGAAATATTTAGCCGCCAATTGAGGATCGTTCAGTGTCCATATTTTAAGAACGGCGCCAGAAGCTTTGATTGCTTTGGCCGTTTTCTCATCAAGAATTCGGTGGTCAATATGAATGCTGTAAAGATCGAGTGATTTAAGTGACTCTAGGCTGAAATCATTCCAAACCTCGCAGATAAAGCCTCGTTTAATCTTTGGCATTATTTGCTGGCAAAGGCTTAGTGCCTCTTTTTTGAAGCTTGAGATGAGTAGCTTTTCAACAGGGAACTGCTTTTGTTCAACCAGTGCGGCAACTTTTTCAACTAAAGGTTGGATAGCCTTATCGTCATAAATTTTGATCTCAAGGTTCAAGGTCACATCGAGTTCTAAGCATTTGTCGAGCGCTTCACTCAACGTCGGAATAGTTGTTCCTGCGAACTCACTACCAAACCAACTGCCAGCATCTAACGTTTTGAGAGCGGTTAAATCTAAGTCTGCGATATTGCCCGTTCCGTTAGTGCAACGATTTACCGTCTTATCATGAAAAACCATTGGGGTGCCATCAGCGCTTAACTGGGTATCAATTTCAATCCATTTAGCGCCAGCTTTCGCTGCTTGTTCAATACTCACTAACGTATTTTCTGGTGCTAAAGAAGCGGCACCGCGGTGGCCTGTGATCATAATTCAATCTCGATGTTCATTTGAAAATTCAGGAAACAGTAGCTCTACTTTATTACAGATTTATTATCTATCCGCTATATCTACTTATTTTAAATGAGAGCTAGCTTAAAGGCGTTGTACAGAGTTTATACAATAGTGAGACCTTATACTCACAATGTTCAAATCGGTAAGATTAATGTTCATATGAATGTAATAATTCACTTACATACTCTACGAAAACTTAATAACACCCTCTATATTTAGAAAACGATAGCCACGAAAAGGTGATAAAAAATGAAAAAGCTATTAGGTACAGTAATTATGGCGGCAACGCTGCTTGTTGGTTGTGGTGAAGCTGACAAGGCTGGTTCTGAAGCTAAAGATGAGCCGATCAATATCAACATGAGCCTTGTGTTCACTCAAAATGAGTTGTTAACACAAGAGCTTATCAAAGCGACCGACAAAATTAGAGAAAGAACCGATGGTTCGGTAAACATTAAAGTTTTCCCAGGTGGTCAGTTACCTGTATACAAAGATAACTTGGAACAAGTGGTTAACGGCGCAAACTGGATTGCTGTAGAAGATTTGACTTACCTAGGTGATTACGTACCTGACTTTGCAGCACTTGCAGGTCCAATGTTGTACAACACTTACGATGAATACTTAGCGATGATGGACACTGATTTTGTCGCTGGACTAAAAGTTAAAGCCGAAGAAAAAGGCATCAAAGTATTGAATGCTGACTACATGTTTGGTTTCCGCCATATGATCACCAATAAAGAGATCGTGAACTCTGAAGACATGAAAGGCATGCGTATTCGTGTTCCACAAAGCCAGCTGTTCATTAGCACGCTTTCAGCAATGGGCGCAGCACCTGCTTCTCTACCATTTCCTGAAACCTATGCAGGTGTTCAACAAGGTGTTGTTGATGGTCTTGAAGGTTCTATCCTGACCATGTACTCAACCAAAATCTACGAAGTAGCAAAGAACATGTCTTTGACTAAGCACTTCCTAGGTACTGTTGGCATCTACATTTCACCAACGCTTTGGGACCAATTTACGCCAGAGCAACAGCAGATCATCAATGAAGAGTTAGAAGCGGGCGCTGAATCTAACACTGCTGAGCTAGTTAAGTTGGATGTTGAATACACTCAGAAACTTGAAGAACTAGGCGTTACCTTCAATGAGGTGAATTCTGATGAGTTCAACCAACTGACTGCCGATGTATACAACCAGTTCCCAACATGGAGCGAAGGTATACACGCGACGATCATGAAAGAGTTGGAAACGATTCGAGCGGCACAGTAGTCCTGCATACGTCAATTAATTAGTTAATGATTACGGCCTAAATATGTTTAGGCCGTTTTATTCCTGAAATACCCACGTCGTATTAGGTATTTCGTTGGAGAAGTCTTTTGTTTTTATTGAAAAATATTGAAGAAATCCTCGCTTCTATCGCTATTTCGATCACCGTTTTGGTTGTTACCGTTAACGTCGTCTTGCGTTATGGATTTGGCTTTGTTGTCCCGTGGAGCGAAGAGCTGTCGGTTATTTGCTTCATCTGGGCTGTCTACTTAGGGATTAGCTCCTGTTACAAACACAAGCTTCACATGGGGGTGGACGTGGTGGTTGCCATGTTGCCAGAAAAAGCAAAAATCCCATTTAGGTTATGTGTTTCCGTTTTCCTACTGGCTCTGAACATTTTAATGGCGGTTCTGAGTTATCAATATCTCATGCTATCTAACAAGGTAACGCCGGTAATGGGCGTGTCATATTTTGTTATCAATGGCGTGCTGTTGCTTTGTTTCTCATTGATGGCGATTCACACCGTTCGATTTATCGCGAACGATGTCGCTTCTCTAAAGCGCTCTTCTAAGTAGGTACGATTCATGGAAAGCTATCTTCCAATCCTTATTCTGTTTGTTCTGTTTCTTTTGAACATCCCCATCGCGTTTTCTCTAATTGCATCGGCGATGGTTTACTTTCTTTTTATCAATGACTCTATTCCTGTGAGCTTGGTAATGCAGCGCTTTATTAGCTCTGCCGAGTCTTTTCCGCTGTTGGCCATTCCGTTCTTTATCATGGTGGGTTCGGTGATGAACTATGCGGGAATCAGTAAGAGCTTACTCGCCTTTGCCGACTCGATGATTGGTCATAAAACCGGTGGTCTGGCTCAAGTAAATGTTGCGTTGAGTACTCTGATGGGCGGTATCTCTGGCTCTGCAAATGCGGATGCGGCGATGCAATCAAAGATTCTTGCCCCTGAAATGACCAAGCGTGGTTATGACTTGCCATTCACGGCGGCTGTGACTGCTGCGTCATCAAGTATCAGCCCAGTGATACCACCGGGTATTAACCTCATTATCTTTGCCTTGTTAGCGAACGTTTCTGTTCATCAAATGTTTATTGCGGGTTACGTTCCAGCATTTTTGATGGCGTTGTCGCTGATGGTGACTATTGCCTTCATTGCTCGTAAACGTCGTTACAAACCTTCTCGTTCTGAGCCTGCATCTGCCAAAGAGCGTTTTCATTACTTCCTGAAAGCGATTCCGGCACTGTTGATCCCGTTCGGCATTATTCTGGGCATGCGTTTCGGTTTATTCACGCCAACAGAAGCGGGTGCGATTGCCGTATTGCTTTGCGCGATTATTGGCATTTTCGTTTATCGTCAATTGGGTTTGAAACACATCCCGCTCATCATGCGTGAGACTGTGCAGGGCACCAGTAGCGTTATGTTCATCATTATTGGTGCCATGGTGTTTGGTTACTACATGACGCTAGAGCAGATCCCACACAATGTTGCTTCTGCTTTGATTGAGCTTACCGACAATAAGTTAGTCTTGCTGTTGTTGATTAACTTGCTGCTGTTAGTGGTTGGCATGTTCATCGAAGGCGGCGCTGCGATGATCATACTCACGCCATTGCTGCTTCCTGCTGTGCTTAACCTAGGCGTTAACCCGGTTCACTTCGGCATTATCGTGATAGTGAATATCATGATTGGTGGTGTGACTCCGCCATTTGGCTCGATGATGTTTACGGTTTGCTCGATTTTAAAAGTTCGTATGGTCGACTTCGTGAAAGAAGTGGCTCCGTTGTTGCTAGCACTACTCACGGTTCTGATGTTGCTGACTTTCTCTGAAAGCTTAGTGATGTTTTTACCGAATTTGCTTTAACACTGTTTAGTGATTGATTATTTAGAGGTGTAGAAATGAATTCGGTATCGAATGAATTGAACCAAAATTGGAAAAAGATAGATTGGGTGTTAACCGATGTGGACGACACCTTAACGTGGCAAGGTCAATTGCCGCCTGAAACCTTGATTGCGTTAAGCAAGTTGCGTGATTCGGGCAAGAAAGTGGTTGCGGTAACGGGGGCTTGTGCAGGTTGGTGTGATCATATTGCTCAGCTGTGGCCTGTTGATGCGGTTCTCGGCGAGAATGGCGCGTTCATTATGGAAAAGAAAAACGGCTATCTGACATTGCGTTCTGATATCCCTTTGCCAGAAGTCAGTGCCAATCAGAGAAAACTGAAAGAACAAGTATTAGCTATTTTGAGCGATTATCCAGAGCTCAGTTTAACGCTGGACCAGTCTTACCGTTTGTGTGAGGTTGCGATCGATATCGGTCAAAACCGTCCGAAAGTTGATGATGCGATTATTGAAGAGATAGTCTCTAAGATTCACGCGTTAGGCGCTCACGCGACAGCAAGCTCTATTCACATTAATGCTTGGTATGGTGAACACTCTAAGAAAGCAACATCGACTGCTTTTCTCAAAGAGAAGGGGCTATCTGACCAAGAGATCGTCGAGCGAAGTTGCTATGTCGGTGACTCGATGAACGATCAATACATGTTTGAAATTTTGCCGAACAGTGTTGGTGTGGCCAATATCCAACACTATTGGGATCGACTTGAACATCATCCATCAGTAGTGATGAGCAAACCCGGCGGGTACGGTTTCTCAGAGTTTGTCGATAAGTTGCTTACGTTAAAATAGCCACTAGTTATCGGCTTCAAACAGCCGTTAGTTAACATCAAACACAGCTCATTTCTTCGTTGAATTGAGCTGTGTTTTTTTTGTTAGGGGCGAATACTTGCGTCTTTTAGATGGCGTCTATCGCGCTTTCTGGACTTTTGTTGGTGACTCAGACCACAACTTACAAACTTGCTATGTCGGTAACTCAATTCCTAGATGGGCGATTGAGAAAACTGTGAGACGCTTGTCTTGTGTCAGTCGAATCACAAGGAAGTTGTATGCATCACTTTAATCTCCGTGCGCTTGAGTACCTGAATGCTTTATCAAAATATGGGTCGCTGCGTAAGGCATCTAAGATGATGAACGTTGACCCTGCAGCAATGAGTAGAATGCTGACGCAGCTTGAAGCACAAGCAGAAATGAAGGTGTGGGAACGCAATAATCGTCAATCACTGCTGACTGAGGCGGGCAACGAATTGTTAAACTACTATCGCTCCATCGTTCGCAGTGAAACGGCGGTACTTGCACGTCTAACCAAGTTGAAAAACCTCAAGGGCGGTAACGTTAGCATTGCGATTGGGGAAGGGTTTATCACTAACTTGGTCTCTAAACCGATGCAGACTTTCATGGCTCGATACCCTGATATCAATTTATCGATTGAGATTGCGGGTGCATTGGATGCCGTGAAAATGCTGGAAGACCAACAGATCGATTTCGCGATTACCTATGCGTCTGCACCGCACCCAAAACTGCATTCACACGTTGAACGTAGCCACCCTCTAGAGCTTATCGCTCCAAAAGGGCACGTACTGACGATGCAAGAAACACCAGTGACACTGCAAGACATTAGAGAGGCTTCTATTGCTTTGATCGACAATTCGACAGGCATGGGGAGGCTAGTAAAGCAGGCCGAACAAAACTCTCATCTTACCTTGCAGCCAAAACTTCAAACCAACTCGGTAACCGCATTAACCAACTTTGTATCGGCAGGACTAGGCGTGACTTTTATGCCCAAACTCACGGTGCTCGATGAGATTAAGTCCGGACAAATAGAAGTAGTTGCGACTGAGCTAGACATGTTCTCGAAAGCAACTGTGAAAGTTCAATCTCTCAGAGGTCGAGCTCTGACTCTGCAAGCCGAAACCTTTTTAGATTTCCTGCTCGAAAACGCCACTTTCTTAAGTCACGACGCCCACAATATTTAAGTTGAAGTGGGTTAGTGCAGATAATCACAGCACCTAACTTCATTCCGCTAAAGCTTCGGTATTCCTATCCTCGTAGAGGGCTGTATCTTAGTAATAAGCCTATTTCTTGAAGCTCTATAAGCACCCCAACATCACACTTCCCATATTCATCCTCCCTAATTACTAGTGAATTGATTTTTTATCAACACTGTATGCATTGTTAAGTCAACGCACGCTGAATAAGTTACAAATTATTAACGAAAGTAGTTTGAAACAGACAACAGTGTTCGACACATTTTGCTGTGTCGGATATTAGGGGAAGAGAATGGAAGTAATTGTAATTGGCAGCGGTGTTATTGGGTTGACCAGTGCTTGGTATCTAGCGAAAGAGGGCCACTCGGTGACGGTTATTGACCGCCAGGATAGCAGTGGTAAAGAAACCAGTTTTGCGAATGCCGGGCAAATTTCTTACGGTTATTCATCACCATGGGCGGCGCCTGGTATTCCGTTGAAAGCGATGAAGTGGCTCACCCAAGAGCATGCGCCACTAAAAGTGAAGCCGTCACTTTCTCCCGAATTAGTTTCTTGGGCGACTAAGATGCTCGCCAATTGTAATGAAGCTAAATACGCCGTGAATAAGTCTCGTATGTTAAGAGTGGCAAACTACAGCCGAGAATGTCTCACTCACCTAAGAACCAGTGAACATTTGGCTTACGAGGGGAGGCAGAAAGGCACCTTACAAGTATTCAGAAGCGAGAAGCAACTGGACGCTATTCAGCAGGATATGAAGCTGCTAAAAGAGAGTGGAATCGAACACTCGCTGTTTGGTGTTGAGCAGTGTCTTTCGGTGGAACCGGGATTAGCTGACGTGAAAGACAAGCTGGTGGGCGGTTTGTACTTACCTCATGATGAAACCGGTGATTGCCACCAGTTCTGTTTAGCCTTAACTGAGAAAGCCAAGGCGCTTGGCGTCCAGTTTGTATTTGATACTGAAGTGGTGAGTTTGAATCATCAGAACCAAACCATCAAGAGCATTACGACAACTCAAGGTGAATTCAAAGCGGACGCTTATGTGGTGGCTTCGGGAAGCTATTCTCGTGAACTACTCAAGCAAGTGGATTTATCGATTCCTGTTTATCCAGTGAAGGGCTACTCCCTGACACTGCCGATCGTGAGTGTGGATAAGTCACCGACGTCAACGGTTATGGATGAGACCTATAAGGTGGCGATGACTCGTTTTGATGATCGTATTCGTATTGCTGGGACGGCAGAGCTTGCTGGTTTCAATTACCTGATTCCAGAAAAACGCAAAGCTACGATTGATATGGTGATTAAAGATCTTTTCCCACAGGCGGGTGATTTCTCTAAAGCAGAATACTGGACAGGGTTAAGGCCGATGACGCCAGATGGCACGCCTATCATCGGCAAAACACCGATTAAGAATCTGTTTACCAATACAGGTCACGGGACGTTGGGTTGGACGATGGCATGTGGCTCAGGAAAGCTACTAGCGAGTGCGGTCAGTGGTTCTGATTGCGATATAAAAGCAGACGACTTGAGTATCCATCGTTACATGTAGTTCATCCAAATCCTTGGTCATACGAATCAGCCCATGTTTATTAAGCATGGGCTGATTTTGTTTGAGTATCGCGCTTTATCGGGTGGTGGTTTCTAATACATGCGTGAATCGTTCCCACGATTTTTGGTCAGCTTCATTTTGGTAATTATTAGAGCCGAACACGGTAAACGCATGTGGGGCGCCACTGTAGGTGATCATTTCATGGGGAACTTTAGTCGTTTCAAGTTCAGCGGCAAGGTTGCCAAAATCTTGCATTGAAATCATGGTATCAGCCGTGCCATGGAATACGACAACCGGAGCCTTAGTCTGCGAGTAGTCTTGGCCTTGTGGTGTTGATAAACCGCCATGGAAGGTGACGTAAGCCTTCGAAGGAATGCCCGCACGAGCAGCTTCCAATACAGCAGCCCCACCAAAGCAGTATCCCATCATTACGTTGTTATCTAAGTTGCCGCCAAGTCTTTTCGCTTCCATGGCTCCAGCGTTGAGCAGCGCACGCATTTTCTCTCGGTCTTTATACAGTTCACCTGTGTGTTGCTTTTTATCTTTGACTTCGGTTGGGCGGATGCCTTTACCAAATAGGTCGATGGCGAACACGTTGTAACCGAGTTCGTTGAGCATCTCAGAACGCTTCTTTTCGTAATCAGTTAAGCCATCCCAATCGTGAATGAGTAGTACCAAAGGCGCTTGGTCGCTGGCTTCACTCCAATAACCTTCGTAGTCCATACCGTCGACTTGGTAAGTGACGTTTTCTCCAGAAATTGCTGAAAAGGGTAGTAAAACTGAAAACAGGCCGAGTGTAGTGAGTTTTCGCATGCGTTATTCCTTTAGATGACAATGACGTTCCAATCGAAAGTATAGATAACGCGATGATTCTCGCCAGATTTCTGTTTCTAATTTGAAGTGTTAGAGTAGAGGTGAAAAATGAAGGGGAAATGCTAAAACAGCCATCACGTATGCAGTGTGATGACTGTTTAACAGAGTTCTTAGATTACGGAAATTTGCATATCCAGATCTAGGTGAGGGAATGCAATTACCAGGAAGCGTTGGTCGTGCTGCGGCACATATCTGGATATTTTCGCTGGTAGCGTGGCAGCATCGATTCGTTACCTAAGATGCCACCTTGGTGAATGTAGATAATGGTTTTGGTTGGGTTATCTTCTTGCCATTGTTCTAAGCATTGCCACATCAATGGGTCGTAAAGCAGGTCAAACTCGATGTCGGTTTGCTCTTGTAGACCCAACCAAGTTTGATAATCCTGTTGATACAATTTTCCAAAGTGGTGTTTGGTTTCGAGGGATAAGATCTGTGGATGATCGGTTTCACCTAGCTCATTAAATTGCTGCGTTAAATAGTCACTGCCACCAACACAAGCACAGGTTAACACTGGAATGTTGTGCAGTTTTAAATGCTTATGAAGATAGAGAGCTGTGCTGCCTGTCCCTGCGGGCAGTGCGACCACAAAATCGTGTTGGTTTTCGAAGCGAGTCCAGCTCAGTATTTCCATCGCCAGTTGTTTAACACCATACTCAGCAAGCTGAGAGCGTCCACCTTCTGGTAATACAATGCAATGGGAGTCAGGTTGTCTGACTTGCTCAATATACGCTTGTGGATGAAGTCCAGAGCCTGTCTCTTTGACTGAAATCACCTTAGCGCCAAGATCAATGGCACCACGGTAATTACCGATTGGGCGTTCTAGTAACCACTGGGGAAGATGATCGACGTAGAACTCAAGCGTCCAACCTTTGATCTTTGCCAGTGCCGCGAGTGAGAACAGAGAGTTAGCCTGCGCAGAACCATAGCTGATCAAGGTTGTGGTTTCTGGGTGCTCGTCTTCCAGCAGCTTCATGAACTTGCGGGCTTTGTTGCCGCAAAAGTGGGAGTGAAGCTGATCGTCACGCTTTAAGAAAAAGGTGTGGTCGTTAAATTGATGCTGAGTTACAGGGCTATTATTTAGTTTCATCGCACTTAAACAAAATGCTGACTAAAGAGCCAGCATTTTTAAATCAAATAGGACGGACGAGTATCTAGTAGCCAGAGGCGGCTGTAAACCAACTAAATCAAGTTTTCGTTCGATATTGATGCAGATGAATCGGCTTGGAAGGTGATCTTGGCGGTGCATCCACCACAGCTGCGATTGAACAATTCAAAGTCCCAATCAAAACGCTGGCACAAGTCATCGACAATCAACAATCCTAGCCCGTGTCCATTCGGGTTGTATTGTTCCTGCAGACCTTCGCCTTGGTCTTCAATAACAAGACTGCCTTGGGAAAGGGTGATCGTTACTGTTCCGCTATTGGTTGCTGCAATCGCGTTCCTCAACAAGTTTCCGACCAACATATTCATGATCGCGCTGGTGGCTTGAATGGTTGGTTCGGATTGAACTTGTAAGGTTATCTCGACTTTCTTTTCGTCAGCCTGCAACGAGTTTTTAGAAACGATCGTCTCTAGCTCTTGCTGGCTGAATAAACGCAGCGGTGCATCGTCACTGTTTCTTTCATAGCGAACCAGTCCAAGCAGAGCATCGACCATTTCAGACATTTGAACAATGGCTTCATCAATGCGTTCAACCTGTCGAGATTGAAACTCGGTTGTTTCGCTGCGAAGGAGCAGCTTATTCGCCCCACGAGCGACAGTCAGAGGTGTTCTTAATTCATGACTTGAATAGCGAGCAAAGGCTTGTTCACGTTTGACTAACGAATTGATTTCTCGGCGATATTGATTGAGTTGATCGGTCAATTGACGGAATTCCACCGCGGCGTCATCACTCACACCAAATTCTTCGTTTAGATTGAGCTTATTGGATTCGAGTTGTTCAGAAAGGGAGTTGAAGGGTTCAATTAGGCGCTTAGACAATCGATAGAGCAGCGCCCCAAAGCTAAAAATCAGAATGGAGAGTAGGGTTAGTACAAAAGTGGTCGCGTACACCAATTCGTAAATATCAAATTCAACGCGGTCTATTTCAGAAAGCAGGATGATTGGGTGGGTTTCACCTTCATCAGAATACTCTCCGACATACACCATGCGTGAGTCTGGCTCTTCACCAACCTCGCCAACAAAGCTCTCTTTACCTTCAACGTACTTTTTGTATTCTGGAGGTATGAACGACGGGTCGTTGTAGGCGATGGTTAGGTCATCAATTCTTAACTCGCCACTCTCACCGGCTTGGAATAAGCCTACCGCATAGTTGCGATCAATCAGGATGCGTCTTTCACCAACTCGGTCTTCTGATAAGTACAGTGCGGCGATAAAAACCACATAGACGAATGCCGACACAATCACGGCCATTAACCCAAAGAAAAGCGCTAGGCGGCCGGTTAAGGTCTTGGTGCTCGTGAGGACATTTAAGATCAATTCGCCGACTCCAAACGGAATCCAACTTTAGGTACGGTAATCAACATTTGCGTGTCGAAAGGTTTGTCGAGTTGGTTACGCAGTTGATAGATGTGACTGCGTAACACATCGTTATTGGGTTCGTCTTCTTCCCACAGTTTGTATGAGATATCTTCGCGAGTGACCACTTCAGGTGCGTTTTGGCAAAGCATCTCAAGTATGGTGTAAGTGGTTGGGTTCAGCGCAAGTAACTTGTCTTGGCGGTAAGCTTTACGAGTCTTTTGGTCGATGGTGAGTTCATCGAACTGGAGTTTCGAAGAGGCGACTTTTCCACGGTAACGGCGAACTAGCGCGTTCATTCTTGCTTCCAGAATATCCAAATCAAAAGGCTTGGTAAGGTAATCATCGGCACCATGTTCAAAGCCTTTCAACATGTCTTCACGGCTATCCAGTGCAGTCAGCATCAAAATGGGTGTCGCGTTGCCTTGATCTCGCAGTTTATTACATACCGTTAGGCCGTCCATTCGTGGCAACATCAAATCTAAGATAATGATATCAAATGAATTATCTAACGCGAGTTGCAGGCCAAGCTCACCATTGTCCGCGTAATCGAGTTCCATGCCAATACACTCAAAATAATCAAACAAGACACCTGCAATTTCACGGTTATCTTCGACTAATAGAACTCGTTTCATTTTGATTCTCTTACAGAAATAGACAGTAACATTATCCTGAGCGAGCGTGAAAAATATGTCAATAACATAACTTTCACTTGTGGGAGGGTAGATTGGCTCCAGATTAAAAAATAGAAGAACATATTATGTCTGAACTTCATATTAGCCGCCCTAAGATAACCACATCGCAGATCAACCCTGCGGTCTCGTTATCTATCATTGTGCCTTTTTACGATGAACAAGAGGTGTTGGAAGAGTTCCATTCTCGCCTCACTAAGGTTCTCGATAGCTTACCGATAACGAGTGAGATTGTTTATGTCGACGATGGCAGCAAAGACAACAGCTTGGACTTGGTGAGTTCATTCACTTCAATCAATAGCTCGATCTCGGTGATTGGTTTAAGCCGCAACTTTGGTAAAGAGTCAGCCATGAGCGCTGGCCTTGAGCATTGTCGCGGACAAGCGGTGATTTTGTTAGATGCAGACCTACAAGATCCGCCTGAGCTTATCCCACAAATGGTTGCTAAGTGGCGCGAAGGTTATGACGTCGTCAACATGCAGCGCAGCCAGCGTGACGGTGAAACCTGGTTTAAGAAGTTTTCAGCGGCGAGCTTTTACAAAGTCATGAACGTGGCTGCCAAGATCGATGTTCCTGAAAATGTCGGTGATTTTAGACTGCTGAGTCGTGAAGTCGTCGACCATATCAATCAACTTCCTGAACGTAATCGCTACATGAAAGGCATTTTCTCATGGCCGGGGTTCAGACAAGCGACAATCCAATTTAAGCGCGACGCTCGCTTTTGTGGTGAGACCAAGTGGAACTACTTGAAGTTGATTGGCTTGGCGATGGACGGCATTACCTCGTTCTCTATCCGACCACTGCGAATTGCAACGGCAGTCGGTGGCCTCGTTGCCCTAACGGCTTTTGTGTATGGGATGGTCATCGTGTTCAAAACCTTGATGTTTGGTGAGCCAATCACGGGTTACCCATCAATGATGGTCGTTCAACTTGCCCTTGGCGGCATTCAACTTCTGAGTATTGGTTTAATGGGGGAATACATAGGTCGTATTTTCATCGAAACCAAGAATCGCCCTTTGTATCTGATCCAATCCGTGGTCGATACACCTGCATTAAAAACACACTTTAAATTAGAGGAGTCAGCATGAGCCTGAACCGAACGCACCTATGGTATTTGTTGGCTTTTGCATTGGTTCTAAGGCTTTTATCTCTGGCAACTTATCCGTTAATGGACACCACCGAAGCGCGCTATGGTGAAATGGCTCGTTTAATGGTGGAAACAGGAAACTGGTTAACACCGCAATTCGACTACGGTATTCCTTTCTGGGGTAAGCCGCCATTGTTTACATGGATGAGCGCTGCGGGTATTGAGCTGTTCGGCCTGAGTGAATTTGCCGTTCGTGCACCCCATTGGTTAGCGGGCGTAGTAACAATTCTGCTGACTGCATACATGGCGAAGCGAACAGGGCAAAGCGCTTTGGTTGCAGCTGTTGTATTGGCGACATGCGGTATTTTCTCTATCGCTGCGGGTGCGGTGATGACAGACATAGCGTTAACCTTGGCGATGACTATTGCCATGCTGGGTTTCTATTTATGTTGGCTAGGAGGAGAGGGTCGGAAAGGCGAAGGGAATGCGAAGACCAATAGAAATTGGGGTTACGTTGGCTTTATTGGTTTAGCGCTAGGCTTACTTGCAAAAGGGCCGGTAGCGATTGTCATCATGGGTATCGCAGTGTTCCCTTGGTTGGTCTTACAACATGGCTTCTTTGGTGCTTTTAAAGCGCTTTGGCAACGTTTCCCATTGTTGTCTGGTTTAGGTGTGATGTTAGTGATTGCTCTGCCTTGGTACATCATGGCAGAAATGGCGACACCGGGTTTTATTGATTACTTTATTGTTGGCGAACACTTTAAGCGCTTTGTTGTGAGTGGCTGGGAAGGGGATCTTTACGGATCCGCTCATGACGAAACTCGAGGCATGATTTGGGTATTCTGGATCCAAGCTGCTGCGCCTTGGTCGATTGTATTGCCGATACTGGCGTTTGCTCGACGTAAGAAAATTGCGGAAATTAACGCTGAGAATAGCGGGCTGTTTTCATTTCTTGTGTGTTGGTTGATTTCACCTCTGATTCTTTTCACCATGGCGGGCAATATTCTTCCTGCTTACGTGTTACCGGGTATTCCAGCCCTTGGCTTGTTGGTTGCTATACTTGTGGTGGAAAAAGATAAGAAGTGGTTCTCGAGCGTTGCGTTAGTTCTGCCTGTGTTGCTGATGATAGCGATGGTTTACCTGAATTTAGGCAAGGCGAACGAGAAGAGTGACCGTATCATCTTTGAACAGATCACCGATTCATCACCAAGTTTTTATGTCGGTAAACGACCGTTCTCTGGGCAGTTTTATAGCCACGGGCAAGCGAAAAAACTGCTTGATATCGAACAACTAGATGGCATCGACAAGTTCTATTTGATTGGTAAAAGAGCAGAAGTAGAAACCAAGATTAAAGACAACGCGTTAACGTGTATTTTGGAACCAACGGTGAAAATAAAGCGCGCTTTGTTTAGTTGCCATAGCCAAAACATCAAACCAAATTTGTCGCTGAGCCACATTAGAAGTGCAAGTGATGTTCAGCGTTAACTCAGGGCTGCAAATGTTCAACAACAAGCTTCAGGCACACAGTCAAAGGCTCCAGTCCCATCACAAGATGGTTCGGTTTGCTGTGGTTGGTGTTGGTGGGTTTGTTGTTGATTGTGTAGTATTTGCCTTGCTGCATTACATTGTTGGTTTGCCTTTAATGACGGCGCGAATTGGGTCTTTCATTGCGGCTGCAACGACAACTTGGTTTGGTAATCGTGTGCTGACTTTCGGGTTCAAAGGGCAGGGTAGTTGGTCTGATAAACTGATTCAGTGGCAAAAGTTCATGTTCTCAGCGTCGATATCAGCAGTGCCTAATCTACTGTGCTTTAAGTTGATGACTGAATTACTGCCAGCGTTTACTGGGGCTGTGTTTATCGCGATGGCCGTGGGTATTTTGGTCGGCATGGTGACTAACTACTTGTTTAGTCAGTATTGGGTCTTTACCCGCTAAAAAAGAAAAAGAAAGGCAAGTCTTCTAATGACTTGCCTTTTTTATTGAATCTCTGGGATAGCTATAAGAGTAAATTTAACTCTGCTCTTTGCCTTGGTTCGCTTGTGTAGGTTGAGCCTGTTTTGTTCGAGCGGCTTTTAGTTGCCAATTCTTTATCGCGTAGCAAATTAACCCTAAATACAATCCCCAAAATGCGCTGCCAACTCCGGCAAAATTAATCCCAGAAGCGGTAAGCAAGAAGGTGAGGAGTGCAGCCTCTCTATGCGTCTCATCAGCAAGTGCCGTTGTTAGGCAGTTCGCAAGAGTTGGCAATAATGCCAATCCCGCAATGGTTATAATGATGGCTTGCGGAACCGATGAGAACAGAGACACAAAGGTTGTGCCTAATATCCCTGCTAACAGATAGAAACCACCCATCGCTAGTGCTGCCTTGTAGCGACTTTTCGGATTAGGATCGGCATTTGGGCTCATACATATTGCGCCTGTTAACGCTGCCAAGTTAAAGGCAAAGCCGCCAAAGGGAGCAAGTAATAACCCCGTGATGCCTGTTGTGGTGATAATGCGTGACGCTGGTGGGTTATAGCCATTGGCTTTTAATACCGCGAACCCAGGCAGGTTTTGTGATGCCATTGTCACCACAAATAACGGAATACCAACACTCAACAGCGACGCCAAGTCAAAATCTGGGGTGATGAACATAGGCTGAGTCAGCGTTAAGTTCACATCCGATAAATCGAGCTTCCCCGCGACTCCACTCATGATGACGGCAAGCAATAAGATAAACGGAATCAACAAATTACCAAACTTAGGCTTAGCAAAAATATACGCGGCTAACATGGTGCCGATGATAATCGCTTCTTGAGACAAAGAGGTAAATATCCCGATGCCAAACATCCACAACACGCCCGCTAGCATTGCAGAGGCAATCGATGTAGGGATTCGCTTAAGTAGCGTGTCAAAGATGCCAGTTAGACCCGTAATGGTGATCAGCAGCGAGCTAAATAGGAAGATAGCCACAGCTTGCTCTACGCTGAGCCCATCCAATGAGGTGATAAGTAGCGCAGCACCCGGCGTAGACCATGCGGTCACGACTGGCTGTTTGTATCGCCACGAAAGCAAAATCGTCGACACACCCATACCAATTCCGAGCGCCCAAAACCATGAAGCGATCTGTTGCTGACTTGCTCCTGCACTGGTCGCCGCTTGGAAGATGATCGCCGCCGCACTCGCATAACCGATAAATACCGCAATAAAACCAGTACTGATGTGAGAAAACTTAATCTGCCCCATACTAACCACTCTTGTTGTGCGTTATAACATACATAGAACTAACTTAGCACTTGTGCGTTATAGCGTACAAGTGCTATTTGTATAAATTTTGTTCGTGATAATTTTAGTCGTGAGCAAACTTAAGTAGGTAGATGAACGAAAACATGCCGAAGAACGTGAATGTAGAAGCTAGCGTTAATCTCAAAGAGAGTTTGAGTGGTCAAGACGAGTTGCAAGTCAGCCACAACTTAAAACGCATTCGTAAAGAGAAAGGGTGGAGCCTAGACGCGACCTCAAAGGCGACAGGAGTCAGTAAAGCAATGCTCGGTCAGATTGAGCGTGGAGAGTCTAGTCCGACCGTAGCCAAGTTGTGGCAAATCGCGACGGGCTTGAACGTTTCGTTTTCGAGTTTGATCCTGTCTTGCTCTAGTGATGAATTAGTGAGCTTGTTCCGAGACGCTAATGAACTGCGTGATGAAAGCCTGAATAAGGGCTTCTCAGTCAGTGTTGTTTTTCCTTTTGAACCCTCGTTAGGCTTTGAAGTGTATGAGCTTGGGCTAGCAGAGAACTATGAGCATTTTTCTGAACCACACAGCACTGGGGTGATCGAGCATATACTGTGTATTTCAGGTCGTATGGCGGTGTTCTTCGATGATAGCTGGTATGAATTGAGCCCGGGACAAGCGGTACGCTTTAATGCCGAACAACTTCATGGATACAAGAACATTGGAACTGAACAAGCTGTTTTCCATAACATCATCCATTATCCTGACCAATGGCAGCGTTCATAACTGTGCTAGTTACGGCTTGGAAAACCTTCAAGACACAAAAAAGCACAGCTAAATAGCTGCGCTTTGTATTTTATTATGACTAAGTTTATTGGCTCACAATATTAACGTTGTGTCGCGCGTTGGCGATTTTTTCCGTTGCTAGCAGGTTTACCACCTTGAGCATTGCCGCCTTTGTTGCGGTTTCCGCCGCCATTGCCTTGTGATTGACCACCAGGGGCTTTCTTAATGAAGCCAGTCGCTGGTTTACGAGCGTTGCCATTACCGCCACCGTTTTGCTTTCCGTTACCTTGGTTAGCATTGCCTTGGCTACCGTTGCCGTTACCATTCGGCTTTTTACCACCAGGCTTATTGCTACCAGATTTGGAATGGTTACGCGGTTTCTCGCCGCCTAAACCCGGTTGAGATTTACTGTGCTTCGTTGCAAAACGTTGTGAACCGTGACGACCAGACTTACGACGTTGTGCAGGTGTTTGTGCATCAAAGTCTTCTTCTGGAATCAAACAGCCCGGCTTGTCACCGATAAGGTGTTTCTTACCCATATCGATTAGCGCTTCACGGATGATCTTCCAGTTTTCTGGATCGTGGTAACGAAGCAGTGCTTTATGCAGACGACGTTGACGGTCACCTTTAGGCACTGGCACATCTTCACGCTTTTTATATTTCACACGCTTCAGAGGGTTCGTCTCTGAGTAGTACATCGACGTTGCATTACACATTGGTGATGGGTAGAAGTTCTGTACTTGGTCACACTCGTAGTTGTGCTTTTTAAGCCACAACGCAAGGTTAAGCATGTCTTCATCTTCTGTGCCCGGGTGAGCTGAGATGAAATAAGGAATCAGATACTGCTTCTTACCGGCTTCAGCGCTGTACTTCTCGAACATCTCTTTGAAACGATCGTAAGTGCCCATGCCCGGTTTCATCATCAGATCCAGAGGGCCTTTTTCAGTATGCTCAGGAGCAATCTTCAAGTAGCCACCTACGTGGTGCGTTACAAGCTCACGTACGTATTCTGGAGATTCAATCGCCAAGTCGTAACGAACACCAGACGCGATCATGATCTTCTTAACGCCCGGTACTTTTCTCGCAGAGCGGTACAGGTCAATCGTGTGTTGGTGGTCTGTGTTCAGCTTCTCACAGATCTTAGGGAACACACATGATGGACGACGACAGTTAATTTCTGCTTTCGGATCTGAACAACCCAAACGGTACATGTTTGCCGTTGGACCACCCAAGTCAGAAATCGTACCGGTAAAGCCAGGTACTTTATCTTTAATGTCTTCGATCTCATCCAAGATAGATTCTTTCGAACGGTTCTGAATGATACGACCTTCGTGCTCTGTGATTGAACAGAAAGAACAGCCACCAAAGCAACCACGCATGATGTTCACCGAGGTTTTGATCATGTCGTATGCAGGAATCTTCGCTTTGCCGTACATAGGGTGAGGAACACGCTTGTAAGCAAGGCCAAACACGTAATCCATCTCTTCAGTCGTCAATGGAATTGGTGCTTGGTTAACCCAAAGTTCACGGTCACCGTGACGTTGAATCAAAGCACGACCTGAATACGGGTTTGTCTCAAGGTGCAAGATACGGCTAGCGTGAGCGTAAAGAATACGGTCGTTGTTTAGCTTTTCGTAACCTGGGATACGAACGGCTGTTGTTTTTGCATCGTGACGAGAAGGGCGAATCGTAATCGGCTGCGCTTTTACTTCTTCTTTCTCATCTTTCTTAGTATCACATTGCGTTTCCACTTCGTACGGGTTTACCGGCACGTAAGCTTTGTTCGGCTTTTCGATACGAGAAGAGTCTATGATTTTGAAGCCTTCAGGCGCTGCAGCAAGGTTGATTGCCGTACCACGAATGTCTGTCAGCGTTGACATGTCTTCGCCATCAGCAATGCGGTGTGCTACTTCAACCAATGCACGCTCAGCGTTACCAAAAAGAAGGATGTCTGCTTTCGCATCAAACAATACAGAGCGACGAACTTTATCCGACCAGTAGTCGTAGTGCGCAACACGACGCAAGCTCGCTTCAATACCACCAAGTACGATTGGTGTACCTTTGTAGGCTTCGCGACAACGCTGAGAATAAACCAGAGTTGCACGGTCAGGGCGCTTACCACCTTCGTTATTTGGCGTGTAAGCATCATCGTGACGTAATTTGCGATCAGAGGTGTAGCGGTTGATCATGGAGTCCATGTTACCCGCTGTGATGCCGAAGAATAGGTTAGGTTTACCTAGCTTCATGAAGGCATCTTTATTGTCCCACTTAGGTTGAGCAATAATGCCCACGCGGAAACCTTGAGCTTCAAGAAGACGGCCAATGATAGCCATACCAAAGCTCGGGTGATCGACATACGCGTCACCAGTTACAATAATAATGTCACAGCTATCCCATCCAAGAGCATCCATCTCCTTTCTACTGGTAGGCAAAAAGGGTGCAGTTCCGTAGCACTCGGCCCAGTATTTTTTGTGTTCGTGAATAGGAGTGATATCGCTGTACATATTTCGACCTCTGATTTTTGAGGCGGGAATTATAGCGGCATGCGCCCTGACTAGCCAGTAGAACATGCCCCTGTTAGTTCTGGTGTCTTTCGCTATATCGCTTTTAAAAGCAGCAAAAGAGCCATACAACAGCATAGTTGAAGCCTTGAATAACGTCGCTAATTTGTGATTTTGATTAGTGTTCGCAGCAGTTTTTGATATTATTCGCGAAAATAAGTCTGAAGAAGTAGATCCACAATGGTCGAAACGTTATTAGTACAATTTGCTCCAATGCTTTTAGGAGCCCAACTGATCTTAACCCTCATCTTGGTGAAAGGGGATATTTGCCCGGGACAACGTGGCCGTATTCACAAGATGTTGCCTGCAATTGGCGTGCTTTGGCTAGCGGTTGCTTCAGTGAAAATTGAAGCCTTTCTGGTCGTGTTCGCAATCTTTTATTTCTATTCTCAAGTTCAAACCAAAAAGACACGTGATTCTGGCCCTATTTGGGTTATGTATTTGGCGTGTGGTTTGGCATTGTCGTACGTTGCTATTCAAGCGACTGAGCAAGCAACCACAGTCGGCATCATTACAACTCTGCTGTTGGTGGTATTGTTAGGCGCTGCGTTTGGCCATTTACTGCTGACGATCGCAAGAACGCGTTTGCAAGCATTCCACCGTGTTTTGCCTGTGGTGGGTGTATTGACGGGGATGCTGGTGGTACTGGCGACAGTCGTGAACGTTTACTCACTCTCTGAAGCTCAGTTAGAGCCAGTAATTTCCACGTTACTATTTAGCTTCGCTTTGTTGATCTCTTCTATCGTAGTGTGGTGTTGGCATCTATTGTTTGTTAAGACACCTGAAAAGCTTCAACTGACAGTTTCATTGCTGATGTTATTAGCGGCCGCTGTTGGTTTAACGCCAGTTTGGGCAATGTAACTTTGGGTATGGTAACCACGTATCTGATTTAAGAAGTGTGATCTGTTTTTTAGCGTGACCTTGGTAAGCGTTCTAAACTTAATTCTAGTTAGTGTGTTCGTAAGGAGTACGAGATGGATTTAAGCAACGTCAAAAGTCTGGATAGCATTATCTTGCTGGGAATCGTGAACGAGAAACTGCGCTTAGAGTGCGACAGTTTTGAAGAGCTCATTAGCATGTATGAGATGGATATAGAAAGTGTCGTCGGTAAGCTGGATATGCTTGGCTATCAATACGACCCACTGACTAACCAGTTTAAATCTTACGCAAGATAGTCTATTTTTCGCGAATCAACAGATATCGAAAATTATCGGTACTGAAACTAAAAAGTCACAGATTATCTGTGACTTTTTTTGTTTCTGACGGTTGTCTCTTGTGCTTGGTGTAAGAGGAGCTAGCTGATGATGGTTATCGTTAAACGACCTCAATACCATCAAGGTGACTCTTACTCTGTTGCCTTGCCGTACTAAAGAATGCTTGCAGGTAGCGCTTGTCTTTTTCTGAGTTTCTTACCGCTGCAAACAGTCTTCTTGAAAGCCCTTTACCTAAAGGTTTACTGGCGATTAAGCCCTGTCTTGAAAACTCACTGATCGCCCAATTTGGCAATGCCGCGACACCTAATCCTGCCGATACCATTTGTACCAACATCAATGTGTTGTCTGCCTGTTTCCATTTCTTCGGTTCAATGCCTGCAGGTTGTAAAAAGTGCTTCACCACATCCAAGCGCTGCTTTTGAACAGGGTAGGAGAGCATAGTGAGATCGCTAAGATCTTGCGGATCAATGCTTGGTTTGTCGGCCAAAGGCGAGTTAATTGCAGTGATCAAACGCATCTCGAAATCGAAAAGTGGCTCATAGTGAACCTCTGAACGTGGCTGAATGTCGGAGGTGATCACCAAGTCTAATTCACCAGCCATTAATGCGGGTAGAGGCTCAAAACCAAAGCCCGATGAAAAATCTAATGTCACGCTTGGCCAAGCAACTTGGTACTCCTTCAAAGCGGGCATTAACCATTGGAAGCATGAGTGACACTCGATCGCCATGTGTAAACGACCATTCACATCCTCTTTCAGGCTTGCGAGTTCGTTCTCTGCTTTAGCGATTCTTGGCTGTATCTCATCGGCGAGCTTAAGCAAAATCTCACCTTCAGAAGTGAACTTAACTGGCCTAGTTTTACGTAGGAAAAGCTGACCGCCAATACGCGCCTCAAGGTCTTTCAATTGGTGAGAAAGCGCCGACTGCGTCAAATGAAGAGAGGTTGCGGTTGCTGTCAGTGAGCCGCTGTCTCTCAAGGTAGTCAATGTTCGAAGGTGTTTAAGCTCTATCATGAGTATTCCTCATATTCCCTAAGCCAATTCAATATTTCTTAATAATCACCCTACGGGGTTTTTTATCATTTGTAAACGTCTAGATGTCCAGATGGATTTAATTACCTCATCTTTGGTTTATTCAAGATGAATATTTTTAATAAACAAGATGAATATTTGGACGTTGTTCATTATTCAGATTGGGTGGATAGTTTAGCCATCCAGACGCCTTTTTGAAAAAGCGAAATTTTCAACAGGTGGTCTGAAAAGATACTAACAATTATTGAATAAGGAACAGGTTCATGACTACGACAACGCATATTCTTGGCTACCCACGCATCGGTGAAAAACGCGAACTCAAATTCACATTAGAGAAGTACTGGCGTGGTGATATTGACCAATCACAACTTAAGCAGCTCGGCAGCGAACTGAGAAATCGTAACTGGAATGTACAAGCCGACGCGAATCTAAGCTTTGCAACTGCGGGTGACTTCGCATGGTACGACCATGTGTTAACTACGACTTTGCTTTTAGGTCATGTGCCACAACGCCACGCTGGTGGATCTGAAGAAGAAAAAGCCTTCCCAGACTTAGATACCTTGTTCCGAGTGGGACGTGGGCAATCACAAGTTGAAGCTACTTGTTGTGGTGGGAAGCATGGTTCAGAAAGCGCTCAAGACGGTGCTGCTGCATCTGACATGACCAAGTGGTTCAATACTAACTATCACTACATTGTTCCAGAATTCAGTAAAGATGATTCGTTTGAAGTGAGCTGGCCGCAACTGTTTGATGAGGTGAATGAAGCCATTCAAGCTGGACATAAGGTTAAACCAGTCCTTCTTGGTCCGTTGTCTTACTTGTACTTGGGTAAGGAAGTAGAAGAGGGCTTTGATCGCTTAGCCTTGTTGCCGCGCTTGCTGACTGCCTACCAAGCGATTTTAGCTAAGCTTGCCAAACTGGGTGTTGAGTGGGTGCAAATCGACGAACCTATTCTGTCGCTTGAGCTTGAAAAGCAGTGGGCCGATTCATTCAAATTGGCTTATCAAGTAATTCAAGGTGATGTGAAGCTACTATTGACCACTTACTTTGATTCGGTGACGGACACCTTAGACAAAATCGTCAAACTGCCAGTGAATGGCTTACATATTGATTTAACCGCTGCGCCACAACAGCTCGATGAAGTCGTGAGTAAACTACCGGACGAGTGGGTACTGTCTGCTGGTGTCATCAACGGACGCAATGTTTGGCGAGCAGACTTGGCTACCCAGCTAGCGAAACTGCAACCTGTGAAAGAGAAGCTAGGCGATAAGCTTTGGGTGGCGAGTTCATGTTCGCTGCTGCACAGCCCTGTTGACTTAGAGTTGGAAGATTCGCTTAGCGATGAAGTGAAAAGCTGGTTTGCTTTCGCGAAACAGAAAGTCACAGAGGTTAGCTTATTGGGTGCGGCGCTAGACGGCGATCAAAATGCCATTTTAGCGTGTGAGACTTATAGCCAGCCGATTGTTGCCCGCAAGAGCGCGACTCACGTAAATAAGCGGCAGGTACAGGCTCGTATTAATACTATTACCAAAGCATTAGCGGAGCGCAGTGCACCTTATGCAGAACGCGCTGCACACCAATCTGAGGTTTTAGGTTTACCTTTACTGCCGACCACAACCATTGGTTCGTTCCCACAGACTGGCGAGATCCGTGTTCAACGTAGCGCTTATCGCACAGGAAAGTTGAGCGAAGCGGAATACACCACCGCATTAAAAGGTCACATCGCGGATGCGGTGAAACGCCAAGAAGCACTCGACTTAGATGTGTTGGTGCATGGCGAAGCGGAACGTAACGATATGGTGGAATATTTTGCTGAGAATCTAGCAGGCTTTCAAACCACCAAATTTGGTTGGGTGCAAAGCTATGGTTCTCGCTGCGTGAAACCTGCGATTGTGGTGGCAGATATCGAGCGCGAAAAACCGATGACGGTGGAGTGGTCGACCTACGCACAATCTCTAACTTCTAAACAAATGAAAGGCATGCTTACTGGTCCTGTCACTATCTTGTGTTGGACGTTCCCACGTGAAGATATCTCACGTAAAGAGATCGCTAACCAATTGGCATTTGCGCTGCGTGATGAAGTGTCTGACCTACAAGATGCGGGAATCAACATTATTCAGATTGATGAACCAGCGATTCGTGAAGGTTTGCCTCTGAAAAAACGCGACCACGCAGAATACTTAGAGTGGGCGGTAGATGCCTTTAAGATCTCAGCCGCGAGTGCTAAGCCAGAGACGCAGATTCATACTCACATGTGTTACAGCGAATTCAACGAAATCATTGATTCAGTGGCTGCACTAGACGCCGACGTGATTACCATTGAGACTTCTCGTTCGAACATGGAACTGCTTAAAGCGTTTGAAGAGTTCAATTACCCGAATGCGATTGGCCCAGGTGTTTACGATATTCACTCGCCAAACATTCCATCGCAAGAGTGGATCATTGGTCTGTTGAAGAAAGCAGCGGAGAAAATTCCGGCAGAACGCTTATGGGCAAACCCAGATTGTGGCCTGAAGACTCGCAATTGGGCAGAAACAGAAGCAGCACTGACTAATTTAGTCTCTGCGACTAAGGAGTTGCGTAAAGAGTGGGAGTCAGCAGAAGCTTAACTATCATTAGAGCTAGATGACTCAAAACAAAAAGCCTCGCGACTGCGAGGCTTTGACGTTTATATATGTTCGAATCTAGCTGCTGCTCTGGCAAGTATCTTTGCTGATCAGCTTCTCAACCATCAATTGTCCGCGTGTGTTGCGAATCTTGATGTTGTAAGCCAAGCCCATGTCTAGGTTTGCTCTTACTTCTGAGTTAGTGCAGTAGCTGTTCACACTCATATCGACAACTTGGTTTAAAGGCTTCGCACCTTTAGCATCTTGGTTGTAGATCATCATGATTTCAATCACGGTGTTTTTTGCGAGTACTCGCATGACCGACAACGGGCCATACTCAATCGGTAGGCCTGCAGATAAAACGCCAGCACGGTGCTGCGCCATCATCTCGAGTTGTCTTTGTTGGTCTTGCTCACTTGAAGCACAGCCTGCAAGCAGAGCCATCGCCAGTGAGCCAATAATCCATTTTTTCACGTTAAAATACTTTCTTGAATGGTTTTACGATGACATTTTGGTAGACACCAGCTTCGATATACGGGTCCGCGTCTGCCCATGCCTGTGCGTCTTCTAAAGAGTTAAACTCAGCAATCACAGTAGAACCTGTGAAACCCGCTTCGCCAGGGTTATCCGAATCAATAGCTGGCATTGGACCTGCTGTCAAAAGTCGGCCTTCATCGTGAAGTGTTTGTAGGCGTTCTAGATGTTGTGGGCGAACACTTAGGCGCTTTTCTAATGAATTTTCGACGTCTTGAGAAAAAATCACGTACCACATATTGAGATATCCTTATTTTACTTCACTGAATTGGGGCGTTTAAATTCGCTATCTTGCTAATTTACGCGAACTAATTGGTATTGGAAGGGCTAATGATAAGAAATTGTGAAATGGTGCGAGAGAGCAGTATGGTCTTTAGCGATTTCATTTGCTGAAACTAAAGACCACTGACGTGTATGACTTAGTGAAAAGTACTATTTGTTGATAGGGCGAGGCTTGCCACTTTCATCAACAGCCACGTAGTTGAAGGTCGCGCCACAAACTTTGTAACGGTCGCCTATGCCGTGATCAAGCACAGGCTTAACCCATACTTCTAAGTCGATATTCATCGAGCTACGGCCAATTTTGGTACAGTCGCCATACACACACACCACATCGCCAACCGATACAGGTTGTTTGAATTCAATGCTTGATACTGAAACAGTCACAATCTTGCCGTTAGAGATCTCTTTCGCCAAGATGCCGCCAGCTAGGTCGAGCTGAGACATTATCCAACCACCGAAGATCTGACCCGCAGCATTGGTGTCAGAAGGCATCGCTAATGTGCGAAGAAGTAAAGAACCAATAGGGTTCAAAGTTGATTGAATCGTCATTGTAGTACTCTTGGTGGTATTGATTATCTTAAATAAAAACTGATGTGTTGACTGGTTAAGCACATTGGCAAATGAGTGCAATGAACAACAAGAGACCAGATGACCGCTAATTTAGTGAGATTGTCATTAAATAATAGGTTTTATTTTGACCAGTTTCCGCAACACAAAAAAGCCAGTGGCCAATGATCACGAGTATCATTGGCCACTGTTAAATAGCATATTGATAAGAATTGTATCAAAAAGGGAATGAGGACTCATCCCTTAGGGTTACTTCTCGTCGGTATTTTTATCCGTTAACTCTTTCTGCTGATCTTTTGGCAAATGCTTATAGATGTACACACCTGTCAGTAATGTGAACAACAAGGTCGCGATGAGCAAGCCAAACACCTTGAAGTTAACCCAGACATCCAACGGCAGGCTGAAAGCAACGTAAACGTTGAGAATGGCGCATAGGGTAAAGAACAGAGTCCAAGCCCAGTTGATTTTTCCCCATACGGCATCAGGCAGTGTGATCTCTTTACCCAACATGCCTTTAATGGCTGACTTGCCCATAAGGTGGCTGACTGTCAGGCCAATAGCGAACAGAGCGTAAACGATCGTTACTTTCCATTTAATGAAGTTGTCGTCGTGTAAGAAGATGGTCATGCCACCAAATACGGCAACCATAAGGAACGTGACCACCTGCATTTTCTCTACTTTTTTGTAGATTAAGTACGTCAAAACAATCTGTACTGCAGAGGCAACAATCAACGCACCTGTCGCGGTGTAGATGTCGTACATCTTGTAGAGCGCAAAGAAAATGATGAGAGGGATGAAATCAAGAATTTGTTTCATGTGGACTGACTATCCAGTTAGTTGAGTTGCAAACAGTCTAACTAAAATTGCCCCGATGCTAAATAGCCCGAGGCAATTGGCTGTAAAACTAATTTTGTTAAGAACTAGTCAGCGGATTGACGAAGTTTGGTAGCGAGGAATCAACTTCTTGATGTCTTCTAAATAGCCTTCGCTTTTTAGATTATCTAAGGTGTTCTCAAGCTCTTGCTCGCTCATGGCAAAACACGTTGATTTTCCTGTCGTCAGGTCGAGATATTCGTGATATTCACGTTCAGTAAAGTGACCAACTCTATCCATTAGCAAGGTCTTAATTCCGTGGTGAATCAAGCCGTAATACGTATGTCTTTGTAAGGTCATAGCCTATCCTCCGTGACAAGCTGCATGATGAATAAGATGCAACCTGCTGTATATTGGTTGGGTTATCTATGACAAAGCAATTCGAATGCCATTTTCTCTATGAGGACAGATCTTTTAACCTAACGAAATGATTTGATTTGTATTTTCATTGAGCTAATAGAAGGTTTCGTCTGCTCTCACCCAAACAATACGTTGTGGAAGAGGAATAGTTTTATTTTGAGAATCGATTTCTTACATCAATTTGGGAATCACTTGATTCTCATTCTGACGAGCGAGGGTGCTTTCCCTTTATAAAGCCTTGTTTAAAATAACCTTATTGGATTCGTTTCAATTATTCCTTTAATCAACGAGCCAATCTACCAGAGTCGATAATGACGCATTTTGACGATTTTTAGGTTGCAGCAAGAAGTAACCGTTGCCGGAGAACACACTGCCTTCGCTCACTTTCACCAATCTACCCAAATCGATATCTTGCTTAGCGAGTGTGATATCGCCTATCGCTATCCCAAACCCTTGAATGGCCGCGTTCATCGCTTGGTCGAGTGTGGCAAATTGTTGGTTATTCTTACTGGAAAGATCATGGCTGCCGATGTGTTCTAACCAAAGTCGCCAGTCACTTTGCTCATTGTTAGCGTGTAACCAAGTGTACTGAGCAAGCTTGTGCGGCTTGATGACAGTTGAAGTGCTATCAATCAAGTGGCTTGGAACAATACTCTGTGCTTGGCAGATAGGGGCGAGTTGTTCGTTGAACAGCAGTTGACTAACAATTGAGTGCTGGCTTGGTTTCTTGCCATAGGTGATTACCGCATCGAAGGGATCAAAGCTAGGCTCAAAAACGTGCTTGATGGTCGATGTGAGCTCGACATCAATCTCAGGGTAGGCTTGTTGAAACGACATTAACTTAGGTAATAGCCAAGAGGTAATACAACTCGGGGCATTGAGTTTTATCTTAGAGGGAGAACTCGCGACCTGATTAAGTGCTGATTGCAGCTGCTGAATGGTCCCTTGAATGAGAGGAACCAGTTCTTCCCCTTTAGGCGTTAATGACAAACCACGAGCATGGCGATAGAAGAGATCACACCCAAGGCTTTCTTCAAACGACAATACCTGACGACTCACCGCACCTTGCGTCACATTGAGCTCATGTGCCGCGCGTGTAAAGTTGAGATGCCTTGCGGTAGACAGGAATGCGAGCAAGGTTTTGGTTGAAGGGAGTGTGTTGTTCATATCGTTACCTATGATTTTTTATCATGGCTATTATGTGATTATTTCGATTCATTTATCAATAGTGTTCTGTTTGAATGTAAATACTTACTCATCATTAGTGATTCAATATGTGTATAAATCACATTTTTTGAATATGAAAGCAGTGGTGAAGACATTGTGATTATGTGAAAGGGATAGCTTCTTGACATCTTTTATTGATAACTTAGTGCCTCAGGCTGTAAAAAAATTAATACCTTATCAATCAGCAAGAAGAATTGGTGGTGATGGACGTGTCTGGTTAAACGCAAATGAATTGGAAAGCCCTCTGTTTCAAGGAGAAGCCAGCCATAATCGTTACCCAGACTTTTTACCGCAAGACATTGCCAAGGCTTACCAAGCTTATTGCGGAACTGATGCTGCAACCGTTGCGGTGCGTGGTGCCGATGAAGCGATTGACTTACTGATCAGAACATTCTGCAAACCCGCTCAAGATAATATCCTTATCTGTTCACCAACGTATGCCATGTATGAGTTTTGCGCTGATGCACTAGCGATTGAAACGCTCGACTCTCCTTTGCAGGAAGATTTCAGCTTAGACGTTGCTGACATCGTGAATAAAGCCGAGTTGGCCAATATTGTTTTCCTTTGTTCACCGAACAACCCAACAGGCAATGTGATTCCGAAATCGGATCTGATTCAGGTGCTTGAAGGGACTCAGGGTAAATCTTTGGTTGTGGTGGATGAAGCGTATATTGAGTTTGAACCTCAAACATCAGCGGTGAACCTGATTGAACGCTACCCACATTTGGTTGTGATTCGCACCTTGTCTAAGGCATTTGGACTTGCGGCAGTACGCTGTGGTTTTATCTTGGCGAGTCAAAATGTGATGCAGTATGTTTCTAAGCTCATTCCGCCATACCCAATGCCAGATTGCTCGTCTCAGATAGTTTTAGAGGCGTTATCTCATGAGCGTGTTGCCGTGATGCAAGAAGCAACGTCAAAGCTGGTTGAACTGCGTAATCGCTTTGCTTGCGAACTCAATCAGTTTGATTTCATTGAGCAGGTTTACCCGTCTTCAACCAACTTTGTGTTATTACGCCACAAGCCTGAATATGAGCTATTTAGTGCATTGGCGAAAGATGGCATTGTGACAAGGAATCAACATCATGAGCCTGCATTACGTCACTGCGTTCGAATCAGTATTGGTAGCCCAGAGAGCATGGCGGAAGTGATAGCGTCACTTACAAGTTACCAGACCGAATTAGAAAAGAAGCAACAAACTCAACAGCTTCAAGATAAAGAACCTCAATTTCAACTCGACAAAGATCATATCTAGGATGGCAATGATGAAAAAGATAATACTAGGACTTGCTTGTGCGGCCGCTTTACTTGGTACAACGGTACAGGCGAAAGAAATCCGTTTGGCGTCAGACTTTACCTATCCGCCATTCAACTACAAAAATAGTGAAGGCGTGCCTGTCGGGTTTGATATCGAGATAGCTGACGCTCTGTGCGAGCAAGCTAAACTCGATTGTACTTGGGTATCACAAAGCTGGGATTCGTTGATTCCAAGCCTATTGGCAAGAAAGTCAGATGTGATCATGGCTTCTATGCGTATTACCGAAGAGCGTAAGCGCAAAATCTTATTTACTGATAAGTACTACCAAACACCAGCCGTGTTTGTTGCAGCCAAAAGCACAGAATTTGCGATTGATGAGAAGGGCTTAGCGGGTAAAACCATCGGTGTTCAGCAAGGCACGATTCACGACCGTTATGTAACGGATAAGTTTGGCAGTGTTGCCAACATCAAGCGTTACACAGGGCAAGATGAAGTGTATCTGGATCTGCAAAATGGCCGTCTGGATCTTACCTTCGGCAATTCCGATCAACTGTCGCTCGCTTTCTTAGATAAGAAAGAAGGAGAGGGCTTTGAGTTCAAAGGTAAAGCGGTAACTGACAAAGCCTACATCGGCGAAGGCACGGCTTTAGCCCTAAGAAAACAGGATTCAAAACTGGCAAAACAGTTCAACAACGCCATCGAAGAGATCAGAGCGAACGGTACTTACGACAAGATTGCTTCGAAGTACTTCACGTTTGATATCTATGGTAGTGATTTGTAATTGAGCTAGCGTCTAAAGTTAAATCAATAAAAACAAAAATCCGAGAGCTGTGAGGCTCTCGGATTTTTGTTACAAACAATTCTACCCGGTAAGATTCCCGCCGTTGCTCTCATACCCGTTTATCCACTCTTGTTACCAAAGCTCTACCTTTATCACCTCTCCTAAGCGCAGTTAACATCCCACTTTTCAATCGATGAATCCTTCTTTGCCCATGCTTCGAAATTGATTTTAAGGTCTTAAAATAACACAAGTTTGTATCCGGTTTTTAGTTAAGATCTTGTTCTTAAAGCAGTTGAAATCCCCAGAATTCCAAATAAATCCTAAATTAGGCTAATTAGTGGCTTAAATAGTGCCAAGTATGATTGGTATCACAATCAAATCAAGCATCAAGCACACATACGAACCTTAGTTCACAAAATATACAGATATTATTGTAATACAAAATTCATAGGGTAAGAATATTGTAATGAAGCGTTACACGGGTAAGCGGTATGCAATTGATTTTTTGACCTCAAGCTCGGTTCTAACGTGACATATAAAACTGTACCTCTTACAAAAATGGATTCTGGAGAAGAACATGAAAAAACACCTACTGACGATTGCTGCAGCATCAATTCTCATGACATTTGGAGCTCAAGCAAAAACTTTGACCCTAGGGCATGCAATGTCTCTAGAAAGCGCTGCTCACCAAGGCATGGTGATCATGGCTGATAAAGTTAAAGAAAAATCGAATGGTGACCTTACGATTAAGATCTTTCCGAACGGTCAACTAGGCTCTGAGCGTGACCAAGCTGAGCAAGTTGTTACTGGCGCGATTGATATGGCGAAAATCAATGGTGGATTAGCTGAATCTTTTGAACCAACGTTTAAAGTTAATGCACTGCCTTTCTTATTCCGTGATGTTCCACATATGAGAACGTTCATGCGAAGTGAAGCTGCACAAGAGATGCTGCTTTCAAGCGAAGGTAAAGGTTTCATTGGACTTACATTTTATGATTCAGGTACACGTAGCTTCTACGCTAAAAAAGCAATTAACTCGCCGGCCGATCTAGCAGGAATGAAAGTTCGAGTTCCTGGCTCTCCAACCATGATGGAAATGGTCAACCTATTAGGTGGTAAAGCAACACCTGTACCTTTCAATGAGGTATACACGGCACTGCAGCAAGGCGTAATTGATGGTGCTGAAAACAATATTTCTAGCTTAGTTGAAATGAAACACAGTGAAGTTGCTAAATTTTACTCTATGGACCAGCACATGATGACACCTGATGTGATCATCATTTCAGAATATAAATGGGCTTCACTAACGGCAGACGAACAAAAAATCTTAAAGGAAGCAGCAGCAGAGTCTCTTGAAGAGCAGATCAAGATCTGGGACGCAACAGATGACATGAACAAAGAGAAAGGAATCAAAGCAGGCGTAACGTTTGTTGAGGTTGATAAAGCCCCTTTCCGTGCAGCTGTTAAACCTATGATTGATGAAGCGAAAAAAGACCCTAAATTAGCTTCATTCATTGAAAAAATTGAAGTTCTTTAACCAGTATTAGTGAAAATAATTTTGCCTTGGTTCTGCTAAGGCAAAATTTTTGAGGTATCACCCCATGTTAGCAACTTTCAGAAACCTACTTGATAGGTTGATTCTTTTTGTCTCTTCTTTTGCACTCATGTTACTTGTCGTGACGGTCACTTGGCAGGTTTTTAGTCGCTATGTGTTGAATGACCCAAGTAACTGGACTGATGAACTTGCTCGTTATGCGATGGTATGGCTGGGGTTATTGGGAGCAAGTTACTTATTTGGTATCAAAGGACATTTAGCAATAACGTTATTGGACGGTTATCTTAAGGGCAAAGCACACATAGCACTGCATTTACTCATCAATGTAATTTCTGGCGCATTTGTCTCTTTAGCAATGCTTCAAGGTGGTATTGCCTTAATGGGAAGAACCACACAACAACTATCTCCAGCACTGCAATTACCGATGTCGACGGTTTATTCAATATTGCCAATTTCAGCCGTTATTATCCTCATCTATTTGGTCATGAATACGTTTGATCTTTTTTGTGAACCCAATAAAAAGTAAGTTATAAAAGGACCTTATATTATGGATTTGTCCATTGGTGTTTGGCTGCTAGGCCTCTTCTTATTCATGATCGCGATAAGCATGCCCATTGCGATTGCAATTGCTATGTCATCTTTAACGATCATGTATTTCATCTTACCGTTTGAAGTCGCAAGTATTACTGCGGGTCAAAAAATTATTACCGGTATCGATAGTTTCAGTTTATTAGCAATCCCTTTCTTTATCCTCGCTGGGAATATAATGAATGTGGGTGGTATAGCGAGTCGACTGATCAACCTTGCAAAGCTCTTGGTGGGTTGGATTCCTGGTTCACTTTTCCACGTTAATATCTTTGCAAATATGATGTTTGGCGCCGTTTCAGGATCAGCCGTTGCAGCTGCAGCAGCGGTAGGCAAAACCTTAGGCCCTGAATTAGAAAAAGATGGTTATGATAAAAACTTAGCAACAGCAGTAAACGTTGCATCTTGCCCTGCTGGTTTATTAATACCGCCGAGTAATTCGCTGATCGTATTTTCAGTGGTATCGGGTGGAACATCCGTTGCGGCACTGTTTATCGCAGGTTATGTCCCAGGTATTTTAATGGGTTTAAGTTGTATGGTCGTAGCCTATTTTATCGCTAAAAAGAAAGGCTATAAAACAAGTGCCAATGACGGCTTTACAACGAAAGATGTGCTCAATATTGTTTGGCAAGCAACGCCAAGCTTAGGGCTTATTGTTGTTGTTATTGGCGGTATTATTGGTGGTGTGTTCACTGCAACAGAAGGGGCATGTATAGCGGTTCTGTACTCTTTTATACTGTCACTCTGTTACCGAACCCTCAAGTGGGAGCACTTCCCGGTAATTTGTAGAGAAACCGTTCAGGTTACTGGCATTATGTTGTTCTTGATTGGTGCTTCTACCATTATGTCATGGGCAATGGCTTTTACTGGTCTACCAACAATGATCAGTGATTGGATGCTCTCTATTTCAGATAATCCGATTATCATCTTTATTCTGATGAATTTGATTCTACTGATTGTGGGTATGTTTATGGATCTAACGCCAGCCGTATTGATCTTTACCCCTATCTTTATGCCGATAGCCGAGCATTTAGGCATGCATCCCATTCATTTTGCGATGATGATTATCTTCAACTTATGTATTGGCATTGCAACGCCACCCGTTGGTACTGCGCTATTTGTAGGTTGTAGTGTCAGTGGTTCTAAAATTGAGAATGTTATAAGAAGTATCATGCCGTTTTGTGCCGTATTGATCGTCACACTGCTGGCTATTACGTTCATTCCTGAAATTAGTTTAGCGTTGCCTCGTGCATTTGGGTTAATCAATTAACCTTTCAAGTACGAGATTAATCGACTCAACCAGAATAAGTATCTAATAAAAAACCGCCTTAAAATAAGGCGGTTTTCATTTATTCATTCAAAGTGAACGACAAGATTAAGCTTGCTGTTTTTGTAGCTCAGCTTCTTTTGCTTCGTCTTCGATTAGAGAATCAACGATTACGGCACATGCTGCATCACCAGTGATGTTTAGAGCAGTACGGATCATGTCGAAAATACGGTCTAGAGCGAACAACAGAGGTAGACCTTCGATAGGGATGCCAGCTGCTAGAAGAACTGCAACCACTAGGAAAGAAGGACCTGGAACACCAGCTTGACCAACCGCACCTAGCGTAGACGTTACGATGATAGCAACGTAAGCACCCATAGATAGGTCGATGTTGAATAGCTGTGCGAAGAAGATAGCCACTAGGCCGTAGTAGATCGCGTTACCAGACATGTTGATCGTCGCGCCAAGAGGCAGAACGAATGAAGCGGTAGAGTTACGAACGCCAAGTTCTTTCTCAACTGTTTCCATTGTTACTGGCAGTGTTGCCATTGATGATGCTGTTGAAAGAGCAACCGCTTGAGGCTTCTTCATTGCTACTAGGAACTTCTTAGCAGAAGTCTTAGTGAAGATTTGAATCATCAGTGGGTAAGCAACAAAGCCGAAGATCAGGATCGCAGCGATGTAAACGATGAACAGTTTGAACACAACCATTAGTGCGCCGAAACCGAACGTACCTACTGCTTCTGCCATCAGGCCGAACACGCCAAGTGGTGCAATGATCATAACCTTGTTGATCATCCAAACCATAGCGTCAACAATCGCGTTTACGCCATTGATGATAGGGTCACGTTTTTCTTTCGCTTGCTTAGAAAGCGCGATACCAAAGAATAAGCAGAAAACTAGGATTTGCAGAATGTTTGCTTCATTCAATGATTGGAAAACGTTGGTAGGGATCATGCCAGTGATGGTTGCCCAGAACGTTGGAAGTTCGCCTTTCGCAGCGTATTCAGAAGAGAACATGCCTTCTACGCCAGAAACATCGATACCACGACCCGGTTCGAATACTTCACCCATTACAAGCGCTAGTGCTACAGCAAGTGCAGACGTTAGTGCGAAGTAACCCAGTGTTGTTACACCGACTTTACCAGCCGATGAGCTATTACCTAGACCAGCAGCACCTGAAATTAGGGCAACCGCGACTAGAGGGATAACCAGCATCTTGATCAAGTTGATGAAGATAGCACCCAGTGGAGCGAACATAGTTGCGCTGTCACCCATCATCGCGCCGACTACGGTACCGATGATCATTGCAATAACGACTTGAACGCCGATGTTGCTTAGTAAACTCTTTTCTTTTAACACTTCCATAACCTCTGTGCTACTAAATATAAAAATCCCAGAACTACCTACCAATGTACGATATACCATTGGATAAATATTTCGCGAAGAGTTTTACACGTATCCTTTACATTTATCAATATGAGCAGAGGTGAAAGACGGCTAAAAATAGGAGGTCTAATGTTATTTGGCGTTTTTTTGTACCGATGCAAACGTTTGCTTTTGTTTTTTATTGGTCGGTTATTTGTTGAGTTTATAAATGTAAATCTATCCGGTGTTTTGTGAATAATTTCTGTACTGCGGTGTTTAGTTGGTTTTGTTAACATTTGCGTTTCATTTTTGAGCTTTTTTTGCTCGTCACGATCGAGGTGAGATTTTGAGCTGTGTGTTGTGGGAAATTCAGCCTGAACTATGCTTAAGGTATCTATTTATTACCAAGATGTTACCTCTACGCTTTAAATAAAACGTCTATCTAGCATCTCAGTTGTAAGGAGAGGGGCTATGACTTTTATATTAAAGTGCTTGTTCGCGTTTCTTCTGTTGTTCGCCTCTGCGAATGTTCAGGCCGATGATGTCTGGGTGATAGAGGTGAATGGAGGTATAGGTCCAGCGACCAGTGATTACCTCACGAGAGAAATAGAACAGGCTCACGACGAGCAAGCTAAGCTCATTATATTGAAAATGAACACGCCCGGCGGGTTAGATACGTCGATGCGCGACATTATCAGATCCATCACCACGTCACCGATTCCAATAGCTACTTGGGTTGGACCAGCAGGTTCACGCGCAGCAAGTGCAGGGACTTATATTCTACTCGCCAGTCACATCGCTTCTATGGCTCCCGGAACCAATTTGGGTGCAGCCACTCCAGTGTCTCTTGGCGGAGGTAAAGGCCCTTCTAATCCGTTATCTCCTCAAGAAGACGCCAATAAAGACGACAACGCCATAGCCAGTGAGCAAAGTTCACCTCAAGAGGATAACTCTGAGCAAGTAAAAGCCACCACGGCGATGGAGAAGAAGGTGATCAACGATGCGTCCGCTTACATTGTTAGCTTGGCTAAATTGCACAATCGTAATGAAGAATGGGCAGAAAAGGCGGTAAGAGAAGCGGCGAGTTTAGATTCAGAGAATGCCCTCGCACTCAACGTCATTGATTTCATCGCGAGTGATTTACAACAGCTAGTGGAAATGAGCAATGGACGTACTATCACCATTAATGGCGTCAGTCAGCAAGTTCAACTTAGTGATGTGGCGTTTGTCGAGCGAGAACAAGATTGGCGTTTTAGTTTGCTTTCGGTGATCACCAATCCAAATGTCGCTTACATTCTCATGCTTATCGGTATCTACGGTTTGTTGCTTGAGTTCTATAACCCTGGTGTTGGCTTACCGGGCGTATTGGGCGGCATCTGTCTGTTATTGGCGATGTACTCCTTACAAATGCTGCCTGTGAGTTACGCGGGTCTTGCCTTAATCCTATTGGGAATAGCCTTAATGGTTGCAGAGGCGTTTAGCCCGAGCTTTGGTATTTTCGGCTTGGGTGGCGTGGCTGCATTTACATTGGGCTCAATCATGCTGATGGACACTGAGGTGCCGGGTTACCAAATCGCATTACCGTTAATTATCGGAATCAGTTTGTTCTCTGTAGCGTTTATCGTCGTAACAATATCAATGCTAGTCCGAGTGAGAAATAAGCCAGTAACCACGGGAATGGAAGCGGTTGTCGGTGAGATTGGTAAAGTCGTCAGTGGTTTCCCTGGTGCGGGTCGCGTGCTGGTAGAAGGTGAGATCTGGCAAGCTAAATGCGCGAATGAACTGAAAGCTGGACAGAGTATCAGAGTTACCAAGCTGACAGGGCTTTCTTTGGATGTTGAAGCGCTGCCCGATGAGACACCATCGAAATCTGGTTAGCGCGAACTGCTAGCACGGGCTGTTAGCGCGGAATGTTAGGACAGACTTGATTGAATTATTAATTGCTTAACCATCGTTACCATTAGGGGGCGGTTATGTTTATACACACTATAGGTATTGTCATTGTGCTCGTTATCTTGTTGATAGCCAGCATGTTCAAAGTACTGCGCGAGTACGAGCGTGCAGTGGTGTTTTTCCTTGGACGCTTTTACGGTGTGAAAGGGCCGGGGTTGATTATCATCATTCCATTCATTCAACAAATCGTAAGAGTGGATCTACGAACTATCGTGTTGGACGTACCGACGCAAGATTTGATCACACGCGATAACGTGTCGGTCAAGGTGAATGCGGTGGTCTATTTTCGAGTGCTGGATCCGAAGATGGCGATTAATAACGTAGAGAACTACCTTGAAGCGACCAGTCAACTTTCGCAAACAACGCTGCGCTCGGTGCTCGGTCAGCATGAGTTGGATGAGCTGTTGTCTGAGCGTGAAGAGCTCAATCGAGACTTACAAGCGATCTTGGATCAACATACCGACAATTGGGGAATTAAGATTGCCAATGTCGAGATCAAGCATGTTGATCTGGATGACAGCATGGTGCGAGCTCTTGCAAAACAAGCGGAAGCCGAACGTTCTCGTCGAGCCAAGGTGATACATGCGACGGGTGAGTTAGAGGCATCCACTAAGCTAAGAGAAGCTGCAGAAGTGCTGAACAAAGCGCCTAACGCCATTCAGTTACGCTATATGCAGACATTAACCGAGGTAGCGAATGAACGCACCACGACCATCGTATTCCCGATGCCTGTCGATTTGGTGGATAAAATCACTGACCCAATCAAAGCGACATTCAATGAGGCCGCGATTAAGAAAACGATGAAAGTGGAAGATTAACAAGTTTTTCCGACAGAAATAAGAAAGGCACCACAACTGTGGTGCCTTTTAGAATCTAAAGTCATGTTTAGCGAATGCTAAAGATTACCTCTGTGTTGCGGCTTTCATTGGCGTTACAAACTCAGCTAGTGCTTTAAGCATTGCTTCTGGCTGTTCAACGTTGTTCTCAATGATTTTTACAACCGCTGAGCCAGAGATAGCGCCAGCAGCGCCAGCTTGAATCGCTTCTTTTACTTGCTCAGGCGCTGAGATGCCGAAACCAAGCAGTGCTGGTGGCGCATCGAACTTGTTCAAACGATCAAGTAGCGCCGTTACTGGCATGTTTGCTTTTGTTTCTGCACCCGTTACGCCAGCACGAGAAAGTAGGTAAGTGTAGCCACCACCAAGTTCAGATACTGACTGAAGTGTTTCATCGCTCGCTGTTGGTGGAGCAATAAAGATTGGATGAACGCCAAATTTCTTCGCTGCCGCAACAAACTCGCCGCTTTCATTGGTTGGTACGTCTGCAATCAGTACTGAGTCGATACCCGCATTCGCACAACGCTCGTAGAAGTTCTCGATACCACGTGCGTAAACCAAATTTGCGTACATCAGTAGGCCGATTGGCAGCTCTGGGTATTTAGCGCGAATTTGACCAATAAGATCAAAACATACATCTGGCGTTACTTTAGAATCTAAAGCACGAATGTTCGCGCCTTGGATTGTTGGGCCATCAGCAAGCGGATCTGAGAATGGAATACCAAGCTCAAGTGCATCAGCACCCGCTTCAACTAAAGTTTCCATGATCTTAAGAGACTGCTCAGGGTTAGGATCGCCAACCGTTACGAATGGTACAAATGCGCCTTGATTCTTTTCAGCTAAGCGAGTGAAGAGTGATTGATAGCGATCCATTATAATGCTCCTTTCTCTTTAAGAATGTCGTGTACGGAGAAGATGTCTTTATCACCACGACCAGATAGATTAACCACTAATAGCTGTTCTTTCTCTGGGTCGTCGTGAGCCATTTTAACAGCATGAGCCACAGCATGAGATGACTCTAGCGCTGCGATAATACCTTCTTTACGTGCAATCAATTGGAACGCTTCTAGCGCTTCGTCATCGGTCACGTTGTCGTATTCAGCACGGCCAATGGCATTTAGGTGCGCGTGTTGAGGACCCACTGATGGGAAATCTAGACCCGCAGAAACAGAGTAAGACTCTTCTACTTGGCCGTTCTCATCTTGCATCAATGGTGCTTTCATACCAAAGAAGATACCGGTTTTACCGTGCTTAAGTGGCGCGCCGTGTTGGTCGGTATCAATACCTTTACCAGCAGGCTCTACACCGATTAGGCGAACAGACTCTTCTTCAATGAAGTCAGCGAACATACCGATAGCGTTTGAACCACCGCCGACACAAGCGATAACCGCATCTGGAAGGCGACCTTCACGAGCCAGGATTTGGTTCTTTGTTTCTTCACCAATCATGCGTTGGAAATCACGAACGATTGTTGGGAATGGGTGAGGGCCAGCCGCAGTACCTAGTAGGTAGTGTGCTTCTTCGTAAGTTGCAGACCAGTCACGTAGAGCTTCATTACATGCGTCTTTTAGCGTAGAAGAACCAGAATGAACAGGGATAACTTCTGCGCCCATCAGCTTCATACGGAATACGTTCGGGCTTTGACGCTCAACGTCTTTTGCACCCATGTAAACGCGACACTTAAGGCCCAATAGAGCACACGCTAGAGCAGTCGCAACACCGTGTTGGCCTGCACCAGTTTCAGCGATGATTTCTTGCTTACCCATACGTTTAGCAAGCAGCGCTTGGCCAAGTACTTGGTTTGTCTTATGTGCGCCGCCGTGAAGTAGATCTTCACGCTTTAGGTACAGTTTGGTTTTTGTACCTTTAGTAAGGTTACGAGCCAGCGTTAGTGCCGTTGGGCGACCTGCGTACTCTTGCAGAAGCGTCATGAATTCGCTGCGGAACTCAGGATCGGCTTGTGCATCGATAAATGCTTGTTCAAGTTGGTCTAGTGCTGGCACTAGGATCTGCGGTACGTATTGACCACCGTATTCACCGAAGTAGGCATCGAGTTTAGCCATTATCTTATTCCTTCAATTCTATTGGCGTGTCTTCACACCAAGTCGTTTAGTCTTGTTTGAGCCTCGCTAAGGCAAAGCTCATAAATAGGTTTTTAGTTTCTGCGTTTAAAGCCAGACTAGTAATTTCGAATCGCTGCAAAAGCGCGTTGTAGCTTGTCTGCGTCTTTTTTACCTGGAGCAGATTCAACACCAGAGTTTAGATCTAAGCCTAAGCAGCCCAACTTAGCCGCTTGGTTAGCATTTTCTGGGTTTAGACCACCTGCCAACATGATCGCACTTTGGTTGTTGATCAGGCTCCAATTGAACGCTTGACCTGTACCACCAGTTTGAGAACCCACTTTAGTATCTAGCAGGTGACGAGTCACGTTGCTTTCCAGTAATTCTGGTAATGCGCTCTCAGCGCCGCAAGCAACACCGTAAGCTTTCCAAATCTCAACGCTTTCAGGCAGTGATTGTTTTAGCTCATCGACATACGTTTGAGACTCATCACCGTGCAGTTGTACTGCAAACAAACCGAGCTCAGAAACCGTGTTAGCAACATCTGCCACGCTGTGGTTTTGAAACACACCCACGTAGTTCAATGGCGCGCCGCTCATCGTCAAACGAGCGGCTTCGATATCCACATGACGCTTAGACGCTTCAACGAAAATCAGACCGCCGAATACCGCGCCTGCTTGATACGCTTTGGCAGCATTGTCAGAGTGAGTTAAACCACACACCTTGTTTTCGCCCAGCGTTACTTTACGAACGGCCAGTTCAAGGTTCTTTTCAGCCATAAGAGAGCTGCCGATTAGGAAGCCATCTGCAAATGTTGAAAGGTCACGCACTTGTTGGTGGGTGTAGATACCAGACTCTGAAATCACGATGGCGTTTGGAGCCAGTTCGCGAATCAGTGGAGCCAACTCTTTGGTACGATTCAAATCAGTCGAAAGGTCACGTAGGTTACGGTTATTAATGCCGATAACCTTAGCGTTTAGAGCCACAGCACGGTGAAGCTCTTCTTCGTTGCTGACTTCCGTAAGCACGCCCATGTTAAGTGAGTGAGCAACCTCAGCAAGCGCTTGGTACTCTTCATCATTCAATACCGATAACATCAACAAGATCGCATCAGCTGAATAGTGGCGAGCTAGGTAAACTTGGTAGGTATCCACCATGAAGTCTTTACACAGGATTGGCTGCTTAGCAATGCTGCGAACCTTAGGTAAAAACTCAAAATCACCTTGGAAGTACTTCTCGTCGGTCAGAACTGAAATCGCGTTAGCGTGGTTGTTGTAAACCGATGCAATGTAGTCCAGGTCAAACTCGTCACGGATCAAACCTTTTGACGGAGAGGCTTTCTTACATTCAGTAATGAAAACCGTCTGTTCGCCGCTCAGTGCATCATAAAAGCTGCGGTCTGTTGCGGTTAACGCTGCTTTAAACTCTTCCAATGGTTGAGTTTGCTTACGCGCTGCAACCCATTGGTATTTATCACGAACGATTTTTGCTAGTACTTCTGCCATTTCAGCTTCTTTGACTGAAACGTGGGTCGACAGTTTATCGGTAGTCTGTGTCATGTTCTTTGTCTCAATTCGTCGTTCGTTAGGCGTGTGCAGCAAGCTTTTGTACAAGCTCGTATGCTTTGCCAGAGTTCATCGCGTCAATGGCTTGTTGTGCATTGGCTTTTAGGTCTTCGTGACCAAATAGACGCATCAATAGAGCAACGTTCACGGCTACTGCGCCAATTTGGGCTTCAGTGCCTTTACCTGTCAGGATATCTGTTGTGATAGCTTTGTTTTCTTCTGGCTCGCCGCCCTTGATTGCTTCAAGAGGGTGAGTGTTCAAACCAAAGTCTGCAGGTGTCACTGTGTATTCGTGAATTGCGCCATCTTTGATTTCAGCAACGATCGTTTCGCCGTGAATAGCCACTTCATCAAGTCCGCTACCGTGAACAACCGCCGCGCGCTTCATGCCCATTTGCAGCATGGTTTCCGCGATAGGGCGTACAAGCTCTTTGCTGTAAACACCCATTAGCTCGATGTTAGGGCGAGCAGGGTTAATCAGTGGGCCAAGGATGTTGAAGATTGTGCGTGTTTTCATTGTTTGGCGGACAGGCATCGCGTGACGCACGCCACCGTGGTATTGCGGAGCAAATAGGAATGCTACGCCAAGTTCATCGACAGCCGTACGTGTATCTTCGGCTGTCATCGCTAGGTTGATACCAAACGAATCCAGTAGGTCAGAAGAGCCTGATTTGCTCGATACACTGCGGTTACCGTGTTTAGCGACTTTTAAGCCACAAGCGGCTGCAACGAATGCTGAAGTCGTCGAAATATTAATGGTGTTGTGACCGTCACCGCCTGTACCTACGATGTCTGCAAAATCGTAATCAGGGCGTGGGAACGGATTTGCATTGGCAAGCAGTGCTTTCGCCGCGCCAGCAATTTCGTCTGGCGTCTCGCCTTTGATCTTAAGTGCAGTCAGTGCAGAAGCCATCAGGATTGGGTCTAGTTCACCCTTGATGATGACATCAAATAATTGTTGGCTTTCTTCTTGAGTAAGAGACTGCTGTTCGTAAAGTTTATTAATCTGTTCCATGATCGTTTCCTATATCGTCTTTTTCTCAAGAGCCCATTCGATTGCGTTCGCAAGAAGCGTTGCACCGTAGGTCGTCATAATTGATTCAGGGTGGAATTGGAATCCACACACCTTGTCTTGTTCTTGAACCACAGACATCACCAAATCATCGACTTCAGCTGTCACCGTTAGGCTATCTGATACATGCGTTGCAACTAAAGAGTGGTAGCGAGCAATAGCCAGTGGAGAAGGTAAGCCTTGGTAAGTCGCATGGTTTTGGTGTTCCATCATCGATACCTTACCATGAATGATTTCGCCTGCGCCTGCAACGGTACCGCCATAAGCTTCAACGATCGCTTGGTGGCCTAAGCAAATACCAATCATTGGCACTTTGCCTTTTAGCAGCTGAATCAGCTCAGGCATACAGCCCGCGTCTGCTGGAGCACCAGGGCCTGGTGAAAGTAGGGCTACAGGGTTGTCTAATTCGTTGATCGCCGCTTCAACGACCTTCGCAGAGATGTTGTTACGGTAAATTTTTACGTTGTGACCCAATGAACGGAACTGGTCTACAAGGTTGTAAGTGAACGAGTCGAAGTTATCGATGAATACAATATCAGCCATGATTACGACTCCTTCTTGTTAGAAATGGTTTTAGTATGTGCAGCTTGAATCGCTGAGATGACCGCTTGTGCTTTGCCGCGAGTCTCATCAGCTTCTGCTTGTGGGTCTGAATCGAATACTACACCAGCACCAGCTTGTACTTGTGCCACACCATCTTCAACGTAAGCAGAACGAATCACGATACACGTATCTAACGTGCCTTCACCTGTTAGGTAACCGACCGCACCGCCATAGCTACCACGACGCGTTTTTTCTACATCACGGATAAGCTGCATTGCACGGATTTTAGGGGCGCCTGTTAGCGTACCCATGTTCATACAAGCTTGGTAAGCATGCAGGGCATCTAAGTCTTCACGCAGTTGACCAACAACACGAGAAACCAAGTGCATCACATGGCTGTAGCGGTCAACTTTCAGTAAGTCTGCTACGTGGCGAGTGCCAGCTTCGGCAATACGTGCTACATCGTTACGCGCTAGATCGACCAGCATCATGTGTTCGGCGTTCTCTTTCTTGTCGGTGCGCAGTTCAAGCTCGATACGGCTGTCTAGGTCGAAGTCGATTTGACCGTCAGGACGCTTACCACGACGACGAGTCCCGGCAATTGGGTAGATCTCAATTTGGTTGGTTTCGGTTTCGTATTTCAGCGCGCTTTCTGGAGAAGCACCGAACAGAGTAAACAGCTCATCTTGCATGTAGAACATGTAAGGACTTGGGTTGCTTTGCTTAAGTTCTTTGTAGGCTGCCAGTGGAGCAGGGCAAGGAAGTGTGAAGCGGCGTGAAGGTACCACTTGGAACACATCGCCTTTTACTACGTACTCTTTTAGGTCGCGAACCGTTTGGCAGAAGTCTTCATCTGAAACGCTTGGTACGGCGTCAACATTGTCGAGTGGGGTGACTTCTGTAATAGCTTTCAGTGACTGACACTGTGTTTGAATGTCGGCTAGGCGATCAGTTAGCTGTGCTTTGATGCTCTCGTCTTGAGCGAACAAGCTTGCGTGTAGCAGGCCTTCATTCTCTTGGTGATCAAAACGTAATAGGGTTTCAGCCACGTAGAATACAAAGTCAGGACAATTGTTGGTTGCTTCAGCATCGCCTAGCGGTTCAAAGTTCGCCACGATGTCGTAAGCGAATAGGCCAGCCATGAACAAGGCGTGCTTATTATCAGTGTCTTGCTCAAAGCTGTGCTGAACCAAACGCAGTGCATCGAAAGAAGAAGCTTCTCTTAAGCGTGAGTCTTCGTCTAACTCGTTGCTTGGCTCGACAAAAGTCAGCGTCAGTAAGTTATCCGTCAAATCAGATTTAATCTCTGCTTTAACGTTTTGAGTCAGATGTTCGATAAGCGCTTGACCGTTTTGAGTCAACGCTTGAAAGGTTACTTCATGTCCGCGACATACAATACGAACAGCAGAGTCGATAAGGAGTAGGCTTGTCAGGTTCTGTTTAGATTCAATCTCAGCAGATTCCAACAGCAAACTGTCTGTTTTGTTCTCACACAAAGTATGAAAAACACTGGTTGGATCTTGCGAGTAAGGAACTGAAGAATTGATGACCTCAATAGTTCCCAGCTTTTTGATTTCAATGGCCTTGTTCACAAGACCTCCTTTATGATTCTTTAAATTTCCTGCCGTACATAGTCGCATAAAGATACCTTTCACCCAATCTAGAATATGGTCAATTCGATGATTTGTTAGTCAGTTGAATGTGAGATGTTCGACAAATTAAAAAGCCCGCTATTAAAGCGGGCTTAGTGATAACTTTTTTATAAACAAACTGTTTAATTAGAAGTACACGTTAGCCCACCAAGAACTTGTCCAAGTGCGCCACCAATTAAGCTCTGAACTTGCTTCTACTGAAGAAAGTTCTAAAACTTTATCTTTATGGTTTTGGTTAAATTCTTGTAACATGGTGAACCTATCAAATGTGATACTTCGTATTTGTGTACTAGTTAACTAGTTTTCCGCTTGCGGGTCAAGTGTGTTGACACAAATATAACGATAAAAATTGAAAACAATGAAAAAGAATATATGAGAATTGATCTACATAGTCATACAACAGCCTCAGATGGCCGACTTACTCCACCTGAGCTAATTGACCGAGCGCTAAGCTTTAACATCGAAGCGTTAGCGATTACAGATCATGATACGACTGATGGGCTTGCTGAAGCACGTAGCTACATTGCTGATAACAACCTTCCTATTCAGTTGATTAATGGCATCGAGATCTCAACCGTTTGGCAAAACAAAGATATCCATATTGTTGGGCTAAACGTTGATCCTGAATCGCCGGAATTGAAAGCACTGATTGAACAACAGAAGCAACACCGTATCGGGCGTGCCGAGCTTATTGCTCAGCGTCTTGAGAAAGCGACTCGCGAAGGGGTGCTGGACGAAGTGAAGTTAATTGCTGGTGATGCGCCTATCACTCGCGCTCACTTTGCTAAGTGGCTAGTCGATAATGGCTACGCGAAAACCATGCAGCAGGTATTTAAAAAGTTTCTGACTCGCAATAACCCAGGTTACGTTCCGCCAACGTGGTGTTCAATGAGTGATGCTGTCACGGCGATTCATGCGGCTGGTGGACAAGCAGTATTGGCTCACCCGGGGCGATATGGCTTTACAGCGAAGTGGGTTAAGCGCCTGTTAGCGGCATTTGTTGAAGCAAAAGGGGACGCGATGGAAGTCGCTCAACCTCAGCAAGCGCAACAAGAAAGACGCACACTTGCGGATTATGCTATACAATACAAACTATTAGCCTCCCAAGGCAGCGATTTCCATTACCCATCTCCGTGGATGGAACTTGGACGTAATCTCTGGCTACCTTCTGGGGTAGAAGAAGTATGGAAAGATTGGGAGTTTCAACCGGTTTCACCATCTGAATAGTCTTTAGGTGAGCCAGCTCCTTCTGATGATAGAGTCGAGAGATTCGATAACGAGGATCAACAATGAGCCAGTTTTTTTATGTACACCCAGATAACCCACAAGCACGTTTAATCAGCCAAGCGGTTGCGATTATCCGCAATGGCGGTGTTGTGGTTTATCCAACGGATTCCGGTTATGCACTGGGTTGTCAGCTTGAGAACAAACAAGCACTTGAACGTATTTGTAAAATTCGCCGTATCGACGATAAACATAACTTCACCCTGTTATGCCGTGACCTGTCTGAACTGTCACTGTACGCACGTGTAGATAATGTTGCTTTCCGCCTACTTAAGGCGCATACGCCGGGTGCTTACACGTTTATTTTCAAAGCAACCAAAGAAGTGCCAAAGCGTTTAATGAACGCGAAACGTAAAACCATTGGTATTCGTGTACCAGACAACAAGATCGCGCTAGACCTGTTGGAAGCGATGGGTGAGCCGTTGATGTCGACGTCACTGATTCTACCGGGTAACGAGACAACTGAATCGGATCCAGAAGAAATTCGTGACAGCCTTGAGCATGCCGTTGATGTCATTTTGAATGGCGGCTACTTGGGCGAGCAACCAACGACCGTTATTGACTTCAGTGACGATGACGCCGTGATTCTACGTCGTGGTGCTGGTGATCCTGCGCCGTTTGAATAATCGCTTTACTGATTAACAGTCTGTAACGATACAACGAACCTGCTATAGCAAATAACAAGTGCTTTTTAGCGGGTTCTTTGAGATAATACGCGACCGCGATTTGGTCGCGAAAAAATTCATTCGACGTCTGTGAAGACGACAATTAGGTAGAAAAGAGTAAATGAGCGAAAAATTACAGAAGGTTTTAGCGCGAGCTGGTCACGGTTCTCGTCGTGAACTAGAAGGTTTAATTAAATCTGGCCGTGTAAGTGTTAACGGGCAAGTTGCGAAACTGGGTGAGCGTCTTGAAGACGAGAACTCAGTGATCCGTATCGATGGCCATACTGTTTCAGGCAAAGCTTCAGAAGAAGTTGTTTGTCGTGTACTTGCTTACTACAAACCTGAAGGTGAGCTTTGTACTCGTCACGACCCTGAAGGCCGCCGTACTGTTTTCGATCGTCTACCTAAGATCCGTGGTTCTCGTTGGATTTCAGTTGGTCGTCTTGATGCAAACACATCGGGTCTTTTGCTTTTCACTACTGATGGTGAACTTGCAAACCGTCTAATGCACCCAAGCCGTCAGGTTGAACGTGAGTACCTAGTACGTGTATTCGGTGAAGTGACTGAGCAGAAGGTTAAGAACCTTGTGCGTGGCGTTGAACTAGAAGATGGTATGGCTCGTTTCGAAGACGTGGTTTACGCTGGTGGTGAAGGTATGAACCATACTTTCTACGTAGCAATCAACGAAGGTCGTAACCGTGAGGTTCGTCGTCTTTGGGAATCACAAGAAACAACAGTAAGCCGCCTGAAACGTGTACGTTACGGTGATATCTACCTTGATAAGAAATTGCCTCGTGGCGGTTGGAAAGAGCTAGATCTTGAAGAAGTTAACTACCTACGTCAGCTAGTTGAACTGAACCCAGAGAAAGAAACGTTGTTGGATCTTGATCCTTCAAACACTTCTCGTAAGCGTGAGCGTTCTCGTAGCCAAAAAATTCGTCGTGCTGTTAAGCGTCACGAAGAGCGTGCAAACGCACCTAAAGGCCGTAGCAACCAACCTAAGCGTAAGAAGCCAGCGACTCGCGGCACTACAACACCTGATTCAGGTCGTAGCGCTCCAGCAGCTAAAGGCAAGCCTCAGGCTAACAAAAGCAAGCCTAAGATGAACAATGGTCGTCCGGCTAAACCAGCTAAGCCAAGAACACGTCAGTAAGTTCTTAACTTAACGCTTTATTAGCTGAAAGCACTGAATACTAAAAAAACCTGCTCATTGAGCAGGTTTTTTTACATCTAAATCTTAGGTTTTATCCGCTCAATACCGCTTGGCATTGAAGCTCACCTTTCACAACTAACAAAGTATCAAGCCGTTTTGAGCCGTCATTCCCTAGAACGAGGAACGAGTGTCATAGGGAATCTCAAGCGCGGCCGAAACAAAAGTCGCTTACTATTTGTGGTTCGAAAAGTTATCGCCTTTCGCCAATCGATCGTAAAGCACAACGTTCACTGATGCGGCTAGGTTCATACAACCATTCGTTGGGACGTAAATCGTCTCGCGACAGAAGTCGGTGATCTCTTTCTTCAGCGTGCCGTCTTCAGGGCCAAAGATGTAAAACGCGCGTGGTGGATGCTTGTAATCAGGTAAAGGCTTAGCGCCCTCAATCAGATCGACAGCAACAGGTACGCAGCCTACTGGAATAATGTCTTTCAGATCTTCAACACCAATGAGAGGCAGCGCTAGGTGCTTCTCTTTGGTATCGGTATGGAATTTTCGCGCGTGGTCGTAGCGTGTGCCCGTGTAAAACACAGAGTTGGCGCCGTAGCAGCCAGCTGCTCGCATTACTGAACCTACGTTTTCAGGCGTCTTTGGGTTAACTAGGCCAATGCAGGCATAGCCTTTCGATTGTGTGTCTGTTTTTGCTTTGGTCATAATCAGTGAATCTAACGTTGATGATGAAAGTGGGTAGTCACGATGAGAAATAGCGCGATAAAAATAGCCGAGCAATGGGCTCGGCTAACTTTTAACTCGCGTACATGAATACTTGTTTACTCATGTAAATGAGCGTCGACAGCGGTACTAGTCGCGCTTCCACAGCATGTGACAGAACTTATGGTCTGGATCACGGCTGATTAGCATACGAGCAAATACGTCGTCTAGAACGTCATCAGCTTCATTCACAAGACCAATGCGCACTTCAGCGTAGATTTCTTTGTCGACTTCAAAGCCAACATGTTCAACCCAATCATCGCCAGTTTCAACAAGCTCTGCTGCGCCACGATCTTCAAACTGAGCCGTGAAAAGAATCACGTCTGCTGGTTCTAGGTTGTCAGGTGCCATCTCTAGGAAGATGTCGTATGCAGTGTCAATTGCGTCGTCATAAGACATTAGGTCGTTAGCTTCGGTCATAATAAGTATCTTAGCTTGCGCGGTTCATGTATTTACGTTCAGCAGTGTTTACTACTACTTTGTCGCCAGTCGCGATGTACTCAGGTACTTGGATAGTAAGACCTGTAGAAAGACGAGCAGGCTTAGTACGAGCAGACGCTGACGCACCTTTGATTGAAGGGTCAGTCTCTTCGATAACTAGCTCAACAGAGGTTGGTAGCTCAAGCGTTGCAGCGTTACCATCGATAAGGATCGCGTACATACCTTGAGTTTCTTCGTTGATGAACAGTAGTTCGTCTTCGATAGTTTCACCGTTGAAGATGAATTGTGTGTAATCTTCGTTATCCATGAAGATGTACTCGTTGCCATCAACGTAAGAGAACATTACTGCACGCTTAGTTACGTCGATAGTTTCAACGATTTCGTCAGCCTTGTGGCGAACTTCAGTTTTAACGCCAGTTGCTACATCGTTACCACGGAAGCGGTAAATCTTTTGGCCGCCGCGGCCGCCTGGTGTTGTTACTTCGATATCTTTAACGATCACTGTTTTGCTTTCTACTGTGATAGCAAAACCTTTTTTAATTTCACTTGCTCTAGGCATTTTGTGTTTGTCCTTATTGGGTCTATCCGCTGATTATATCTCGGAGATGCTATAAATAGGAATAGCTTGAATCATAAAGTCACCTAAGCGATCATAGAGTCACAGTTAAATCATGATTTTATTTGCCGAAACGACCTATGCAGCTACCTGTTATTGACCCAACACAGCCTTTTCAACCTGAATTCCAACCTGTGGTTAACGATCTGATTACCTTCTTAAAAGGTGGGTTAGGTTCTAATCTACACAGTGTCTATATTTATGGCAGTGTCGCTCGCAAGCAAGCCGTTGTCGGTCGCTCAAATCTTGATGTGGTTGTGGTGACACACCGCCCGTTTCCTGATCAGCGAACCACGCTGTTGAATACCATTAAATGGCGCTTCCAAAAAAGCTTCCCGCAAGTCACTCAAGTGGCAATTAAAACTACCTTAGTGAGTGAGATAGTCGACTTCGACAATATCTTCACTTGGGGCTTTATGCTGAAGCATTTGGCCGTGTGTGTGCACGGTGAAGACTTATCGGATTGCTATGGTGATTTTGAAACGAGTTGGGAAATTGCCAAGCATTGGAATATGGATGCGGAAAACTGGTTAGCGGTGTATCGCAACAAGATTGCCCGAGCAACAACGCCAGAACAACAAGTGGCCGCGCAAGTCATCATTGCCAAGAAGCTGCTAAGAGCGAGCTACTCTTTGGTGATGTATCGCGATAAGTATTGGTTTGATGATCCTGTCGAATGTGGCCAACAGTTCTTGAAGTATCACCCAGATAGAGAAGTCGAAATCCAACGATTGGGCATCTTACTTTCTGGAAGAGCGATTCCGAAGCGTTCGGTTATCGGCATTCTGGATGGTTTTGGAGAGTGGCTGGTTAAGCAGTATCAGAAAACAGAATTTCGAATCGGATAGAGCTTCATAACCTATCGATATAAAAAAGCAGAGCGAATTGAACATTCCTCTGCTTTTTTGTTTTGATGGAACCTCGACAAGAATCTTAGAATAGACCTAACTGCTGCCCGCTGACTCTCTCAAAATCTAAACCGATGAAGGGCAAAATAGCCTCTGCGACCGGTTTAATCTGTTTGTCGATGTAATGCTGATAATCGATACCACTCTTTAAATACTCTTTCGGCTCAGGGCCACTCAGAGTAATCAGATATTCAATACGCCCTTTGTTCTGGTATTGAAGCGGACGACCGAGCTGAGCGTTGATCTCGTCGGCCAATCTTGCGGCGCGAACTTGTGGCGGAATGTTCTTCTGGTACTCATGCAGTTTACGACGCAGACGCTTCTGATAAACCAATAAATCATCGTGTTTACCTGCTGAAGTCTCATCAACAAACTGTCTTACGTAGTCGGTTGGGTCTTGGTCATGAAACACCATCTCATATAGCGTTTGTTGGAACTGTTGTGCCAGCGGTGTCCAGTCTGTTCGTGCACTTTCGAGCCCTTTGAAAATGATCTTCTCTTGGTCGCCTTGATTGATTAAACCTGCATAGCGCTTCTTCGAGCCTGTTTCTGAACCTCGAATGGTTGGCATCAGAAACTTGCGATAGTGAGTCTCATATTCCAATTCAAGTATCGAGGTTAGGTTGTAGGTCTCTTTGAGATGATTCGTCCACCAATCGTTAATGTAAGCGACAAGTTCATTCCCGATCTCGTCGGCTTGTTGTTGATCATAACTGCCATTCAGAGACACGAAGGTTGAATCGGTGTCTCCGTAGATAACTTGATAGCCTTTATCTTCGATAAGCACCTTGGTCTGCTTCATGATTTCATGACCACGCATGGTGATCGATGAGGCTAGGCGAGTATCAAAGAAGCGACAACCAGACGAGCCTAACACACCATAAAAAGAGTTCATGATGATCTTAATGGCTTGAGAAAATGCCTTTTCGTTGTTCTTCTTTGCTACATCACGAGCAGCCCATAAGTTCTCGATCATTTCGGGTAGAAAGTGCTTAGAGCGATGGAATTGACCGCCTCGAAAACCATCAACCGCTTGATCTTCTGCTGGGCCAAGTTCTAACTTTAAACCCTCGATTAGCCCCATAGGGTCAATCAAAAATGAGCGAATGATTGATGGATACAGGCTCTTAAAATCGAGAACCAAAACCGAGTCGTAAAGGTTAGGGATTGAATCCATCACGTAGCCACCGGGGCTAGCGATCCAATTCTCAGGCTCTAAGTTAGGCGCGACATAACCCGCCCTGTGTATCTGTGGTAGGTATAAATTAGTAAAGGCAGCAACAGAACCGCCAACACGATCAAGCTCTACACCAGTCAGTCGTGAACGCTCAATCGCAAAATCGAGTAGGTGAGTATGTTCGAAGATTCGGTTTACCAACACACAGTCTTGAAGGTTGTACTTGGCGAGTGAAGGCTTATCGAACTTAAACATCCGGTTGATCTCATCCATGCGGTCATGAACGTTGTGGATGTCTTTGCCTTCGCCGAGTAGCTCTTGCGATACCGACTCCAGTGACCATGAACGGAAGTGGTAGGTCGCCGTTTTAAGCATGTCGATACCATCCAATACAACACGTCCTGGAATAGTGATAAAGCCTTGCTGGTTTTGTGCAGAGCTGCGAAAGAAGCTGGGTTGATTGTCTCGACCAATAGTTAATTTCACTTCGTTCCATTCTGAACGTTTGTGCAGCAGCCTAAAGTCGAAATCAATGACGTTCCAACCAATGATGATGTCAGGGTCAAACTCGGAAAACCAAGCAATCATCGCCTCTAGAAGAGCTTTTTCGTTGGCAACCCATTGGATGTTGGTGTCTGCTTGTTGCGGTTCGCCGACCATGATCACTCGGCTATCCATTGGGCTGTCTAAGCCAATGGAGTAAAGCACGCCTTTCTCGGAACACTCGATGTCCAGTGAGACCACCGACAAGCTAGGTAAGTAGTTTCCAGCGCGACATTTCGCTCTTGATACTCTGCGATGCTGATTCTTTTGTACCGCGGTGCCTGTGAACTCAACACTTCCTTTGATAAAGCGTTCCATCAAGAATCGGTCAGCGAGTCGAATATCGCTTTCAAAGGTTTGAATTTCTTCGTTATGGAAGGCTTGCGCTAAGCCAAAGCTGCTTCTTGAAAGCGATGTGTAACAAGCCGCGAGAGGCGTTTGTTCGAAGGTCGCGAGGTCTAAAGGCTTAAATTGGCAGTCTATCGATTCTTTGGTCGCAATAGTCTGACATGCTGGTACATCAGATTGAGCGACAAAAAATACAGGCTTTTCATTTTGAATAGTCAGCAGAGTTGGGCCTTGAGGGGTACTTAACCACAAATCGATTTGTGTGCGCCCTGAAAAATCTCTTGCTTGTCTAGTGAGTACAAAGCCTTGCTGAATATCCAATGTAGTAACCTATTGAAACTGGGAATCGAATACTACCATCTAGCGCTGGATTCCGCACAATAGGCTGGGCAAATAGTCATTAATTTATCGTTAATAGCATTGAATAACGGGACGATATAAGCAAATAAGTGAAATTGTCACGAATGGTTATTCAATGGTATTGAAAATATCTTTATCTTGTGTAATTTTATTGGGTGTTGTTTTAACTAGTTGATTTTTACCAAAAGCTTGTTGTTTTAGCTGGCTTATTTATAAATAAGTACTTGCTAAAGTTCGTGTTTCAGCACATATTCAACAGAGCTTTTTTTTACTAATTAAGTTAAGATGTACTCAATGCTGCGATCCACTGTTCCTTTGTTCAATTGTTTCAAACAGATGAAACGACACAGTGGTTGCAGAGCCAATTAATAGTGTGGAGATACAAGTTTGATAAATGTTTTCCTTGTAGATGATCACGAGCTGGTTCGCACAGGGATACGACGTATTATTGAAGACGTCCGTGGAATGAACGTAGCAGGGGAAGCTGAAAGCGGTGAAGATGCTGCAAAATGGTGTCGTACTAACAATACTGACGTTATTTTGATGGATATGAATATGCCTGGTATTGGTGGCTTAGAAGCAACCAAGAAAATCTTGCGTTTCAACCCTGATATTAAAATCATCGTTTTAACTGTTCATACGGAAAATCCGTTTCCAACTAAAGTGATGCAAGCTGGAGCTGCAGGTTACCTTACTAAAGGTGCAGGTCCGGATGAAATGGTAAATGCAATTCGAGTGGTTAACAGTGGCCAACGATACATTTCACCAGAAATTGCGCAGCAGATGGCATTGAGCCAATTCTCGCCTGCGTCTGAAAATCCATTCGCAGACTTATCTGAACGTGAACTTCAAATCATGATGATGATTACCAAAGGTCAGAAAGTGACGGATATTTCAGAACAACTCAATCTAAGTCCTAAGACAGTCAACAGTTACCGCTACCGTTTGTTCAGCAAGCTGGATATCAGTGGCGATGTAGAGCTGACGCACTTAGCGATTAGACATGGAATGTTAGACACTGAGACCCTTTAACACTGAGATCGTATAGTGACCAACTTGTTTGACTCAGTCTCATTCCTCAAGACAGTAACAGAACAGCCCGGCGTTTATCGAATGTATAACGCCGAGGCTGTCGTTATTTACGTCGGTAAAGCTAAGAACCTCAAAAAACGCCTTTCCAGTTATTTCCGTAAAAAAGTCGACAGTGAAAAAACTCGCGCTCTAGTCAGCAATATTGACAAGATCGATGTCACTGTAACGCACACGGAAACTGAAGCTCTTATTCTTGAGCACAACTACATCAAGCAGTATCTACCGAAATACAACGTACTTCTGCGTGATGATAAGTCGTACCCTTATATTTTTATTAGCGGTCACAAGCATCCTCGTTTGTCGATGCACCGTGGAGCTAAAAAGAAAAAGGGTGAATACTTTGGTCCTTATCCTGACTCCGGTGCTGTGCGTGAGACGCTACACCTAATTCAAAAAATCTTTCCTGCTCGTCAGTGTGAAGACACGGTTTATGCCAACAGAACACGTCCATGCTTGATGTATCAAATTGGTCGTTGTGCTGCGCCATGTGTCAGCTCGATTATCTCTGATGAAGAGTACAGCGAGCTTATCGACTATGTTCGTCTATTCCTGCAAGGGAAAGATAAGCTGGTGCTAGAGACGCTCATCGAGAAGATGGACACGGCCAGCCGAGAGCTTCGCTTTGAACAAGCCGCTGCTTTTCGCGATCAAATCCAAGCGATTCGACGTGTGCAAGAACAACAGTATGTATCTGACGACTCTATGGAAGATATGGATGTGTTGGGCTTTGCTCAAGAGAATGGCGTGGCGTGTATTCATATCTTGATGATTCGGCAAGGTAAAGTCTTAGGTAGCCGAAGCCACTTTCCTAAGATTCCAAACAATACGGTACGCGAAGAGGTCTTTTCGAGCTTTTTAAGTCAATATTACTTAGCGCATAATGAAGCGAGAACCATTCCAACCCGCTTGATTCTAAACGCAGACCTAATGGAAGACGTCACTCCGATTCAAGAAGCTTTGTGTGAGGTTGCGGGTCGTAAGATCCATTTCAACACTAATCCTTCTGGTACTCGTGGTCGTTACCTTAAATTGTCGAACACCAATGCGTTAACGGCGATTACGACCAAGATTAACCACAAGATGACGATTAATCAGCGCTTCAAAGAGCTACAAGAAGTGTTGTCGATGGATGCGATTAAACGCATGGAATGTTTCGATATCAGTCATACTATGGGTGAAAGCACGATTGCGTCTTGTGTGGTGTTCAATCAAGAAGGTCCTGTTAAGCCGGAATACCGCCGTTACAACATCACGGGCATTACCGGTGGTGATGATTATGCGGCGATGGCTCAGGCGCTTGAGAGACGTTATTCGAAGCAGCTTGATGTAGACAAAATCCCAGACATCATCTTTATCGATGGTGGTAAAGGTCAACTTAACCGCGCTCATGAAATTATTTCCCAATATTGGGGTGACTGGCCGTTTAGACCGAGAATGATGGGTATTGCGAAAGGGGTAACCCGTAAACCTGGTTTAGAGACTCTAGTGACCCTTGAAGGGGAAGAGTTTAATTTACCCAGTGATGCACCAGCGCTGCACCTTATTCAACACATTCGAGATGAAAGCCATAATCATGCGATTGCAGGGCACCGAGCGAAACGCGGTAAAACGCGCAGAACCAGTGCTTTGGAAGGAATTGAAGGGGTAGGGCCTAAGCGTCGTCAAGCTTTGCTGAAATATATGGGAGGCTTACAAGAACTTAAGCGTGCAACTGTCGAAGAAATAGCCAAAGTGCCGGGCATTAGTCATTCTTTGGCAGAAAACATTTATCAAGCATTGAAACAATAGTAAAAATCCCGCACCATTAAAGCGCAATTAATAAGAGCCCAATAATATGCGTTTGAATATACCTAACATTTTGTCCTTACTGAGACTATTTTTGATCCCAGTATTCGTTGTTGTTTTTTACCTACCTTATCAATGGGCTCCTTTTGCTGCTGCGATGGTGTTTTGGGTAGCAGGTTTTACTGACTGGCTAGATGGCATGCTTGCTCGTAAGTTAGGGCAAACCTCTCGCTTTGGCGCATTTATTGACCCAGTGGCCGATAAAGTGCTGGTGGCTACGGCTCTTATTCTGATTACTGAACACTATCATTCGATTTGGATAACTATCCCCGCGGTGACCATGATTGCTCGTGAAATTATCATTTCAGCGCTTCGTGAATGGATGGCCGAAATCGGTAAACGCGCAAGTGTTGCGGTATCTTGGGTTGGTAAAGTCAAAACGGTTTCTCAGATGTTCGCTCTTTGGGTACTTATCTGGAGATACGACGACTGGATGGTGTGGGTAGGTTACATTGCACTGTATGTTGCAACCGTTCTTACTTATTGGTCAATGGCGCAATACTTGATGGCCGCCAAAGACGATTTGTTAGACGAAAAACACCATTGATGAAGAAGCGAGCTGAGGCTCGCTTTTTTGATCTTTAACCTAAGGCTAAGTTATCAATACTCGATATCTAATGTGATATAGATCTCCTTTGAATAACCTGCTCACAGTGTCTTTTGCACATAAAGTCAGCTATTTGGCCTGTTTCGTATGAAATCTATTCAAACGAATTAAAAATACAAAAATAATATTGACTCAATCGTCTGAATCCGTAGAATGCATCCCGTACCCAAGAGGATGGCAACGAGCAATTCGATTGGAGTTACTAAGGCGCCTTGGCAGAGTGGCTATGCAGCGGATTGCAAATCCGTGGACCTCGGTTCGACTCCGGGAGGCGCCTCCATTCTCTCTTTCATTTTAGAAAGTTGATGAATGAAAATGCGATACTAGCTCAGTTGGTAGAGCGCAACCTTGCCAAGGTTGAGGTCATCGGTTCGAACCCGATGTATCGCTCCAAATTTTGTAATGTTGATTGGCGTCAGCATTAAGATGGTGTTTTACTTTTCAGTAATCGGCATCGCAATAAAGAATTGCGTGCCCTGGTGGTGGAATTGGTAGACACAAGGGATTTAAAATCCCTCGACGTTCGCGTTGTGCCGGTTCAAGTCCGGCCCGGGGCACCATCTATTAAAGTCTTTATCTCGATAAAGCAAATGCGATACTAGCTCAGTTGGTAGAGCGCAACCTTGCCAAGGTTGAGGTCATCGGTTCGAACCCGATGTATCGCTCCAAATTAAAAAGCCCGAACAGAAATGTTCGGGCTTTTTTGGTTTTTTTCGTTTAGTGTTTCTATGTCTGTATTCATTTTTTCGAATCCGCGCCCAAGCTTTATTTCTATAGCAAAACCTTCGTTATCAAATTCGTTTATATCACTCAGCTTTTAAAAGCGAGATTCCCGATGAACTCGTTCCTCGTTCTAGGGAATGACGTAAATGCGAGCAGGTGATTAACTTTTCACTCCCTTATCGTGTAGTGAGCTTTGATGGTTTCGGTGCAAGGTTCGCTATGAGGTCGTTTCCGATTTTAAGGAGTGACGCAAGCATCCAGCTTTAAAGCTTCTCTAGCAACGGTTATAACACCACGTCGTCATCCTCGGCCGTGAGGAACGAGCGAACCGGGGATCTCTGTAATGAAAGGACGTGTTGATGATATTTTCAACGATCTTTCCGTCACTTCCGTTATTTATTAAGCCATCATTAAAAACTATTGATAGTTCGTTTCACTTTATGTTACTTTCCCGCGCAATCTCGGAATGACCGATGCTCAAAAAGAGCCGTGATTGCTTCTGGGGGATACGCGTGATGACCATTCTTGCTGATTGGGACATTACGTAGGGTAGGTATTGGCTAGTCCTTTAGCTGATAGACGGGATACTTATGGCGCAGTTCGCCATGTTAATGGGAAACCCAACATTGAACACACTAACTACAACATTGCTAATCAGCTCTGCATTTCCAAAGGGACCAGCTCCACATAGCTGCCCGATCCTGCAAAAATGTCCAATTCTTCAAAACAGTAGCATTACTGAACCTTGAGCTTTCGCTAACAATTTTTCGCTGTCTTAAGACGGCCTAATTTCGTATTCGTCATTTGACTTATGCGAGCGTACAGCTATATCTCATTTCTAGACAATACGCGTGCTTCACCATGAACTCTCTCTAAATCAACAGAGGGTCGGTGTGTAATTGCGTCTGATGGAGGTGAGTATGAACACATTCAAGGGGACTTTTATGACTACCGCCTTTGAAGTCGATATCAATACTATCGCAAATTCATTTTCAACTATGGTTCCTATCGTAGAGGGAACTTACGACCTAACACCTGACGCTATTTTGCTTGAGCAAGAACAGCATGAGTCGGATGTTCGTTCTTACCCAAGACGCCTTCCTATTGCTATTAAGCGAGCATGCGGTGCTTTAGTCGAAGATACTCGTGGCCAACTCTTTCTCGATTGCTTAGCCGGTGCAGGTACACTTTCTTTGGGTTATAACCACCCGGAGATTAACCAAGCACTTAAAGACCAACTTGATTCCGGTCTGCCATACCAAACTCTTGATATTACGACTCAAGCAAAAGAGACGTTTATCAAGCGAGTTAAAGCGTTTCTTCCTCAAGACTTTTCAGATAACTCGGTTCTTCAATTCTGTGGCCCGTCAGGCGCTGATGCCGTTGAAGCGGCAATCAAGCTAGCGAAGCAAACCACAGGTCGTAACACCATGTTTGCTTTCCGTGGTGCTTACCACGGCATGACCAACGGCACCATGGGCATGATGGGCAACTTAGGCACAAAAGAACGTCGTAGCGGCTTGATGTCTGACGTGCACTTTATGCCTTTCCCATATAACCTACGCTGCCCGTTTGGCATTGGCGGTGAAGCGGGTGCGAACGCAAGCATTCGTTACATCGAACGTATGTTGAATGATGACGAATCTGGCATCATGAAACCGGCTGCGATGATCGTTGAGCCTGTACAAGGTGAGGGCGGTGTTATTCCTGCTCCTGCTTCTTGGTTACAAGGTCTACGTCGCATCTGTGATGAACACGGTATCTTACTGATTTTTGATGAAATCCAATGTGGTGTAGGCAAAACAGGTCATCGATTTGCGTTTGAAGAGTCAGGCGTTAACCCTGATATCTTATGTTTATCTAAAGCGATTGGTGGCGGACTGCCGATGTCGCTGCTCGTATTCGATAAGAGCATCGATACATGGAAAGCGGGTGAGCACACGGGTACTTTCCGTGGTAACCAACTGGCTATGGTGTCTGGTGCGAAAGCGTTAGAAATCATCGAGCGAGATGGTTTGGTTGAGCACGCGAATATTGCAGGCCAATACCTGCGTCATGGATTAGAGAAGATTCAATCTCGCGTGAACTGCATTGCTGAGGTTCGTGGTAAAGGCCTAATGCTTGGCGCTGAGATCAAGCAACCAAATGGCGAACTTAACAAGTTTGGTGAGCCGAAATCAGACGGCGAACTGACCCTAGCGATTCAGCGCGCAGCATTAGAGCGCGGTTTGATGGTCGAGAAGGGCGGTCGTGATGGCTCCGTGATTCGCTTCCTACCACCGATGATTATCTCTTTCGAGCAGATAGACTTTGCACTGCGCGTGATGGAAGAAGCCATTATTGCTGCTGGCGGAGGCGTTCAAGAAGATCAAGCTTCAAGTGAGCCAGCAAACCAAGAGTGGAACAAGCACTTCATTCACACAGGCTTAGGCGGTAGCGACGAATTCGCTAACGTGATGAACCAAACCACTCAAGCAATGAAAGCCGTTTTTGAGCAGGTTGAAACGCCATACTCAGGTCTAGAACCAAAAGTGCTAGAGGCTGCAATCAAGGCTGTCGACCTAGACAACAACCAACACGCTTTGGTTGACGTTGTAGATAGCACTGCAGACCTTGTCGCTGCTAACTCCATCTTTGTGCAACACCCTGACTGTATTGCACATCTTCACACACCTCCTCTTATGGCATCGGTAGCGGCGGAGTCCATTATCGCGGCTCTGAATCAATCAATGGATTCATGGGACCAAGCATCGGCTGCAACTTATGTTGAGCAGCGCGTGGTTGATTGGATGTGTGACAAGTACCAACTTGGCGAGAAAGCGGACGGTGTTTTCACCAGTGGTGGCACGCAAAGTAACCTAATGGGCTTATTGCTAGCGAGAGATTGGGTTGCGGATAAGCACGATGGTCACTCAATCCAAAAGCTGGGTTTGCCAGATTACGCGAGCAAGCTTCGTATCTTGTGTTCAAACAAATCTCACTTCACGGTTCAAAAATCCGCTTCACTACTTGGTTTAGGCGAGAGCGCGGTGTGTTGTGTTGAAACGAACGCAAACGGCACCATCAAACCTGATTTGTTGGACGCAGAAGTCAAAGCACTTAAAGCTCAAGGCCTGATTCCTTTTGCTGTAGTGGGGACGGCAGGTACTACTGATCACGGTGCTATCGACGACCTTGATGCGATTGCAGACATCGCAAGCCAACAAGGCCTTTGGTTCCATGTCGACAGTGCTTACGGTGGCGCGCTTATCTTGAGTAGCCACAAGGCTCGTTTACAAGGCATCGAAAAAGCGGACTCTGTGAGTGTCGATTTCCACAAGCTTTTCTACCAAACAATCAGCTGTGGCGCGGTGTTGTTGAAAGACAAAGCGAACTTTAAGTACCTTCTGCATCACGCAGATTACCTAAACCGTGAACACGATGAGCTGCCGAACTTAGTCGACAAGTCTATCGCGACCACCAAGCGTTTCGATGCATTGAAAGTCTTCATGACGATGCAAAGCGTTGGGCCAAAGCAGTTGGGAGACATGTACGACCATCTTCTTGAGCAAACGCTAGAAGTGGCAGACCTGATTCAAAACCAAGCTGACTTAGAGCTACTCGCGGAGCCTTCACTATCAACAGTGCTGTTCCGATCTAAGCCGAACAATAAGCAGTCAGTAAACGGTGAGCTAGATTTAGACAAACTGAATCAAACGCTAAGACTGGAAGCGCTGACTCGTGGTGTTGCGGTATTGGGTGAAACGGTCGTGGATGGTAAGAGTGCGCTTAAATTCACTATCTTGAATCCGTGCCTAAAGACTTCAGATTTCAAATCTCTAATTAACAAAATTCAAACTCTAGCCACTGAGCTAGCAGAACAACAAGGGTAATTAATACTATGGCTATTCTACAAATTGGTGCAGGCGGCGTTGGTTGGGTTGTTGCACATAAAGCAGCACAAAATAACGAAGTACTGGGTGATATCACAATCGCTTCTCGCACCATCGCGAAGTGTGAAAAAATCATCGAATCGATTAAAGGTAAAAACAACCTTAAAGATTCAACTAAAAAACTAGAAGCTCGCGCAGTAAACGCTGACGATGTTGATGCACTTGTTGCTCTGATTAACGAAGTGAAACCAGACCTAGTCATCAACGCAGGTCCTCCTTGGGTAAACATGGCGATCATGGAAGCGTGTTACCAAGCAAAAGTATCTTACTTAGATACATCGGTAGCAGTTGACCTATGTTCTGAAGGCCAACAAGTACCACAAGCTTACGATTGGCAGTGGGGCTACCGTGAGAAGTTTGCAGAGGCAGGTATCACAGGTATTCTTGGTGCGGGTTTCGATCCAGGTGTGGTTTCAGTATTTGCAGCGCACGCGGTTAAGCACCTATTCGATGAGATTGATACGATCGACGTAATGGACGTAAACGCAGGCGACCACGGTAAGAAATTTGCGACTAACTTTGACCCAGAAACGAACATGCTTGAGATCCAAGGCGATTCTTTCTACTGGGAAAATGAAGAGTGGAAACAAGTACCTTGCCACTCACGTATGCTTGAGTTTGATTTCCCTAACTGTGGTTCTCACAAAGTTTACTCAATGGCGCACGATGAAGTTCGTTCAATGAAGGAATTCATCCCAGCGAAGCGTATCGAATTCTGGATGGGCTTTGGTGATGCTTACCTTAACTACTTTAACTGCATGCGTGACATCGGTCTTCTTAGCCCAGACCCGCTAACACTGCACGATGGCACTGTTGTTCAGCCTCTACATGTTCTTAAAGCGCTACTGCCAGATCCAACGTCTTTGGCTCCGGGTTACACAGGTTTAACGTGTATCGGTACTTGGGTTCAAGGTAAGAAAGATGGTAAAGAGCGCAGCGTGTTCATCTACAATAACGCAGACCACGAAGTGGCTTACGAAGACGTAGAGCACCAAGCGATTTCTTACACAACGGGTGTTCCAGCTATTACGGCTGCACTTCAGTTCTTCCGTGGTGAATGGGCTGATAAAGGCGTGTTCAACATGGAACAGCTAAACCCAGACCCGTTCCTAGCAACGATGCCAGAAATCGGTCTAGATTGGCACGTTCAAGAGCTAGAGCCAGGACAAGGTCTACCTCTAATCCATACTTTGAAGTAATACATAGTTAGGTTCTTACCTCGCTTTGAATTACTGGGGAATGACGAAGGTGATGGTTACTTCTTCCATGAGATGACTAAGAACATCGTTGTTCCCTATAGAGAGGGGTGAGCATAATAGGGAATCTCAGTTGCTGTCGATTTCTATTGAACGACGGGTGGCTTTGGAAGATCCCCAACTCGCTCATTCTTCCCTCTTGGGGATGACGAAAGGTGATTATTTTCTCTGGTATTTGACGAAGACGATATTTGCTTCATCTAATCGGTAATGCAGAAATCGTCATTCCCTAAAGCGAGGGACGAGTGTAATAGGGAATCTCTAATACACTTAAATACTTCCAATGTACTTACTTATATCGAGCCGATGCATTAAGCGTCGGCTTTGTTCGATTATCATGTGCCTTCGTGAACTCGAGGGCCGCAAGGTATTAACATGCAAAACAACGAACTAAAAACGCCGTATTTCATGATCAATGAAGACAAGTTGATCGCGAACTTAGAGAAAGCCAAGCAGCTGAAAGAGATTTCAGGTGTGAAGCTGGTATTGGCACTGAAGTGTTTTTCTACATGGGGTGTGTTTGACATCATCAAGCCTTACCTCGATGGTACGACAAGCTCTGGCCCATACGAAGTGAAACTTGGTCACGAAACCTTTGGCGGTGAAACGCACGCTTACAGTGTGGGTTACAGTGAAGATGACGTGAGAGAAGTTGCGGATATTTGCGACAAGATGATCTTCAACTCACAAAGCCAATTCGAAGCGTACCGTCATATTGTTGAAGGTAAAGCGTCGCTGGGTTTACGTCTAAATCCGGGCGTGAGCTACGCAGGGCAAGACTTAGCAAACCCTGCGCGTCAATTCTCTCGCTTAGGTGTTCAAGCTGATCACATTAAGCCTGAGATCTTTGACGAGATTAATGGCGTGATGTTCCACGTGAACTGTGAGAACAAGGACGTCGATGCATTTATCGGCCTGCTTGATTCAATCTCAGAACAGTTTGGTGAGCACTTAGATAAGCTGGACTGGGTGAGCATGGGCGGTGGTGTGTTCTTCACATGGCCGGGCTATGACATCGACAAACTTGGCTTTGCGCTAAAAGCCTTCTCTGAAAAGCACGGCGTGCAAATGTACCTTGAACCGGGCGAAGCCATCATCACGAAAACGACAGACTTGGTTGTGACCGTGGTGGATATTGTTGAGAACGTGAAGAAAACGGCGATTGTGGATTCAGCAACCGAAGCACACCGTCTTGATACGCTTATCTACAATGAACCAGCATCGGTATTAGAAGCATCTGAAAACGGCAGTCATGACTACGTGATTGGTTCGTGTTCTTGTCTGGCTGGTGATCAGTTCTGTGAAACAAGCTTTGATGAGCCGTTGAAGATCGGTCAAAAGCTTCACTTGTTGGATAGTGCGGGTTACACCATGGTGAAACTGAACTGGTTCAATGGTTTGAAGATGCCATCAATCTACTGCGAGCGCAGCAATGGCGACGTTCAAAAGCTGAATGAATTCGGTTATGAAGACTTTAAACGTTCATTGTCACAATGGTCGGTTAAGTAACTGAATATTGTATTAGAACAATAAAAAGAGCAGCCGATGAGCTGCTCTTTTTGTTTTTATGTAACGCTTGGTTTGTGTCGTTAAATACTAACAACTAGCCCTCAATCATCACTCGAGTATCTTCACTGAGGGTTTCTAGTTCATTAACCACATCATCAATTTGAACTTCGATTGGTAGCTTAACGGCGATCTTTGAAGTAAATAGGCTTGAGCTCACACCACCGCCACCTGCGATAAATACTCGGTGACAGTCCATATCGAGAATGCTGATACCTTGTCTATCCAGTACATGAGTCACTTCATTAACGATACCTGCTCGGTCGTTTGAGTCGAGTCTTAGGTGATGGATTGTGTCTTGCACATTGTGTGAATGGTCTGAATCAACAAACTGCACGATGAGATCAGGATTAGCGCTGAAGGCCTCTTTAACAATCGATTCGTTGATGGCTGGAAGTTGAACCTTGAGTACGCCTGCGACTTGGTCTTCAATAAAATTCACTTTACTGATGAGCCATTTTCCGTCGTTTTCGTGAGTAACCGCAGCAAGTTGTTTGATTGTTGCTGGTGATGCTTTTCCGATAAAGTTTACGATAAATGTACTGTTCATATCAGCCCCCAAAGTCTCAATAAATCGTTGCTAATTAAATGTTTGATATCACGCGATAAAGTTCTTTAATTTCAGTGTAGAAGGTTACATCGAACAATGTTTGACCTGTGTCAATTTTTGAAACTAAGCTGTGATGCAAAAAAAGAGAATGAAGAGTAGGGCACAAAAAAAGCGGCTAGAGAGCCGCTTTTTAGAAGAGTTTTGTTTTTACGAAAGTAATTAGGTCGCTGGATTAGAAGGTTACTTTAAAGTTCATACCAACAAACTGAGAATCGTATGGTGCGCCAGCATCGTATGCGAATCGGGCTGCGTCTTGGTTATCCCACCAAGGATTAGTATTCAGATTAACTTCTGCGTCACCGCCCCAAGCATCACTTACCCAGTAGTGGATGTGTCCAACAGGGTTTAGGAAAAATAGAGACACATCACCCATGGTTTGAGAGCCCATCACTTCGCCGCCTGAAGCAATGATGTCTTGCTCTGCTTCTAGCATCATTTCACCAACAACCGCACCGAAGAATGGAGTGATGAACAGATCTTGCCATGATGGTACTTCAGCAAACGCTTCTACACCGTATTCCCAGAAGAACGTCGACATAGTCCACGAATATAAGAAAGACTCAAACTCATCGTAACCTGCGTGTCGAGCTGCGGTGTAGTAAACACCACCAAAATATGGGTGCATCACGTAGTTTAGGAAGTGTTCATCACGGTCCCATACTGGGCCATCAGACACGTTATCCTTCCACTTTTTACCTAATGAGCTGATGTCACGTTGGTCATCATCCCACTTGGTGATACTTTCAGGGAGTAGAGTCATTAAACCCACCGTAGCGACACTTAAGCCCAAAATGGTGTAGGTTTGGCCCATTAGGTAATCCCAATCCTTCTCTTGACTCACCAACATGTGTTTTGGTTGTTGGATTGAGAAGTCGTACTCGTCACTTGATTCGCTCAGTGCGTAATTGGTATTCGGCTTGTAGGTGTACAAGCTATCATTAACACAGTAATCTTGAGCACATTCATCCGAATAAGAAAGGTTGATTGGCTGGTCGAAGTCGTATTGGCTTGCAACCGAGTTAACTGACATTAGCATTGAAAATGCAGCAGTAACCTTTGCTAGTAACGGTGATTTGGCCACAAGGGTCTCCATGAGAAGTTAAGAATTGATCAGAGTCACAATTATCTATTAAACGTCTGATTTAGGGAACTAATAATTTGTCGCTTTTCCTAAGAAAACCTTAGATTTAACATTATTAATATTTGTGAAAAGCTGAAATGTCTCAAATTCAACCATAGACCAGTTTATGAATAATGCAGTGTCTTTTTATGACCACAAGGGATAGAAATATGACGAAAATCGCAATGTTAAGCACAGGTGAAGAAGTTCTTCATGGAGACATTGTAGACACAAACGCAGCTTGGATGTCTGGTGAGTTTTATCAGCATGGTTTTGCTCTCGCGAAACGTTCCACTGTGGGTGACCAAATGAGTGCTCTGGTTGAAGAACTGCTGATGCTGAGCTTTAACTATGATGTGGTTATCGTCAATGGTGGTTTAGGGCCGACAACCGATGACATGAGTGCAGCCGCTGCTGCCGCTGCTTCCGAGCAAAAGTTAGTCATGTTCCCTGAATGGCTCGCTCGTATGGAAGAGATGTTCTCAGGACGTGGTATGCCGATGCCTGACAGCAACCTTAAGCAAGCCTTGCTGCCAGCAAGTTCTGAGATTGTCGATAACCCTGTCGGCACTGCATGTGGCTTCAAGCTGAAAATCAATGATGCGACTTTCTATTTCACGCCGGGTGTACCGAGTGAATTCAAACGCATGGTGACCTTTGAAATCCTACCCGATTTGTCTCGCACGTATCCTCAAGTCGTTGCTTCAGAATGCAGTCGCTTGTTTACGTTTGGCTTATCTGAGTCGGGTATCTCGGATGTGTTAGACCAATTAAAGCTGCCTGAAGGTTATGAGTTGGGCTATCGCTCTTATCTGCCCTTCATTGAGGTGAAACTGTTTGGGCCTAAGTCTGGCTTAGAAACGCGCGTTAAACTGCTACAAATGGTGTACAAGCTGTTAGAGAGCAACGTAGTCAGTGTTGATGAACCGATGATTGATCATATTGGCCACATCATGGCAGAGAGAAAGAAAACCTTATCTGTATCTGAAGTGTCGACCAAAGGTGCGCTTTCGGCTTGGCTACAATCGAATGAGCAAGTTGAAGATTGCTTCGATCACTCATGGGTGATGGCTGATCCAAAAGAGAGTGAGCTCGAAAAGAGCGACCCATTGGCGGCGACTTTTGCCTTGGCGGGCGCAACCAGAGAAAAGTGCGGCACGGAATTGGCCTTGGTGACGGGCAAGTTAGACGGCAATACATTCAGTATCGCGTTATCGAGCGAAGCGGGTGAGTGGGGACAAGTGCTAGAGTTCTATCGCCAATACAATCGTGAAGATGCGCGTACCATTATCAAAACCGTAGCGGCTGACATGTTGAGAAGACACCTAGATAGCAAACCTATGTTTGGTGACTATTCATCACTAAAACGCGTGAAGGATATGTTTATCCCTTCAGCTATCATCAAGTAAGCAGCTCTTGCTGCTAACCAAGTTTTCTTGAGCCAAGACCTCTTGAACTAAGGTTAAGACAGAACAAATAAAAAGGCCCCACATCCATATGGTTGTGGGGTCTTTTGTTTATCTAGCCTTCTAGATAAGCCAACAAGTGGCGAATAGCATTGTAACCTGCACTTAAACTGAGTAAGTGATTACAAACCGCTTGTCATGTGTAAGCTGTAGAACAAACCACGGCCGATTAACTCTGAAGCTAAGAACAGTACCAATGCTAGGCCTAGGTTTACTGGGTTCACTTTTGCTTTGTTCAGCATAGGTAGAATCCAAATCAGTAAGCTTGCCATCAGTAATGCAACTTGAAGAATCACATAGCTGCCTAAACCGTCAACCAACTCAGAGGCTTTTGCTGCTGAAGTTTGGATGTCACCGATTAGGTTCAGTTTGCCTACTGTTACAAGTAAGCTGATCGCAACCGCAATCACAGCCAGCATGGTGATGTTACGGTCAACCGTAAAGCGGCTGTCGTTAGCAAATACAATTACGAACTGAGATAGCAGCAAGCCACCCACAACCATCGTCATGATGAAGCTCATCGGTGTGTAGATGTTGTCCCATGTAGGTACTGTGTTGATCATGTATACGTTGATCATCGCGTACATGAAGATAACACCCAGTACCATAGCGCCAACCATCAGTGCTTTTTGGATAGCTACACCACCTTTCTTAACCACAGACAGTAGCCACTGCAGGCCGCCTACTGCGAAGAATGCCGCGCCGAAGAACACTTCGTTAGACAACCAAGCCGAACCTAATTGGTTAAAGGCATTAAATGCGCGTAGTGGAGAGCCCAGGTGCGTTGTCGAGAACATAAAACCAAGACCCATTAATGCCCACAGAATGAACATTGGAACCTTGTAGCTGTTCAGTTTCTCTTCGTCATGACCAAGTACCAGTGCACGTGCGCCAATAAGTAAGTAACCACCCACAGCTGTTTGAGCCAGCACCGTAAAGAAGATCAAAGACCACTCATGAAAAATCATCTTACACCTCCTTCGGGTTTGCTAGGTGACCACTGGTATCGCCAGTCGGCTTCGCGTTTTTGTTTAGCTTAATCACGATGTTTGGCAGTGTTTCGGTTGAAGATGGCAGTGGCGCCACGTCTGCACCAGATCCGTACTTCTCGCGAAGTGTATTGATTTCACCAAACTCCAATGCACGAAGTGGGCAAGACTCAACACAGATAGGTTGTTTGCCTTCTGAAACACGTTGGTAACAACCATCGCATTTGGTCATATGACCTTTCTTCGCATTGTATTGTGGTGCGCCGTAAGGACACGCATTGCTACAGTGCTGACAACCAATACACACACTCTCGTCAACCACAACCAAGCCGTCTTCATCACGTTTGTGCATTGCGCCCGAAGGACACACTTTCACACATGCAGGGTTAGTACAGTGGTTACAAGCGATAGATAGGTAGTAAGAGAAAACATCTTTCTGAACCCAGGTATCGCCATCTTGAGTGAAGCCGCCACCTGCGTATTCGTATACACGACGGTAGTTCGTTTTGATGTCTAGATCGTTATAATCTTTACAAGCAAGCTGACAGGTTTTACAACCCGTGCATTTACTTGAATCAATGTAAAAGCCGTATTGTTTCATTCCAACCTACCTTATGCTTTCTTTAGCGCTTTGATTTGAACTAGGTTTGTATGCTGAGGGTTACCCTTAGCAAGTGGGCTCGGGCGCTGAGTCGTCAGCACGTTGATAGAGCCTGCATGGTCAATCTTCTGACCATCTGGTGCGTACCATGCACCTTCGCCTAGTGCGACAACTCGAGGAAGAATCCTTGGTGTCACTTTCGCTGGAATATGTACTTCGCCACGGTCGTTGAAAATACTCACCATGTCGCCGCTTTCAATACCACGTTCTTTCGCATCGATTGGGTTGATCCACAACTCTTGCGGTGCCGCAGCTTTGATCTCTGCAACGTTGCCGTAAGTTGAGTGCGTACGAGCCTTGTAGTGGAAGCCTGTTAGCTGAAGTGGGTACTTCTCTGCTAGTGGATCGTTATGACCTTCAAAAGAATCCGCGTAAATCGGAAGTGGGTGAATCACTTCGTCTTCTTTCAGCTTCCACGTTTTCGCGATATCAGCCAGTTGCTCTGAGTAAATCTCGATTTTGCCACTTGGTGTGGTAAGTGGATTCGCTTCAGGGTCTTTACGGAAATCTTCGTAAGCGATGTAGTGGTGGTCGTAACTACGCTTGTAGATACCCAGTTCTTTCATCTCTTCGAAGGTTGGCAGTGTTGGATCGTTCTTACGAGTTTCCGCGTAAAGGTGCTCAATCCATTGCTCTTGAGTACGACCTTCTGTGAACTCTTTTTCTACGCCCATGCGCTTAGCAAGTTGCGTACACATCTCGTAGATAGATTTTGCTTCAAACTGAGGCTCAATCGCTTTTTGTGCGTAGATGAAGTAAGGCATGTTCGATGCTTTACCATCCATACACCAGTCGTCTTGCTCTGATGTGGTTAAGTCAGGCAGGATGATGTCGGCGTATTTCGCTGAAGAGGTCATGTGGTTATCAACTACAACAATCATTTCACACGCACTCTCATCTTGAAGAATCGCGTGCGTCTTGTTGATGTCTGAGTGTTGGTTGATGATGCAGTTACCTGCGTAGTTCCAGATCATCTTGATTGGGTTCTTAAGGCGCTCTGCACCGCGAACACCATCAGTGATGTCTGTCATTTCGTGGTGACGGTGAATTGCGTCTGTCCACATGAACATTGAAATTGATGTTTCAACAGGGTTTGGCACAGTCGGGAATCGAACAAACGGAATGTTGATGTCACTTTCACGAGCACCTGTCGAACCGCCAGATACACCCACAGAACCAGTGAGTAGCGACAGCATTGCGATTGCACGACAAGCTAGCTCACCGTTCGCAGTACGTTGTAGACCCCAACCTTGGTGGATAGCACACGGTTTCGCTGTGCCCATCTCGCGGCCCAGTTTAACGATAGTATCAACTGGAATGCCTGTGATCTTAGAAGCCCACTCAGGTGTCTTCTCTACGCCATCTTCACCTAAACCTAGGATGTAAGATTTGTAGTCACTGTTTTTAGGCGCTGATGCAGGAAGGGTCTTCTCATCGTAACCGACACAGTATTTGTCTAGGAACGGTTGGTCGACTAGGTCTTCAGTGATCATCACGTGTGCAAGACCCGCTACCAATGCAGCATCGGTAGAAGGGCGAATTGGGATCCACTGATCTTCACGGCCACCGGCAGTATCGGTGTAACGTGGATCGATGATGATCGTTCTTGCGTTTGATTTGTTTTTGCTTTCTACGTAGTGGTGGATCAGACCGCCGCCAGACATACGAGTCTCAGCAGGGTTGTTACCAAATTGGATGTTAAGCTTAGTGTTCTCTAAGTCAGAGAAAGAGTTGTTGTTTGCCCAACCACCGTAGGTGTAGCTCAAGCCTTTCGCGATTTGCGCTGTTGAGTAGTCACCATAATGGTTTAGGTAACCACCACTTAGGTTCATTAGACGCGCAATCAGCGTTTGTGCTGGTGGCCAAGACTTAGTCACCGTACCACCAAGCGTACCTGTACCGTAGTTTAGGTAGATAGTGTCGTTACCGTAGTCTTTGATAAGGCGTTGCATAGTGCCAGCGACTTCATCATAAGCCTCTTCCCAGCTAATACGCTTAAACTTACCTTCACCACGTTTGCCCACACGTTTCATTGGGTATTTCAGGCGATCTGGGTTGTAAACACGGCGACGCATAGAGCGACCACGTAGACACGCACGCACTTGGTGATGACCGTATTCGTCAGTACCCGTGTTGTCTGTTTCTACGTATTTGATTTCACCGTTTTGCACATGCATACGCAGTGGGCAGCGAGAGCCACAGTTTACTGTACATGCACTCCATACGATTTTCTCATCCACATTCTCAGCAACCGCAGCCGCTACTGGTTTGGATTTGAAAGGTAAAGCGATACCGCCCGCGAGTGCGGCTGCACTACCTACCGCCGAAGAAGCTTTCATGAAGCCTCTTCGAGTAAGATTCATTACCCCAGATTCTTTCTTATTCGTCATTCTAAGATGCCTATTGTTATTGATAGCTAGCACTTTATAGGTAGTTTGGCTTCTATGTTTTTATTTCTAAATATTGATTGATTGGCATCAAATAAGAGAGAAATTTAAATTTTATGAATCGAATGTATAAAATAGATCAAAGAATCTAGTCGTCGTATTTATATAATTGTCGTTAAACCAATTACGGTATAAATAAGAATGATTATTGATACGCATAAATTGCTCGGTTCATTATTTTATCAAGCAACAAATAAAGAACAGTTATTAGATATTGTTCAGGCACTAGTAGAGAGCCAAGTCTTATCAGAAGATTGTTTACTGGCACTTCAAAACGAACAGGAAGACGCTCTAGCTGCAGAGTTTAGCCGCTTGTTTGAAGGCGTTGGAGACATGCCAGCTCCGCCTTGGGGCTCTGTGTACCTAGATAAGGACCGTGTGGTGTTTGGTGCATCGACTGTGGAATATCGACAGTTTCTAGAATTAAACCAAATTGAATTGGATACAGGTTTAAGAGAGCCAGAAGATCAATTTGGTTTAATGTTATTCGCCCATGCGTATTTGTTAGAAAATAATAATATTAATTCAGCTCGTGAATTACTCGAGTGTCACTTATTGCCTTGGTCTTCTTCTTATTTAGATAAATTAAATACAGCATCAGGTTTATCATTTTATAAGAAGCTATCAAGCGATGTAATTAATTGGCTTAATAAATTAACATCTGAATATAATTTAAACGTTGCTAATAAAAAGTTATATATCGATTAATGTCTGAGCAAATAAATTCAAATAGGCGTGGTTTCTTAACTCGACTCTCTAAGCCGGTTAAAGCTGCGGCAAGTTATGAAGAGAAATCACAGCGCTTACATGCTAGGCCACCTAGAGCTGTCGATGAGGTGCTGTTTGAGCGTCTTTGCGACGGTTGTGGGTTGTGTGAGCAAGCGTGTCCGAATAGCGTTATTGAGATGCTAGAGGGCAGTGCGTTGCTGAATTTGGATTACAACAGTTGTTCGATGTGTAATAAGTGCAGTGACGTGTGTCCGACTGGCGCGCTTCATCAAACCGTGACGCCTTATGTCGACCTGAAGCCCAGCTTTGCTGATAGCTGCAATAACTACATGCAAATGGACTGTAATGCGTGCCAAACCGCTTGTTCTGCCGGTGCGATACACATTGAAGTAGGAGAGTTGCCTACGGTCGTTCAAGATAAGTGCAATGGCTGTGGAGAGTGCCGAAGCGCTTGTTACATTGGCTCTGTGACTCTGAACCTGACTCAACAGTAGCCATCTAGTTTGGCTCGGTGGTTTAGAGCTAAAGAGACGAATAGAAAAAGGGTCCGCATTCCAAGAGGAGGCGGACCCTTTTTAATACTTATCATCTCTGATGAAGCGTTTGAACTTACGTGATTCTATCTAAAGCGAAAGCAAATGAAACTAAGCAAGCGAACTTAAATCGAATAGATTAGGCGCGCTTCTGTTTGCTTCTGTGAATCACGTTACTCAGCGATAAATCGGTTTTTGCTTTGCAGATGCATGGCAAAATCTCATCGCCTTGTGTGTAAGCCATAGCAAAACCAACGTACTCAACCTCACCAGAATCCAACGTACAGCGGCATGCGCCACAGTGGCCATCTCGGCAGTTGTATTCTGGTTCTAACCCAGCTTGTTCCATTGTTTCCAACAGAGTGTTTGAAGGGTTAGATTCAATCGAAGTCAGCTTGTTGATTTTGATTGTTGGCATTACAGCTCAAATCCTTCAAAGTCGTCAGCTTTTACTTCGTTGTCGATTTGGCCAACTAGGTAAGAACTGATTTCAGCTTCTTGTGGAGCAACTTGTACGTTATCTGAAGATAACCAAGCGTTGATCCATGGGATTGGGTTTGATGTTGCTGCTGGGTAAGCCGCACCTAGACCAACCGCTTGCATACGGATGTTGGTAATGTACTCAACGTATTGGCAAAGAATGTCTTTGTTGAGACCAATCATAGAGCCGTCTTTGAATAGGTATTCTGCCCATTCTTTCTCTTGCTCTGCTGCTTCTTTAAATAGGTCGAAACACTCTTGCTTGCACTCTTCAGCGATTTGCATGAATGCGAAGTCGTCTTGACCGTTACGTAGCAAGTTGATCATGTGCTGAGTACCAGTCAGGTGAAGCGCTTCATCACGAGCGATTAGCTTGATGATTTTAGCGTTACCTTCCATTAGCTCACGCTCAGCGAATGCAAATGAACATGCGAAACTTACGTAGAAACGGATTGCTTCTAGTGCGTTTACCGACATTAGACATAGGTAAAGCTTCTTCTTCAGGTCGTGAAGTGAAATCTTAACGTCTTCGCCGTTGATGCTGTGGTTGCCTTCACCGTAGCGGTGGTAGTCAGCCGTTAGCTTGATTAGGTCGTCGTAGTAGAAAGCGATGTCTTTAGCACGCTTAAGGATCTCTTCGTTTTCAACGATGTCGTCAAATACTACGCCTGGGTCATTCACGATGTTACGGATGATGTGCGTGTAAGAACGAGAGTGAATCGTTTCAGAGAAAGACCAAGTCTCAATCCAAGTTTCTACTTCTGGTAGTGATACCAATGGAAGTAGGGCAACGTTCGGGCTGCGGCCTTGGATAGAATCTAGAAGTGTTTGGTACTTCAAGTTAGAGATGAAGATGTGCTTTTCATGCTCAGGAAGCTTGTTGTAGTCGATACGGTCGCTAGACACGTCTACTTCTTCTGGACGCCAGAAGAAAGAAAGCTGCTTCTCGATAAGCTTTTCGAAGATTTCGAATTTTTGTTGGTCGTAACGTGCAACGTTTACCGACTGACCCAAGAACATTGGTTCTTTTAGTTGGTCATTTTTTTGCTGAGAAAAAGTACTGTAAGCCATAAATGCCTCAAATCCTTTAAAGACCCGTCATAAAACGGACCCTGTTAATGCTTTAAACCCAGAGAAGATAACTCTTCTCTGGGGTCTTAATGTTTATTGCGGTTTAGATCTTACAACCGCCGCCTTCACAATCTTCTTCCGGCACTTGAACTGCATCGCCTTGGTCGTCTTTAGCACCATCACGAGTGTTATGGTAGTAAAGCGTCTTAACACCGTACTTGTACGCTGTTAGTAGGTCTTGAAGCAGCTTCTTCATTGGTACTTTACCGCTGTCGTAAACACTTGGATCATAGTTAGTGTTTGCAGAGATAGCTTGGTCAACGAATTTTTGCATGATACCCACTAGGTGTAGGTAACCGTCGTTAGAACCAATGTTCCAAAGCAGCTCGTAGTTCTCTTTTAGATTTAGGAAATCTGGAACAACTTGCTTCAGGATGCCGTCTTTCGATGCTTTCACAGATACGTAACCACGTGGTGGCTCGATACCGTTAGTCGCGTTCGAGATTTGAGACGATGTCTCTGAAGGCATAAGCGCTGTTAGCGTAGAGTTACGCAGACCGTGCTCCATGATCTCTTCACGTAGAGAATCCCAATCGTAGTGCAGTGGCTCTTCACATACTAAGTCGATATCTTTCTTGTAAGTATCGATTGGCAGTAGGCCTTTCGCGTAGTTGGTCTCGTGGAAAGATGGGCAACGACCTTGCTCTTTCGCTAGTTCAACAGATGCTTTTAGCAAGTGGTACTGAATCGCTTCAAAAGTACGGTGAGTCAGGCCATTTGCGCTGCCATCAGAGTACTTAACACCATTCTTCGCTAGGTAGTATGCGTAGTTGATAACACCCACACCTAGAGTACGACGGTTCATTGTCGATTTGTATGCTGCTGGAAGCGGGTAGTCTTGGTAATCAAGAAGTGCATCTAGAGCACGAACAACCAGCTCAGAAAGCTCTGCTAGGTCGTCAAGTTCATTGATTGCGCCAAGGTTGAACGCTGAAAGCGTACATAGTGCAATTTCGCCTTCGTCATCTTCTACGTTAGAAAGCGGCTTAGTTGGAAGCGCGATTTCTAGACATAGGTTCGATTGACGAACAGGGGCAACTTCAGAGTCAAACGGGCTGTGTGTATTACAGTGGTCAACGTTCTGAATGTAGATACGACCAGTAGAAGCACGCTCTTGCATTAGCAGAGAGAATAGCTCAACAGCTTTTACTGTTTCACGCTTCACTGATGGATCGTTTTCGTACTTAACGTATAGCTCTTCAAAACGGTCTTGGTTTTCGAAGAACGCATCGTAAAGGCCAGGTACGTCAGAAGGTGAGAACAGGCTGATGTTGCCACCTTGAACAAGACGAGAGTACATAAGCTTGTTCAGCTGTACGCCATAGTCCATGTGACGAACACGGTTCTCTTCAACGCCGCGGTTGTTTTTCAGTACTAATAGAGACTGAACTTCACCGTGCCATAGTGGGTAGAACACTGTTGCTGCGCCACCACGAACACCACCTTGAGAACAACATTTTACTGCTGTTTGGAAGTATTTGTAGAAAGGAATACAGCCAGTGTGGAACGCTTCACCATTACGGATTTCAGAACCAAGCGCACGGATACGACCTGCGTTGATACCAATACCGGCACGTTGAGATACGTAACGAACAATTGAGCTTGCTGTTGCGTTGATAGAATCAAGGCTGTCACCACACTCGATCAGTACACAAGAACTAAATTGACGAGTAGGTGTACGTACACCAGACATGATCGGTGTAGGTAGAGAAATCTTAAACGTAGACGATGCGTCGTAAAAACGTTTGATGTAGTCAAGACGAGTCGATTTCGGGTACTTAGCGAATAGACACGCAGCAACTAAAATGTAAAGGAACTGAGCACTCTCGTAGATTTCTTTCGTTACACGGTTTTGCACGAAGTATTTACCTTCAAGCTGCTTAACCGCTGCATAAGAGAAGTCTAAGTCACGTTTGTGGTCGATGTACTCGTCAAGCTCGTCAAACTCAGCTTTCGTGTAGTCTTCCATTAGGTGGCTATCGTATTTACCCATATCAACCAGTTTTGCAACGTGGTCGTATAATGCAGGCGGCTCGTATTCGCCGTACGCTTTTTTACGTAGGTGGAATACAGACAGACGTGCTGCTAGATATTGGTAATCAGGAGTCTCTTCAGAGATTAAATCCGCTGCTGACTTGATGATAGTCTCATGAATGTCAGTAGTGGTGATGCCATCGTAAAACTGAATGTGAGCTTTCAATTCTACTTGTGATACAGAAACATTGTGCAAGCCTTCAGCTGCCCATGTAATCACGCGATGGATCTTCTCTAGATCGATCGTTTCTTTGCGCCCGTTACGCTTGGTAACAGTAAGTTGTTGGTTCATTCTGCTTAATTTCCCTAACAAAACTGAACAAGGCCGTGTTTTTGTGTATTTCTGTGTAATTTTTGTAAATTACGTTTCGGCTTTGTGATCTTGGTCTACCCATACATTGTAGTTCAAACACAACATATAGGGGTCATTTGTTTGTTGGGTTACAAGATAGTGCTACAACTGATATTTTTCAAGGTAAAGAAATTGGGTTGCTTGTGGATAAGTGGTGGATTGAAAAAAAACTGTAAGTGACCACTAACTGATGAGGTTAGATGTGACTTGATTGTATAAAACTCGGCTTTTAAGGATGCTTTATTTTTGCACTCCCATAAAAAAAAATCCCTTGATCTTTGAACAAAATGAGCGATGGATTTTGGGTGATTAAAATTAAATCTAGGTGGTCAAAATGGAAGCTAGCGCACGAAATTTAGACTGAAAAAAGTCGCAAAGTTATGTTAATTGCAACTCTTTTCATTAGTCTTTTTTACAAAAGGTTTTACGGTAGGGATACTGGTAATTATACAAGCAGTTATTGGGCGGAATTTTGAGTGTGAACGATGTAGTTTACATCGACATTGTGGCCCAAACGGTAGCTGTCAGTCAGTGGATTATAGTGAAGGCCAGTGATGCCTAACTCTTGCAGTGGGGTGTTATCAATCATCTTGATAAGTTCTGCCGGGCGAATGAACTTCTCGTGCTCATGAGTGCCCTCAGGAACGATCTTAAGCAGCTTCTCTGCACCAACAATAGCGAACAGGTAAGATTTGAAGTTACGGTTCAAGGTAGAAAAGAACACGTGACCACCCGGTTTCACTAATTTTGAACATGCACTAATCACAGATTGTGGATCAGGAACGTGCTCTAGCATTTCCATGCACGTTACTACATCGTAAGTTTGCGGATTTTGTTCTGCATGGTCTTCGATGGTGCTTTGGATGTAATCTAGCTTGGTGCCTGTTTCTAATGCGTGAAGACGTGCCACTTCTAGTGGCTCCTTACCCATATCTAGGCCAGTGACTACCGCACCTTCAACAGCCATGCTTTCAGCCAAAATGCCGCCACCGCAGCCAACGTCGAGTACTTTCTTACCAAATAAACCTTCGGTTTTTTCTAGCACGTAATTTAGGCGCAATGGGTTGATTTGATGTAGAGGCTTAAACTCGCCTTCCAGATCCCACCAGCGCGACGCCATGTCTTCAAATTTTTTGATTTCTGCTGGGTCTACGTTCTGTGATTTAGTCATAATCGGCATTTCCAAGTTAAATAATGCATCCATGAAATTGCAGGCATTATAACTTGCCTTTTCGCCCTGACCAGAAGATCTACAATTTTGCTAGTTTATTGGATGTAAAGTGACCATGTTTCAGCAAGATATGATGCGGAGGTGCAATTTCTCATCAATTGATTGGCTACAAGGGTCACAAGATGGTAAAAGGAGAGGGAAAGTGATGCCTCCGTAGGTAAATTTGTGTTATATTTTTCGGTCTTATACGTATTCAAAAATACGATCTGACTATAGAGGGAAAATGGCTCTATGAGCGATCTAGCGAAAGAGATCACGCCCGTAAATATTGAAGATGAGCTTAGAGGTTCATACCTAGACTACGCGATGTCCGTCATCGTTGGTCGTGCCCTTCCAGATGTGCGTGATGGCCTAAAACCTGTACACCGCCGCGTTTTGTTCGCGATGAATGTACTAGGTAATGATTGGAACAAACCATATAAAAAGTCTGCTCGTGTAGTAGGTGATGTAATCGGTAAATACCACCCACATGGTGATAGTGCTGTATACGATACTATTGTTCGTATGGCGCAACCGTTCTCACTGCGTTACATGCTAGTTGATGGCCAAGGTAACTTTGGTTCTATCGATGGCGACTCCGCGGCTGCAATGCGTTATACCGAAGTTCGTATGGCGAAAATTGCTCACGAGCTCCTGGCTGACCTTGATAAGGAAACTGTGGATTACGTACCGAACTACGATGGTACAGAACAAATTCCAGCAGTACTTCCTACAAAAATTCCTAACCTATTGGTAAACGGTGCTTCTGGTATCGCAGTAGGTATGGCTACCAACATCCCACCACATAACCTTGGTGAAGTTGTTGATGGCTGTTTAGCATTTATCAATAATGAAGATATCACTATTGATGAGCTAATGGACTATATCCCTGGTCCTGACTTCCCAACAGCAGCACTTATCAGTGGTCGTAAAGGCATCGTAGATGCTTACAAGACTGGCCGCGGTAAGGTTTACATGCGTTCAAAAGCGGATATCGAAGTAGAGAAGAATGGTAAAGAAACCATTATCGTTACTGAGATCCCTTACCAAGTAAACAAAGCTCGTTTGATCGAGAAGATTGCTGAACTGGTTAAAGATAAGAAAGTAGAAGGCATCAGTGCACTGCGTGACGAGTCTGATAAAGACGGTATGCGTATTGTTATTGAATGTAAGCGTGACGCAGTAGGCGAAGTGGTTCTTAACAACCTATACGCTCAAACTCAACTGCAAACGACTTTCGGTATCAACATGGTTGCGTTGAACAACGGTCAACCACAGTTGTTCAACATCAAAGACATGCTTAAGTGCTTCGTAGACCACCGTCGCGAAGTTGTGACTCGTCGTACTATCTTCGAACTGAAGAAAGCGCGCGACCGTGCACACATCCTTGAAGCATTGTCTCTAGCACTTGCTAACATTGATGAAATCATTGAACTGATCAAGAGCGCGCCAACACCAGCAGAAGCTAAAGTTGGTTTAGTGTCTCGTGGTTGGGATCTTGGTAACGTTGCTTCAATGCTTGAGCGTGCAGGTACTGATGCGGCTCGTCCTGATTGGTTGGAAGACCAATACGGCATCCGCGATGGCCAATACTTCCTAACGGAAACACAAGCACAAGCTATTCTAGAACTTCGTCTTCACCGCCTAACTGGCCTAGAGCACGAGAAGATTCTAGACGAGTACAAAGCACTTCTAGAAGAAATCGCTGAGCTAATGCACATTCTTGCAAGCACTGAGCGTTTGATGGAAGTTATCCGTGAAGAACTTGAAGCGGTACGTGAAATCTATGGCGACGAACGTCGTACAGAAATCACAGCAGCAGTTCATGACATCGACATGGAAGAGCTGATTGCTCAAGAAGACGTTGTAGTAACGCTTTCTAACGCAGGTTACGTTAAGTACCAAATCCTAAGCGACTACGAAGCTCAGCGTCGTGGTGGTAAAGGTAAGAGTGCAACTAAGATGAAAGATGAGGATTACATTGAGCGTCTGCTTGTTGCTAATACTCACGATAACATCCTATGTTTCTCTACTCGTGGTAAGACATACCGTCTGAAAGTTTACCAACTGCCATTAGCAAGTCGTACTGCTCGTGGTAAGCCTATTGTGAACATTCTTCCTCTAGAAGAAGGTGAGCGTATTACGGCTATCCTGCCTGTTTCTGAGTTCTCTAACGAGAAATTCATCTTCATGGCAACAGGCGACGGTACTGTTAAGAAGACATCTCTGGATCAATTCGCAAACGTACGTGCTAACGGCCTAATCGCTGTTAACCTACGTGACGACGATTCACTGATCGGCGTTGACATCACTAACGGTGATAGCGACATCATGCTGTTCTCTAAATCGGGCAAAGTTGTTCGCTTTAACGAGGACAAAGTACGTGCAATGGGCCGTACTGCCTCTGGTGTTCGTGGTATGAAGCTTCCAGAAGACGATCAAGTGGTTTCACTGATTGTTCCTTCTAACGAAGGCGATATCCTAACTGTGACTCAAAACGGTTACGGTAAGCGTACTGAGCTAGCTGAATACCCAACGAAAGGCCGTGCAACGCAAGGTGTAGTATCTATCAAAGTCTCTGAACGTAATGGCCCAGTAGTTGGCGCTGTTCAAGTTGAAGAAGGCGATGAAATGATGATGATCACCGACGCAGGTACACTAGTACGTACTCGCGTAGCGGAAGTAAGCCAAGTTGGTCGTAACACTCAAGGTGTAACACTGATTCGTACTGCTGAAGACGAGAACGTTGTAGGTCTACAACGTATCGACGAAGTAGAAGAAGCTGAGATTGTAGAAGGCGAAGCTGAAGAAGCAAATGCTGAAACTATCAACGCTGAAGTTGCTGAATCAAGTGAAGAGCAAGCATCAGATGCTTCTGACTCTGAAAGTGATAGCGAGCAAGACACTGAGTAATCTCGATTACGCTAAGTAATTAAGCTTACTATTGAAAAAGCCGAGCCTAAGTGCTCGGTTTTTTATTGCCTGTTGTTTGTGGAGAAACGTTAAATACCAATAGCTATACCTTGATCAAGTTTGCTTTGTGGCGAAAGAGGTAGAGTGAATGGTCGGATAAAAAGGGAGAGTAAAATGGATATCTGGTTACTGGTTGCTTTGTTATTGATGAGCCTGTTTTTGGTGGTGATTGTTGTTGCATCAAACAAAAACAGTGGTAACCACAAGGGTAACCTTTTTATATCACTCGCCGCAGTGCTACTCAGTGTCACCGTCTGGTTTCAAATGAAACAAGAACTGCCTCAAGCACCTTCCAATGGCAACGAAAATTACACCACAATAGATTTTCAAGATGAGCTGCAACAAAGCCTTAAGCAAGACCCGAATCAATCTGATTTATGGTTTAAGCTTGGTGGCGTTTATATGCAGAAAGGGGAGTTTGATGCGGCGTTTACCTGCTACGATTACGCGATTCGTTTAGATCCTCAAGCACCTTCAGGCTTGTATTCCGCTAAAGCCACCGCACTTTATTACCTCGGTTCACAAGCGATGAGTGATGAAGTAAACAGACTGCTAGAACAATCTATGGATCTTGATCCGAACGATCGAACAGCCTTGATGTTAATCGCGACCGATCACTTCATCAGTATGCGCTATCAACAAGCGATCGATGCTTGGACTCAAATTCTCGACTCTAATCAGAAGGGAATTGATCGTGTCTCAATTATTCATTCGATCAACCAAGCCAAACAGATGATCCGCTAAGCTTGGCATAATCGCTAGTCGTTAATCGTTTGTCTTTCGTTATTTACTTTCCTGCATTTCAATCAGGCCACCTGCGTTGTGGACTTGAGTAAAGCCTTGAGCCTGCAAGAATTGATAGGCTTGTCCTGAGCGATTACCACTGCGGCAATACAAGACAATCGGTTGGTCTTTATCTATGTTGGCAAAGTGTGTTGCGACCTCAGACAGTGGATAGTTAATGGCGTTGTCTAGATGCCCTTGTTTGAACTCCTCAGGTGTTCTGACATCAACCACCATTGCACCTTTCTCAATTAACTCCCAACCTATATCGGCGCGCTCAGACGCGTGAACGCCAGAACTTAACAGTGCAACGCACAATGCTGAAAGTGAAAGTAAGGTTCTCATTCTTGATTCCTTGAATTAGCGAGTAGATCGGAGGTAGGTATTGATGTGTATTCCCCCAAAACCTAAAAAAACCAGCCACACCTTAATAGTGTGGCTGGTTTTGTTGTTATGGTCTATTTGAAGAAACTAGTATTCGTAGTTCGCTTCACGTTTTTCAGCTTGCTCTTCCCACTTAGGAACAACTGTGTCTAAGAAGTGTTGTTTCTCAGCGTTCATCTTATCCATGTCCATTCCTAGTGCTTTTTGAGCCGCTTCTTTGGTCGAGATATCAGGAATTTCAATAGGGTCAGTGATGCCTTTCTTCGCTAATAGACGAATGATCTTAGTACGAGCATCGGCTGCACGGTCAACGGCTGTACCTAGAACCTCAAGCGCAACTTCTGGTGCATGCATGTGAACACCATGAGACGCGATTGCGTAGTCCCAACGCCATTGAGCGTGACGAATATCCAGTAGGATTGGCTCCATCTCTTGCTCAGTTGCACCTACTTCCCATGCTGCGCCTGCTTCAAAGTGAGCAGCAACGATTTGTTTCTCAGCAGTCAGCTTCATGTTTAGCACTTGAGCTTTACGGCTTGAAACGATATTACGCATGGTCTCTTTCGATTGAGTATGACAGTTGGCACACGTATCTTCGAAGCGGTCAAATGGGTTACCCACTTTATGGTCGGTGTAAACAGTGCCGTCTTCTTTGGTGACTTTAGGCATATGACAGTCAGCACAAACGACTTTGTTCTTACCGTGAATACCTTCACGCCATGTTTCATAGCCAGGGTGCTGCGCTTTTAGCATTGGCGCTTTAGATACCTTGTGCGTCCAATCCTTAAAGTTAATGTCATCATAGTACTCTTCCATTTGCTCTACACGTGTCCCTTTGTCCCAAGGGAATTTCACGCCTTTGGTTGGGCCGGTGAAGTTGTATTCCACGTGGCATTGTGCACAAACTGAAGCTTGTTGGTCTAAACGGCTCTGCTCGTCAAACTTTTTACCAATCGCTTCGAAAGCGCGTTCAACATAAGGACGTGTAACTTTCAGTGCTGGCTCGCCGTTTTTGAACTCATCGCTTTGGGTGTCATGACAGTCAGCACAACCAATAGGGTTGACGATCTCGTTACCAAGACGTGCCCACTTGCCTTCGAAGTAGCCATCTTCACCGCGTTCTTCAATAACACGTGCAACGTCTGGGCTCTTACAACTCCAACACGCCATTGGCATTGGACCTGAGCTTTCGTCGGTCGGACCGCCAGTACGCAAGGTTTGTCTTACATCGTCAATCGCATAGAAGTGGCCGCGCGCTTTGTTGTAGTCTTTTGCGAACCCGTAGCCAGCCCACATGATCACCATGTTTGGATCTTCTTTTAGCGCATCTTCAATAGTTTCACTTTCTGACGTTTGTCTCCATGAGTGATATTGATCAGGGTGGTTTTGCTCGAACTGGTCGTTACGAGGATCACCAATTTCTTTTTGTTCAGACGCAGCAAAACTGGTCGCGCTTGCTAGTGACGCGCTAACCATTAATAGTGCTGTGACGGAATTACGTATCCAGTGCTTTTTCACAGTGATATCTCCAATATACTGATTTTTATACCAAGCGTTGTGAGTTTGCTATTCAAATTAAGAACTGGAGAATTCCTGTTTATATTAATTCATAAATAAACACATTTTGTTACGTGTCGGAAGTTTGCTTGTTTTAGATCAATTAATAGCAGTGACTTTAATCACGTTGAAGTTTATATAACCCTAAAGGGGTATGTGTTAGCTTGTGGAAGGAAGTTTAAGTGATAATTATTATCAAATATAACAAGCAATTACATACTATGCCCTTGTGATAAATAGGGTGATTATGTTCACATATTAACCTTCGAAAATTTCGCATTACCTAATTAGAGGTATATTCTAAATATAGAAAGCGTTGTGGCTTATCCAAAATAAGAATTGATATCATTTAAACGTTAATAATATCGTTTAAGGGTACTTTTGTTTAACCGGAATATTATTTAGTTGAGAGTTAAATAATGCCGGTATAAGGAAAGGATAAAATGGGCAATATTAAATTGGCCATAGTCATAATGCTTAAATCCCTTCTAGCATTCTGCCTCTATGGTTATTCCATTCATGCTGTTGCTGAGCCTGCTGTTACGCCAGTGGGAGAATCAACAAGACATGAAGTCGAATTAATCCGCGACAAAGACTACAAGTGTGTTCAATGCCACAAAGACTCCAAAGAAACGATATTGGGTTCACACGGTAAGAGCGCACACGCTTTACTTGGTCGTGAAGTGAATTGTACCGATTGTCATACCTCTATTGGCCCCGATCACCGTGAAGGTGCACCTGAAGTGGTGAAGTATCGCGCGGCCCAATCACAGCAGGGAACTGAAAAGGTCTTCCTCGATCCTAGCTTAATTCTAGACGCCAATAGCCAATGTATAGATTGTCATAAACCGGATGATCTGCGTGAAGCGAGCTGGACTCACGATGTTCACGCACAGAACTTAACATGTTCAAACTGCCATGATGTTCATGCGACTGAAGCTAAGGTGCTGAGCTTAGATAAAAAGCAAACCATTAAGCTGTGCGTGGATTGCCATTCAGACTTCAACCAGAAGAAAGAAGGGGAGTAATCTATGAGCTGCTCAAGAAGAAACTTTTTAGCTGGCGCAGGCGCTGTGATCTTTACGACCGGGGTTGCAGGAACGGCGGCGGTAACAAGCCGTAAAACGTTGGCTAATGTTCAGGAAGATGGCACTAAGCGCTATGGAATGGTTCATGATGAAACCGCGTGTATCGGTTGTACTGCCTGTACTGAAGCGTGTCGTGAAGTAAATAAAGTGCCAGAGGGTGTATCGCGCTTAGAGATCATTAAGAGCGAACCTCAAGGCGAATATCCAAATGTTGATTACCGTTTTACCCGTAACTCTTGCCAACATTGTGATAATGCTCCGTGTGTGATGGTTTGCCCAACGGGGGCAGCCTATAAAGATGAGAAAACCGGCATTGTTGATGTGCACAAAGAGAAGTGTGTGGGTTGTGGTTACTGCTTATTAGCTTGTCCATATCAAGTGCGCTTTTTCCACCCAGAGAATAAATCCGCTGATAAATGTAATTTCTGCCGTGATACTAACTTGGCTCAAGGGAAGTTACCTGCTTGTGTTGAATCTTGCCCAACTAACGCGCTGATATTTGGCGACTTGAACGACCCTAAGAGTGAGATAAACCAAGTGCTTCAATCGGAAGTGGTTTACAGAGATAAAGCCTACCTAGGGACTCAGCCAAAACTCTATAAAGTGCCACACCAAAAAGGGGAGATTTGATTATGAGTGCATGGGACACAGCTTTTCAGTCTGGTACCGTGGTATGGGACTGGATTATAGCTATCTATCTATTTCTGGCGGGGATGTCGGCGGGTGCCGTCATGATTTCCATTTACCTTAAACGAAAGGTCATTGAAGGCGATCCTGCTCATAATGGTGTGTTAAAGGCGACCGCTTTTCTTGCGCCATTTGGGATCATTTCAGGTCTGTTGATCTTGGTCTTCCACTTAACAAAACCGTTATCCTTTTGGAAGATCATGATCTTCTATAACCCAACGTCTGTGATGTCGATGGGTGTGATCTTATTCCAAGTGTATATGGTGATCTTATTTCTTTGGATCGGCATTATATTCCGAGATCAAATCGTAGTGTTCTTGAATGACCAAGCTTGGTTAAAAGGACGACTCGATTTTGTTGGGAATTGGATTGGCAAAATAGAAGTGTTTGAAAATGCTTTGGAAATATTCTTAGCTATTCTTGCTCTGATGCTTGCCGCTTATACTGGCTTCCTGCTTTCGGCGTTAAATACCTTCCCAATGCTGAATAACCCAGTACTGCCGATTCTATTCTTATTCTCGAGTTTATCTTCGGGTGCGGCTGCGTGTATTTTGTTTGGTGTTTTGGTTTTCAAAGAATCGCCACACAGCATCAGTGTTTCTTGGATTCACGGATTTGAGCGTCCGGTTGTGATGTTCGAATTATTTGTTCTGGTGACTTTCTTGACTGGGCTGGTATTTGCTGGTGGGCAAAGCGAACAAGCAGTGTGGAACGCGATTGGCAGCGGCTTCTGGGCAAGTTGGTTCTGGTACGGCGTTATAGGGGTAGGCATGGTTTTACCCTTGTTACTCAATGCTGTCACGCCAGACTCTATTCGTCATAGTTCGGTGTATATCTTCTCTGTGACGTCTTTGAGCTTAATGGGCGTGTTAATGCTACGAACCTTTGTTCTTTATGCTGGGCAATTAACACTCGCTTAATTCTGCTCAAGTTTGTTAGTGAGTAGATGTTGGATACTGGGCATCTGCTTACTCATTCTTTGTTTCTTTGCGTAAAGAAGCTAACAACGGTTTTACTTGGTTCTACTTAGGTGGAGCCTTATTGAGGTGATATGGTCGGTTCTTTGGGGCTGTTTAGTTTAGTTTTGGTCGCTGTGCTTAGCAGCATTATCGCTGTGCATTCGATTTACCCAATGCTCGCCAAGCAATCACCGAACCTTGGTTTAATTCGCAGCTTCTCTCTTTCAAGCGCACTATTTTCAATTGGCGCTATTATTCTGCTTGGCTATGCCTTTATCAGTGACGACTTCTCTGTTCTGTATGTCGCAGAACATTCTAATACCCAGTTACCTTCCTTTTTTAAAATGGCCGCCGTGTGGGCAGGGCATGAAGGCTCATTGTTGTTTTGGGTACTGACCATCAGCTGTTGGTCCGGTGTTATTGCTTTGCAAAAACGCTACTCAAGAGAATATCAAAGCCGTGTGCTGTGGGTGATGAATGTACTGCTCGCAATATTCGCTTGGTTCACGCTATTTGCATCCAACCCATTTGAATTGAATTCAACCTTGCCACTTGAAGGACGAGACCTTAATCCGATGCTGCAAGATGTCGGTTTGATATTCCATCCGCCGTTACTTTATCTAGGTTATGTAGGGTTTTCGGTTGTACTGGCCTTTGCAGTCGCGGCGTTATTGGTGGACCCGATTGAGTTTGATTGGGTCGCTCATTGTCGAAGCTGGTGTTTAGTTGCGTGGATCTTTTTAACCGCGGGGATCATTCTTGGTTCTTGGTGGGCATATTACGAATTAGGTTGGGGCGGCTGGTGGTTCTGGGATCCTGTTGAAAACGCGAGCTTGTTACCTTGGCTCACTTCAACTGCTTTGTTACATACCTTAGGTGTTGCCAAGGGCAAGCAACAACTGTTGAAGTGGTCTCTGAGTCTTGCCTTCATTACGTTTTGTTTAAGTATTCTCGGCACCTTTATTGTTCGCTCTGGCGTACTCACTTCAGTACACGCCTTTGCGGTTGACCCAAGTAAAGGCATCGCACTGCTACTGATCTTGGTCGTGGTGTTGGTGAGTTCGTTTTCTCTGCTTATTGTGCGTGGTGAATCTTTCGAGTCTAGCCCAATCACACGCTTTGCCAGTAAAACCTTTTTGAGTTTAGTTGCCGTGCTCATATTCGTTTTGGCAACGGCCGTCGTGGTTTTCGGTACTTTCTATCCAATGGTGTTTGAGCTGTTAGGTCTTGGAAATATATCGGTAGGCGCACCTTACTTTAACCTGCTAATAGCACCGTTAGCTTTGTTCGCAATGTGCGTTGTTGGCCTTGCTCCATTGCTCAGTATCAAACCCCAAGCGTCGAAAGGCGTTATGGCGTTAATCGCTCTGCTATCTATTGTCCTCGGATTTACCTGCTATGTTGTGCAAGTAGAGAAGATTCAAGTGATGGCACTGATGACATGGTCACTCGCGTTTTGGGTTGTGTTGACTCATGTTTATGGCTTAGTGGTCACACGGAGTTCTAAATTCCAACGTAAAGTATGGGTAATGACATTCGCACATATGGGTGTCGCTGTATTAGCGGTAGGTGCCGCGATGAACAGTTACCATTCGTTTGAACGCAGTTATAAATTGAGCCCCGGTGAACAGGTTGAGTTTATGGACTGGACGCTTTCTCATCGTGATACTGAGCTTTATGTTGCATCGAACTTTACTGCCGAAAGGGCAGTGCTTGACTTAGAGGCTAATGAACGAAGCTTTTACATCACACCAGAAAGAAGACATTACCAAGTTAGAGTCATGAACATGAGTGAGCCTGCCATGAAGTGGTTCTGGCATGGCGACGTGTATATCACCATGGGTGAAAAAGTGGATTCAACCGCTTATGCATTCCGCGTTCAATATAAGGCTTATGCTCGTTGGATTTGGTTCGGTGGATTGATATCTGCTTTAGGTGCGTTGCTCTCATTGATTTATCGTAAAAAGAAAACCGTTAAGGCGTCACAGTATGAATACCAGCGTTCGTAACAAACTCATCACGCTTATTGTATTGGCACTGATAGTGGTGTTGGCATTTTTGTTCGCGCTTGATAACAAGCAGCAAACCACCACAGTATCGATGCAGCAGAGATCGTTCCCTGAATTTACATCGGCAGCGTTAGCCAATAGCGAAGGCATCAGAGGGCAACAAGAACTGACGCGAACGGATATTACTGAGCACTCTTATCAGTTGGTGAATGTCTGGGCGTCATGGTGTGGTATCTGCAAAACCGAACACGCCTTTTTGCTCAAACTCCACGATAAAGGCATTCCTATTGTTGGTCTTAATTACCGAGATAACTCAGCTGCCGCTATTAATGTGTTGTCGAACGATGGAAACCCATATTCAAAAGTCATTAGCGATCCTCAGGGGAAGTTAGCCTTGGAGTTAGGGGTCATCGGTACGCCGGAGACATACTTGGTTGACGCTGACGGCCAAATCATTAAGAAGCTACTGGGTGTGATTAATGAATCCGTATGGCAAAACGAACTTGCCATGTACTTTAATGGTGAGATTGGATGATGAAGTCTTTAATACAGATAGTCGTAATCTTGTCTGCAGTTATTATTATTAGCTTTCCGACCATAGCAGAAGAGTTGTTTACAGCCAGTAATAAAGAGACAAGCATTCAAGTTGAACTGTTTGAGTTCGAAAGCCCTGATCAACAGCAGCGTGCTATTAGCTTGGCAAAAACGCTGCGCTGCCCTCAATGTCAGAATCAAAACCTGATTGAATCGAACTCGCCGATAGCAAAAGATTTACGTCTTGTTGTGTTTAATATGGTGAAAGAAGGGAAGAGTAATAATGAAATTACTCAATATATGACAGAGAGATTTGGCGAGTTTGTGCTTTATAAGCCAGCTATGAACGCTTCAAACCTATTACTTTGGCTTCTACCAAGCCTATTATTTCTCTTATTTATATATTTATCAGTAAAAAGTGTTAGAAAGAGCTCATAAAAAATGTGTATTACTGTTTACCAATTGACCTGTATTTTGTAACATTAAAGGATTATAAAGGCTAAGCACTGTTATATAAGGATGTATCTGTGGATAACGTAATCTCAAATTTAAAGAAAGAGTTCCATACTCATGTCCAGTCAGACAAGTGGGCAGAAAAATACAGTGCGAAGTCGAGCATTTCTACACTTACGCAAGAAGAGCTCACTGAATTAGAAAATGCTTGGGTTCAGCTTGTCATTTGGAAGCAAACTCAAGTAAGTTGAGCGTTCTGTAAAAATACAGTCTTAGTCGCAAGTGATTAATTTATAACCCCACATTGACCACCTCAATGTGGGGTTTTTTCTTATCTGGATAATTAATTGTTATATTATAACAATTTGTTCGTGGTCGACCTTGAAAAAAATTGTTAACAGCCTCATAGTGTCTATCATTAGATAGTCCACTACAAAATATTGCCTAGACATATCCTGTAGTGTCGTTAAATACATCGAATTTTCAAGTGAGTATAGCTATGGCGGAAGTGCGTGCCAGAATAGATTTCAAAGTAGGGGTAACAAGCAGTATCGATGCTGAACTTCTGTCTTTTCATGGGTTGAAAACAGATAAAGAGCATGTGGCTGTGATATTTAAATCAGCAGACAAGACACAAGACATACCTCTTGTTCGTATGCACTCTGAGTGTCTTACTGGTGATGTTTTCCATTCTTCTCGTTGTGACTGCGGTGAGCAACTAGACGAAACCATTAGAATCATGGGTGAAACGGGCGGTGTGATTCTTTATCTGCGCCAAGAAGGTCGTGGTATTGGTCTATACAACAAGATTGATGCGTACCGTCTTCAAAGCGAAGGGATGAACACTTACGAAGCGAATAACCACTTAGGTTTTGGCGATGACTTACGTGATTTCACTGAAGCGGCAGAAATGCTGCGTGCTTTGGGGACCACAAAAATTCGCTTAGTGACCAACAATCCTAAGAAAATCAATGAACTTAAAGAGTTTGGTATTGAGATTGCAGAAGTAGTGAACACCTCTGCTCACATTAAGTCGGGTAACGAAAGCTACTTGAAGGCCAAAGTCTCACACGGTAAGCATAATCTGGATATCTGATTAGCCATCTTTGTTGCGTATAACACAAAAATGTTCAAAGACCTCACAAATGTGAGGTTTTTTTGTATTTATCTTGCAATAAAATTGTAAGTTTGTATTATTCAAATCCGTAGTGTAAATGATAATGGTTTGCACTATTACTACGAATAATAATTTAAAGCTCAACAAGGATGCTTCATGACCATTAAATCTTTAGTGACAAAAGCCGTAACTTCGTCACTCATTTTTGCCTCTGCTTCTTCTTTCGCAGCAGTAACTCAAGATCAAGTTGTAGAACATTACGCAGATATTGCTCATGCAGTGTTTGCCGATTCAGTAATCACAGCAAAAGCGTTGAACTCTTCTATTGATACCTTCTTAGCTTCTCCTTCTGCTGGCAACTTCGAACAAGTAAAACAAGCTTGGCTTGAGTCTCGTGTTCCTTACCAACAATCTGAAGTGTTCCGCTTTGGTAACGTTGTTGTTGATGATTGGGAAGGCCAACTAAACGCATGGCCACTAGATGAAGGCCTTATCGACTACGTTTCTTCTGATTACCAATATGAGCTTGGTAACGAAGGCGCTAGCGCAAACATCGTTGCGAACAAGACTTTCCAAATTGGTCAGACTACTGTTGATGCAACCAACATCACCCCTGAGCTAATCGCAGACCTTAACGAGATCGGCGGTTCTGAAGCGAATGTAGCATCTGGCTACCACGCGATTGAATTCCTACTTTGGGGTCAAGATTTAAACGGTACTAACAGCGGTGCAGGTGAGCGTGCTTACACTGACTTCGTTGTTGGCGCTGAGTGTACTAATGGTAACTGTGACCGTCGTGGCGCATACCTAAAAGCATCAGCTGAGCTACTTATCCAAGACCTAGAGTGGATGGAAAAGCAGTGGGCTGAAGGCGAGAAAGGCAACTACCGTCAAGAGCTTCTTTCTGAATCTAGCGAGAATGGCCTACGTAAAATGCTATTCGGCATGGGGTCACTGTCTCTAGGTGAGCTAGCGGGCGAGCGTATGAAAGTGGCACTAGAAGCTAACTCGACTGAAGACGAGCACGATTGTTTCTCTGATAACACGCACAACTCTCACTACTACAACGAGCAAGGCATTTACAACGTTTACACGGGTCTATACAAGCGTGAAGACGGTACTTTACTTTCAGGTCCAAGCCTGTTTGACCTAGTAGAGCAAAAAGATGAGCAAGCTGCGAAAGAGATCCAAAAGCAGTTTGACCTAGCACGTGCACAAGTAGGCGAGCTAGTAACGTCTGCAGAGAAAAACAACCAGCACTTCGATCAGCTAATCGCTGCTGACAACGCTGCAGGTAACGCGCTAGTAAACAAAACAATTGTTGCGCTAGTGTCTCAAACTGCTGCAATTGAGCGTGCTGCTGGTGTGATTGGTATTGATAGCCTAAACCCAGACACGGCTGATCACGAGTTCTAAGAACCCGAGACCAAAACCAATGTAAGGGCTCTCATTGAGCCCTTAATTGTTTGCTACTCAAGAAAGTCACTCCCAAATAAAAACTAAAATCAAAAACACAGCAAGGCAATGTATGAAGTCGTATCTCTCAGCCTCACTATTAACCGCACTGTTTTTCGTATCTCCATTACACGCCCATGAAACCTACTCTGGTGGCAAAACGACCGTGAAGAAAGAGGGAGCGAACGCTTTTTCTCTTCCCGCAGCCAATCTACCTATGAGCAAACGCTTGGATTTCAGCGTAGGTAACAGCTTCTTTAGAAACCCTTGGGTTCCCGCACCGTCATCAACGGATGCTCGTGATGGATTAGGACCGCTATTTAATACTAACGGTTGTCAAAACTGCCACATCAAAGATGGTCGTGGTCATGCGCCAGAAAAAGGCGATGAGAACGCAGTATCCATGTTGGTTCGTTTAAGCATTCCGGCTGAAACGCCAGAGCAGAGACAAGCCTTTATTCGCGATGGTGGTATTCCTGAACCGACTTACGGTGGTCAGCTACAAGATTTCGCACTTCAAGGTGTTAAACCTGAGGGTAAAGTGAACATCAGCTACACCGATGTTCCTGTTGAATTCAAAGACGGCACTGTCGTTACTCTGCGTAAACCCATTTTAAAAATTACTGAATTTGCGTTCGGTGAGATGCATCCTAAAACTGAATTCTCAGCACGTGTTGCGCCGCCAATGATCGGCCTTGGCTTGCTTGAGAGCATTCCAAAAGAAACGATTTTAGGATTTGCTGAGCAACAATTGGCAGACAAACAGGGCGTGTCGGGTAAAGCCAACTATGTTCTTGATGTTCAAACCAATGAAATGGCGCTCGGTCGTTTCGGTTGGAAAGCCGGACAACCAAATCTAATGCAGCAAAACGCAGCGGCATTTAATGGTGACTTAGGCCTAACAAGCAGCTTGTTCCCGAATGAAAACTGCACATCAGCGCAATCGACTTGTGATGATTTCCCAAATGGTGGTGAGCCAGAAGTCAGCGACAACATCCTAGATTTTGTTGAGTTCTATTCGCAGCACTTAGCGGTACCTATTCGTCGTGATGTTGATAACCCTGCTGTTGTGCAAGGTAAAAAACTGTTCAAAGACGTTGGCTGTCAAAGCTGTCACCAAGCTGAGTTCCGTACGGCAGAGCGTGAAGGTCTACCTGCATTATCTAATCAGTTAATTAGCCCATATACCGACATGCTGCTACACGACATGGGTGAAGGCTTAGCGGACAATCGCCCTGAGTATCTTGCCAATGGTCAAGAGTGGCGCACCACGCCATTGTGGGGATTAGGCTATACCAAAGAAGTGAATGGTCACACCTTCTTGCTTCATGATGGTCGCGCAAGAAATGTTATGGAAGCGGTGCTTTGGCACGGTGGTGAAGCTGAAATGGCGAAACAAAAAGTTCTGTCTTTGAATGCGACTGAGCGCGAAGCACTGTTGGCATTTTTGAACTCGCTATAGGTAGTTTGAAGCTAAGCGCCTCTAAGACTGAGTTAGCTCGAATAAAAAGTTAACTTAAAGCACACAACCGCTGAACTTGTAGCAATACGAGCTCAGCGGTCGTTTCATATTTATTGAACTCATATAATTAAAAGAAAAACTAGGAAGTAAGGTAACAGCATGACACATAAATTTTTGTTAATGCCTTTGTCGGTATTAATCATGGCAGGCTGCCAATCATCAGGTGAGCAAACGGCTTCATCTGAGGTTAATGGTGTTTCTTATCAAGCAGACACGACTGCTCACATCAGCCGTAGCGTGTATCAACAAGAGTTTGATTCAGCCGTACTATTCGCTAAGCAAGCCAGTGAGCTAGAAGTCTTGATGCAGGGTTACTGTGAAACCAACAATGTTGAGCTGGATGCGTTGAAAAATCAGTGGCAGCTTACGATGAACAGTTGGATGGCACTGCAAGGTCAAGAAAGAGGCCCAACAGCGGCGCTGGAAGAGAGCTGGAATGTTCAGTTTTGGCCAGACAAAAAGAACACCACAGGCCTAAAGATGCGTCAGCTGACTCAGCAAGATAAAGCTTGGTCACAAGACGAAATCGCACAGCAGAGTGTTACTGTTCAAGGGCTTGGCGCATTGGAGTGGTCTCTGTACGACGAGCAATCTCCACTGCTTCAAGACAAAGCTTCAGGTTGTTTATCTTCACAAGCTATCGCCCAAAACTTGGCGATGAAATCAGCCTCTATTGCTGAAGCTTGGCAGATAAACCCGTGGTTAGCTCTGGACGAGATGCGTTGGGAATCTGAATACATTGCTTTATTGACTAACCAGCTTGACTACAGCATGAAAAAGCTGAGTCGTCCGATGGCGAAAATTGGTCATCCGCGTCCTTATTTCTCAGAATCATGGCGTGCACAAACCTCGATGACTCAACTAAAAGCAAACGTAGCAGCACTTCAGAACTTGTACCTTGCTGATGGCAATGGCCTAGACGGATTATTGAGAGAGAAGGGCTTAAATGACCTTGCTGATCGTGTTGCAGACCAGTTCATATTGACGCTAGAGACTTGGCCGACTGATTCAAGCTTGTTCGAGTTACTGCAGAGTAAAGAGGGCTACCGCGAGGTGCTGACTCAATACAATAAACTTGAACGTTTGAAGTACCTGATTCATGAAGAAGTGGCGATCGAGCTTGGCGTGGTAATAGGATTTAATGCTACCGATGGTGACTGATACTACGCGAAGAACGCTACTCAAGGCTGCACTGGGTTGTGCAGCTGTTCCTGTGCTTCCATTTGGCTGTGCGAGCCGAAAGGATGGCGTGAGTACATCTAATGATCCTCAGCTGATTGGCTGTGCGCTAAATGGCCGTGGTCAATATTCAGCGGTTGTGGCTGATGAATATGGCATGCCATTGAGCCAGTTGCCGATTCCTGATCGTGGTCATGGCGTCGCTATTTGTCCAACCTCATCGCATGCCGTGGTGTTTGCTCGTCGTCCTGGTGACTATTTTATGGTGTTCGACTATAAAAAGGGCGAGCAGATTAAAATGGTGGTGAAAGGGAACAACCGCCACTTCTATGGTCATGGTGTTTACTCCTTAGATGGCAAGTTACTGTATGCCACTGAAGGTAAAACGGACAGCAGCCAAGGTGTGATTGGTGTTTACGATGTCGCTCAAGGCTATCGTAAGGTTGAAGAGTTCACCGGTTTTGGAATTGGCCCTCATGAAGTGATCATCATGCCCGATGGTAATCTCGCGATCGGCGTTGGTGGCGTTCATACTGACGGAAGAACACCGAAAAACTTGGATTCAATGCAACCGAGTTTAAGTTATATATCTCCTGAAGGTGTACTACTTGATCAGGTTGAGTTGTTGGACAAGAAGCTAAGCATTCGACACTTAGCCCACGATGGCGCTGAAACCGTGCTTTGTGGTCAGCAATATCGCGGTGAACCGGACGAGTATCCTTCGCTGTTGGCGATGCACACTAAAGGCGGACAGTTTGAATCACTGAACGCAGAGCCTGAACAGTGGGCAAGGTTCAATCACTATATCGCAAGTATTGCAGCGTCAGATGATTGGATTATTGCTACCTCACCACGAGGCAATTGCTACGGTATTTGGTCTAAAGAGACGAAAGAGTTAGTGGAACTGTCTGCGCTATCCGATGCTTCTGGTGCTGTGCTGCTTGATGGTGAGTTTAGACTCAGTTCTGGAGCGGGTAGTGTGGTGAGTCAACGCAAGCCTTATGAGAAATCAAGCCAGCAATCATCCGTCCAGTGGGATAATCACTGGAGTGCAATCTGATTCATAAAATCCCTTAAAAAATAACATGCTTACTCCCATTTCTTTGCCATACTTATGGGATTACTGGTGACGGAGTTAAGCATGTTAGCGAAATACTTCTGTGGATTATTGGTGTTAGTTTCTGTGCATGCATGGAGCTATACGAGTTCTGGCGAGAGCCGTTTCATTCCGGCTGATTCAGAACTCTCTTTTATGCTGATTTATCCAGAGCTCACCCAGAGTATTTATCAAGACTCTTCTCTTCCTATCCTTTGGGATTCACCGGAACTTGTTAAAGCGTTTGAATTCCAACTGTCGCTGTTAGAACAAGCGCAAATGGCACCGCTGTTTGATCGACAATTAAAACAAATCCGTCAGTACCAATCTCGTGGTCAATGGCAAGAGCTAGACATCTTACTCACCGACACCTTTATCTATTACTTAAGCTACGTTGAAAATGCGCCACTTGCCGGTAAAGAGTGGTACTTCTCGGGTAAGCTACATTCTAAACTACCTGCGCCTTCGCCCCATATTTTGATGAGACTGAAAAGCAGTGTCGCCAATGATTACTTATTGGAGATGGTGTTGTCTTACGCGCCACCGGTAGGGGATTTCGACCAATTCAAAGCAACCTATTCTGTGTTAGAAACGGCGTCTGAACTCAAGATTGAGCGGTACAGACAGAAAGGCTTGAAACGCTTGGGCGACCAACTTTCAGATAAAGCCATTCTTGTTGAACGTATTGCCTTGGTTGGCGTTGATACTTCGATGATTGCGGTCGATTTCCCTAAGTTCGATCGAGATCTGCAAACGGCGATTAGGTCCTTCCAGCGTATGCACGGTCTTACAGACGATGGGATCGTCGGCCCTGACACGATCAAGTGGATCAACATGGGCTTTGATGATCGGTTAACCTCACTAGCTCTGAATGCTGAACGTGTTCGTTTGTGGCCAAGAGACAGAGACTCTCTCATTGTTGTTAACGTGCCGAGTTTCGACATGAAGTATTGGGAAGGTGGCGAAGAGGTTTTTGAGTCCAAAGTTGTGGTCGGTAGAAAATCGAGAAAAACGCCGCTTCTAGAGATAAACCTAGATTCAGTCATCTTAAATCCGACTTGGAACGTGCCGTGGAAAATCATGGTGAAAGACATCTTGCCTAAGGTCAAAGCCGACGAAAGCTACCTTGAAACGAATAACTTCCAAGTGATTGATGGTTGGCGTTCAATGGAAACGGTCGACACCACAGAGATCGATTGGCAGACCATCAACTTCAATTCGTTCCCATATCGAATGCGTCAACAGGCCGGCTCACGCAACGCATTAGGTTTGTATAAGTTCAATACACCCAATAAGCGAGCGATCTATCTACACGATACACCAAGTAAAGGTCTGTTTAATGACGACTTCCGTGCCTATAGCTCAGGTTGCATACGTGTTGAACACGCAGAAGAACTGGCAGAGCTGTTGTTTGCGACCAAGGTAAGGAAGGTCCCGAATCAGAATGACGACCTTGCTCCTAATACTAAGGTTCGCCTCAAGAAGCGAATTCCCGTGCATATCATCTATCAAACCGTGCTGTTTGAAGAGGGCGGCATACAGTACCGCGGTGACATCTACCAATATGATAAAGAGGGTGGCTGATTAAAATACGACCAATAAAGGTGATCTTGACCAAAAAATGACAACGAAGCTTCTATTGATAAAATTATAATGAGTATCAATAACTAACCGTGCAAAGGTTGCAAATACTAACGTTTTGCGTGGTTTTTGTACGTTGACGCAGCAAATACCATTATGTATCGTGCATTTTTCGTTCGATCTAATTGGTTTTTTTGCTGTATGTCTCAAAGTTTATTTTCACGCCGTCAGTTTCTGACTTACGCTGGTGGTACTGCTGTTGTCGCCTCTCTTACTCCTTCTATCGCTTTTGCTTCATACCCTGATCAACCAAGAACGATTAGCATGAACAATCTTCACACTGGTGAACGATTAGAGACTTGTTATTTCGATGGCACTAACTATGTTGGTGACGAGATGGCACGCCTTAGCAAGCTATGTCGCGATTTCCGCCGCAATGAAATTCACCCTATGGATAAGAACCTGTTCGATCAGATTACTCAGATTCAGAATATCTTAGGTATTCAGAAAGAAGTTCAGGTGATCTCTGGTTACCGCTCTCCAGCGACTAATGAAGCACTTCGTTCTAAGTCGAGTGGTGTGGCTAAAAAGAGTTACCACATGCTAGGTAAAGCGATCGATTTCCGTATCGACGGTGTTGACTTAAAAGAGCTGAGAGACGTAGCTAAAAGCCTGAACGCAGGTGGCGTCGGTTATTATGCGCGTAGCAACTTTATCCATATTGATACTGGCCCAGTACGCAGCTGGTAAAGCTAAACTGAGTTGAAGGGCAATACGGTAGGCACTTGTCAAAGTAGACATCCAATGTCATAGTTTGCCCAAATTTCAGTTTGCCCTTTAAGGTTTGTATATGTCTCTTAAGTATCAAGTTGTACCTGTTACCTCTTTCGCTCAAAACTGCTCGATTGTGTGGTGTGATGAAACCATGGAAGGCATCGTTGTCGATCCGGGTGGTGACGTTCAACAACTAGCCGCTATCATCGAAGAACTGGGTGTTAAAGTGGTGAACTTGGTACTGACGCACGGTCACTTAGATCATGTAGGTGGCACTGTGCCTCTTGCTGAGATCTTGAAGGTGAATATTGTTGGCCCACATAAGGCTGATAACTTCTGGTTGCAAGGTCTAGAGAATCAAAGTCAGATGTTTGGTTTCCCACTGTGTAAAGCCTTTGAACCAAACACTTGGTTAGAAGAGGGCGACAAAGTGACTTTTGGTAACCAAGTTATCGATGTGATTCACACGCCGGGCCACACGCCAGGTCACGTTGTACTGTTCAGCGAGCAAGCTCGTTTAGCGTTTGTTGGTGATGTGTTGTTTAACGGTGCAATTGGCCGTACTGATTTCCCACAAGGTGATTTCAATACACTTATCGCTTCAATCAAGACTAAGCTTTGGCCGCTAGGCAGTGACGTAACATTCGTGCCGGGTCATGGCCCTGAATCAACATTCGGTCGTGAGCGCGCATCAAACCCGTTCGTAGCAGATGAAATGCCTCTCTACTAAACCTCTGATTTTATAAAAGAACGATTGAAATGAAGCTTAGCTTTTCTTCTGAAAGCTAAGCTTTTTTATTGGGTGCGAGTTTAATTATGAACCGGTTTAACTTTAATCAGAGAGGCGCTCGGCTGCTGCCAAGTAGCGTCGAGCCAGACCAACAAACTCTTCTCCGCTAATATTCAAATCATGGGTTGATATGAAAATGTCATAACCGTGGAAGCCTCTTTGATACTTCATTCTGTTGGCAAGCATCGCCTGTAAGCCTGAATAGTCTTTGAACACCGCGTTTTGATTATTTGCTTCATCAGATGAATCGGCATCCATTTGTGCTTGTTGAGCGTTGAAATGCACCTCGTCATTACTCTTTGATTCTTTATATTGGCTTAATTCAACACAGCCGTTTTCGGTACAACGCGTGTGGTAGTGCGATGAGTCTAAAACCATGTCTTCAAAGTTCGACTCTTTACCCGCTTGCTTTGCTCCCAAGTACAAAAGTGCACGTTGGCTGAGCAATAATTCACAGGTGATCTTAGGGCAGATTGAATCGAGGTAGGGTGAGTAGTCTTTGACCTTAACTCCTACCCATGGCAAAGGTTGGTGCCAGCCATCTTGTTCGTAAGTGCACAGGCCTATTTTTTGGATGTTGCTCCATTTCAAAACCCAACCGCCTTTATAGAAATGCTGCTGAAAATGAGTCGGAGTCAGCGTGAACATCACTCGGCTGCGCAGCATCAAATAATAGCCAGTTCCCAGAAGGGTAATACTGCAAAAAGCACCAACGATCAGTAACTTTGGGTTGTCACTGTAGAGCGCAACGATTAGGCAAATGAAGCCCAAAATAACGGCTAGGATACGGTACGAGCGAGTGAATGAAGGCAAAGAGAAATTAGTAAGATGACGAGTGTCCATAGGCAACACCAAGTTTTCATATTTTTGTCTGGATGGATAACCAGTGTATATGACCCTGAATTGATAAGTCGATGTTTAAATAATAGACGCTAGTAGACAATATCGGTATTTTTCGTCGACTTTCGACGCTTCACTCTACAAATAGCTCCTGTTTTTTGGTATAAATCGCGCTTCAAATTTTCACCACTGCGAAAAGAGCAGTGAACTGGAGAAATATTCAATGAGACTTGCTCATAAGCGTAAGGTGCAGGCTAAACTGCAGAAACGCACTAAAGCGGCTGTAGTTAAAGCAGTGGCAACGCCGAAAAAAGCGAAGCCTGTCGCAGAGAAAGTTGTAGCAGAAAAAACTGTAGCAGCAAAACCAGCGGTAGAGAAAACAGTAGCAGCAACTAAAGAAGTTGCAGTAGCACTGACTCCTAAGCAACAACAAGTTCTAGACATCGTTGTTAGCAATGCTGAAGGCATTAACCCTAAAGGTATCGGCCTAGAAGCTGGTCAAGAAGACGCGAAAGCAGCTTCATGGGCAACAGGCGCATTGAAAAAACTTCTTGAAGAAAACCTAGTAGCGAAAGAGCAGCTAGCAGGTAACAAGGTTATCTACAAAGCTATCTAATCCTGTGGGATTACATTCGCTTCGTTAAGTTTTTAAGCCTCGATTATCGAGGCTTTTTTGTATCTGCCATAAACTTCATTTACCGCTTATTCTCATCTGCCAGTTATTCCCATTCCAAGCGACCGCCTAACTTGCTATCTCTAATTCCTAGTTTTGCTTCTAATCACCAAGCCCTAAAGTAGGGCGCCTAACTAAAAAGCGCGGGTGACTTTCCCTAAAATGCAGCAATGGATAGAGCTTCATCACGAAATGGGAATCAATTGTTAATAGCGGTTCATTATAACTACTTAGGTATTTATCAATACGTATTGCCTTAGTGAATATCCAAACTCCTTTTAAATCGACACTATTCAATCATCTCCTACGTAGTTCTACTTAATCCTTTGGTCTAATACGTAACTTTGCTCACGCCATGCGTGCGTGCTCTCCCTGATATCTTGTTGCCTCATCACGGTGCACTCTTATGTTGAATCATAAAAAATGCTCATAGAAAGAGTGTTAACCCAACAAAGGACGTGAACATGAGTCTCATTTCTAACTCCCTCACACGAGTTTTTAAAAACGTTGCAGTAACCGCTGCGGCTTGTTTAGCTTTGGTCGCTACTGGTGCTACAGCCGCTGATAAGGTTTACCGTTTAAAGCTTGCAGAAACGTGGGGACCAAACTTCCCAGTTTTCGGTGATGCAACTAAGAACATGGCAGCGATGGCTGAGAAGATGTCGAATGGTCGACTTCAAATCAGAATCGATTCAGCAAACAAACATAAAGCCCCTCTTGGCGTTTTTGACATGGTTAAGTCTGGTCAATACGACATGGGTCACTCAGGCTCTTACTACTGGAAAGGTAAAGTTCCAAACACTCTTTACTTCACTTCTATGCCTTTCGGTATGACGCCAGCAGAACAATACGCGTGGTTCTATCACGGTGGTGGTATGGAGTTGATGGAGCAGGTTTACTCTCCACACAACTTGATGTCGTTCCCAGGTGGTAACACAGATATTCAGATGGGTGGGTGGTTTCAAAAAGAGATCAACAGCGTTGAAGATCTACAAGGTCTGAAAATGCGAATTCCAGGCTTTGCGGGCGAGATTCTTGCTGAGTTAGGAGCTAAACCGACGAACATTGCCCCAGGTGAACTTTACACGTCCCTAGAGCGTCGCACGATTGATGCACTAGAGTGGGTAGGTCCATCACTGGATTTACGAATGGGCTTCCACAAAATCGCGCCTTACTACTACACAGGTTGGCACGAGCCGGGTTCAGAGCTTCAATTCCTAGTGAACAAGCGTACATGGAACAAGCTGCCTGAAGACCTACAAGAAATCCTGCGTGTTGCAATGCGTACAGCAGCTTACGACATGTACACACAAGCAACGCACGAAAGTGGTAAGAACTGGGTTTCAATGAAGACTGAATACCCTGATGTACAAGTGAAAGATTTCCCGCCAGAGGTTATGTCTGCACTGAAAGAAGCGAACGATCGCCTACTTGCTGCACATGCTGAGAAAGATGAGTTAGCAAAAGAGATTCAAGCTTCACAAGCAAGCTACCTAGAGCAAGTACGTTCATGGACGGATATTTCTCACAGAGCTTACCTAAATAGCCAAGCGAAATAATCGACAGTTGTTGAACTGAATCTAAATGAGCCCGAAGCTTTTCTTATTGAGTATTTAAGAGTGAATAAGCCGAGGGTTCATTTAAAACATAATAATTAAGCAGGATAAATCCTGTAATACGCCCAAGAACCCTTTCTACATCGAACAGCTTATTAACCCGGCTGCGCGATGTCTTTTCAAATTCCATGGAGTCGGGAATGCGAAGTCTAATTTATATTGAACGCCTGTTTAATCGTATCGGTGACGCACTGGGATGGCTTTCCAGTATGTTGTTTATTTTACTTATCGCCAATGTCGTGTATGACGTTGTCATGAGATATGCCTTCAACGATGTCTCTATTGCCTTCCAAGAGATGGAATGGCACCTTTTCTCCGCCGTTTTCCTACTCGGTGTTCCTTATGCAATCAAAGCAGGTGGTCATGTTCGAGTTGACGTGTTCTACGAGCAACTGAGCTTTAAGGCGCAAGCCATCATTGACCTGCTAGGTACGCTTATCTTTTTACTTCCGTTTTGCCTGCTGGTGGCTTGGTTTGGTATCGATGTTGCCAAAGAGAGCTATGAACTGGGTGAAACTTCGGGCGATCCCGGCGGCCTGCCGTATCGCTGGATCATCAAAGCCATGATCCCGCTGTCATTCTTCTTAATGGCACTCAGTGGCGTAGGTTTGATCCTGCATTCACTGAACAAGATTTTTAATCCGCACCTTATCCATGCAAACAATATTCATACAAACAACAAGTAGAGGCTGAACATGATTGGAATAGTAATGTTTTTCGTAGCCTTGTTTGCGCTTTTACTTGGCTTCCCAGTGGCGTTTACCTTTGGTGGTATCGCGTTAATCTTTGGTGTTTGGGCTGAGGGCATTGAAATGTTTGCCTTCATGCCATATCGAATTCAATCCATTATGGAAAACACGGTTCTGATGGCCGTTCCATTGTTTGTTTTTATGGGGCTCGTTCTACAAAAGACCAAGCTTGCTGAGCAGTTGCTTGAGTCTATGGGAAGGCTGTTTGGTGGCGTTCGTGGTGGTATCGCGATTTCAACCGTATTAGTAGGTTCACTGCTTGCAGCTTCTACTGGTGTGGTTGGTGCTTCTGTTGTTGCAATGGGACTTATCTCATTGCCAGTAATGCTCAAGTACAATTACGACAAAGGCCTAGCGTGCGGCACCATTTGTGCGTCTGGTACGTTAGGGCAAATCATTCCGCCATCCATCGTATTGATCTTATTAGGTGACGTATTAGGAGTACCAGTAGGGGACTTGTTCCAAGCGGCGATTTGGCCGGGCGTGATGTTAGTCGGCGCGTACATTCTCTACATCTTGATATATGCCAAGCTACACCCTGAAGCAGCTCAACCGATTGAGCGGGACGATTCAATCAGCCGCAAGCAAGAAGTGTTGGATGCACTTAAAGCGATTCTTCCACCTCTTGCGTTAATAATTGTGGTACTGGGTTCAATTTTTGCGGGTGTGGCAACGCCAACAGAGTCTGCAGCATTAGGTGGCGCGGGCGCGATGGTATTGGCACTGCTGTATGGTCAGTTTAGTTGGTCGATGGTGTATGACGCATCGAAAGAGACGGTGAAAGTAACAGCGATGGTGTTTGCTATCTTGCTGGGTGCGACTGCGTTCTCGATGGCGTTTACTTACACGGGCGGTGATTATCTGGTTGAAGAGTGGATGTTGCAGTTGCCGGGTGAAAAATGGGGCTTCTTGATCATCACCATGTTGGTTATTTTGATTTTGGGTTTCTTCATCGACTTCGTAGAGATCTGTTTCATCATCGTCCCAATCATTGCGCCAGTGGCTGAATTGATGGGCATCAACATGACTTGGTTTGCTATCCTGATTGCGATGAACCTGCAAACCTCATTCCTGACGCCGCCATTTGGTTTTAGCCTGTTCTATCTAAAAGGCGTGGCACCAAAAGGCGTAACAACGAAAGACATCTACCGCGGTGTGATGCCATTCATTTTGATTCAAATCCTCGTACTTGGATCACTTCTCGCATTTCCAGCCTTCTATGGAATGTGAGTGACGCCAAGAATGTGAATGATATGTTTCAACGGCTATCTATAAATTGCTAAAATAAAACGGCTTATTGATGTTCAATAGGCCGTTTTTAGTGAGGAAAAGGAATGCCTCTAAAAGCCAAGCTGATTTTGCTGACGCTACTCCCGTTGCTACTGGTAACGGCGAGCATTAGTTGGATCTCGTTACACCAAACTAAAACGTTGGGTGCGAAAGAGGTCGAGATCTTCAGAGACAGCTTAATCAAGTCGCGTGAAAACGCCCTTAAGGACACAGTAGACCTCGCATTCGATGCCATTGAGCACATCTATAACGACCCTGACATTCAAGAAGCCCAAGCCAAAACGGAAGTTCGAGCCATATTGTCTAAACTTAGATATGGATCTGACGGGTATTTTTTCGCCTACGATCGCCATGGAACCAATTTAGTTCATCCGATACAGCCTGAATTGATTGGTCAAAACCTACTCGAACTACAAGACGAAGATGGCGACTTTCTGATAGAAGCGCTGTTAAGAGAGGCGCAAACCGGTGGAGGTTTTCACCAGTATTTATGGCAAAAGCCGTCGACTGGTGAGGTTGTTTCTAAGTTGAGTTATGCCGCTTGGCTAGAGCGCTGGGACTGGATGATTGGTACTGGTTTGTATATCGAAGATGTGCATCAAGAAGTGGCTTCGATGCAGGCTGAGATAAACAAGAATATTGAAACCACGTTCTTTTCTATTGTGGTGATTTTGAGTGTGACAGTCGCTGTTATTATCGTGCTTACCTTAGCCATCAACATGCATGAACATCGCATTGCTGATAACAACCTCAAAGAGCTGGCACATAAGACGGTGATGTTCCAAGAAGACGAGAAGAAACACCTAGCGCGAGAGCTGCACGACGGTATTAATCAATTATTAGTGTCGAGTCGTTGCCACTTGGAGCTACTTGGTAATAAGTTACAGAGTGAGGACTTAAAAGCGCATCTGAATAAATCACAGCATTCACTGATGCGAGCCATTGAAGAGGTGCGGCATATCTCACACCAACTTCGCCCAAGTTCACTGGATGACATTGGTTTAGAGGCGGCGCTGTCTTCATTGCTGTTAGATTTTCAGGCGCACTCGGGCATAGAAGTAGAAACCATGTTTGCTACACAACCTGGCAAGTTAAAATCAGAAGCGGCGACGACCCTTTATCGAGTGGTGCAAGAGTCACTGAACAACATAGAAAAACACGCACAAGCGACCAAGGTAACGGTTATCGCACAGCAAATCGGTAACGTGCTTCAGTTACTGATTCAAGATAACGGTGTCGGTTTCAATACCTATAAAGCGATGGAAAAACGAGGGATCGGTCTACGCAATATGAGAGAGCGAGTGGAGTTCATCGGTGGTGATTTTGAACTGATGAGTGAAATTGGCTTCGGAACGGAAATTACAGTGTTACTGACACTAGAAGGATTAGTGAATGAGTGAAGTTATTCGAGTTGTGATCGCTGATGATCACCAAGTGGTAATGGATGGCTTTATGGCGAGATTGGAACTTGAGCCAGATATTAGCGTGATTGGCACGGCCAGTAATGGGCTAGAAGCCGTCGAGATAGTGAAAACGCTGCGCCCTGATGTGGTGTTGATGGATATCAGTATGCCTATCATGAATGGCATTGACGCAACCCACCTGATCAAAGAAGAAGACCCAGAAGCGAAAGTGCTGATGCTGACCATGCATAACAACCGTGAATACATCATGAAGGTGATGCAGTCGGGTGCGGTCGGCTATATGTTGAAAGAGATTTCGGCTGAAAAAATGGTGCAGGCAATCAAAACGGTCAATCAAGGCTCGACCTATTTCTGTGAAAAAGTGACGCAGAATTTGTTTACTCAGCCAATTACTCCGACGCAATCTGTGAAGAATCCATTGAGCAGACGTGAAGAAGCGGTGTTGAAATTAGTCGCGAAAGGGGAGAGTAGCAAAGAGGTCGCGAAGGCACTGAATATCAGCTATCGAACGGTAGAAACCCATCGACAAAATATTAAGCATAAGCTCGACATTCACTCTACAGCTGAGCTTGCTAAGTACGCGGTCAGCTCCGGGCTTGTGGACTGATCTTACGCTAAATTACATTAAATGTGTAATTTAATTACTAAATGTGTAATTTAGGCCTCCTTTATGGAGGTTTTTTTAGTATTTTTGCGACAGGTTGATATTCTTCTTTTCGAAATTTAAGCGCCGAATGCAATGTTGCAAACTGTGCGCTGCAAATTAGAGAGGAAGCATGGAGCCTGTAAAAGATAGGTATAGTATTGAAAATACCGATTATACAGTAGGACAAGATAACGTTCAGAAATGGGGTTTTGATGTTCATAACCCAGTATTTGGAATCAGTGCAGGGGCGATCATTATCTTCCTGATTGCACTTTTAGTCGCAGATCCGGAAACTGCAAAAGCGGCTCTTGATGGAATCAAATGGAAAGTCATCGGCAACTTCGATGGTTTCTTCATGTGGGCAGCCAACATCTTTGTTATTTTCTGTTTTGCCCTCATTGTCTCCCCGTATGGCAAGATACGTATTGGTGGCAATGATGCCAAAGCAGAGCACTCCAACCTATCTTGGATGTCGATGTTATTCGCCGCGGGAATGGGTATTGGTTTGATGTTCTGGGGTGTTGCTGAGCCAGTCGCTTACTTCACTGGCTGGTATGAAACGCCATTAGGTGTCGAAGCTTACTCGCCAGAAGCGGCTAAGTTGGCACTGGGTGCAACCATCTACAACTGGGGCTTACACGGCTGGTCTATCTACGCTGTTGTTGCTCTGGCTCTTGCCTTTTTCACTTTCAATAAAGGTCTGCCTCTTTCAATCCGCTCGATTTTCTATCCTATTTTGGGTGACAGAACTTGGGGTTGGTTCGGCCATATCGTTGATATCGTGGCGGTACTGGCAACCTTGTTCGGCCTTGCAACATCGTTAGGTTTAGGCGCTCAACAAGCAACCAGTGGTATTAACCATGTGTTCGGTACTGATGGTGGTATTGGCATGCAGTTGATTGTTATCGCAGTGGTGACTTTCTTAGCAACAATGTCAGTAGTTCGTGGCATCAACGGTGGTGTAAAGGTTCTAAGTAACGTCAACATGTTGGTGGCTTTGGGTCTGCTGATCTTCGTAACGATTGCGGGTGGAATGGCGGGCATTAAAGCCATCCCAACAGCACTCATGGGTTACATTGAGAACTTTATTCCTCTAAGTAATCCACACGGTCGTGACGATGAAACTTGGATGCAAGGTTGGACGGTATTCTACTGGGCATGGTGGATGTCTTGGTCTCCGTTCGTAGGTATGTTCATCGCGCGTATCTCTAAAGGACGTACGATTCGTGAGTTTATCGTGGCTGTACTGTTCATCCCAACCACTGTAATCATCATTTGGATGGCTATTTTCGGTGGTATCGCGATTGATCAAGTGGCGAACAAGGTGGGTGAGATTGGCATGAATGGTCTGCAAGATATTACCCTTTCTCTGTTCCATACTTACGATGCGCTGCCGATGAGCTCAGTACTTTCTGTAGTATCGATTGGTTTGATCATGGTGTTCTTCATCACCTCATCAGATTCTGGCTCGCTTGTTATCGATAGCATCACCTCGGGTGGTAAAGTCGATGCGCCAGTACCACAACGTGTATTTTGGGCGTTGATGGGCGGTGCTATTGCTGCGGTTCTATTGTGGGTTGGTGGTACGGAATCTATCCAAGCACTGCAAGCCGGAACCGTCTCTATGGCGCTACCATTTGCATTCATATTATTGCTTATGTGCCTAAGCTTATTGCTTGGTTTACGAACCGAAAATCAATTGGTTAATCAGCAAAGTGCTTTGAGCTAAAAGTATTCTTGAAACAATGGCCGACTCGTTCGGCCTTTTTTTCGCCAGTAATTTGAGTAATTACGTGAATATTGGATGAAAACCCATCGAACCGATTCAGGTTTACTGAAAACAATAAGTTAACCTGCTAAACTTCAGACATCCAAGTATTTGAATTATTGTGACAGCACGCTTGTTCTGCTTGGATCGTAGGTTCAAGTTTGTGATTAGGTCACAGGTAAGTAAGGGATACTCGGTCATCAGACCCTATTAGTATTCCGTAGAGAGGGATAATGACTAAAGGTATAGATAAATACAGTATCGACAGTACCGATTACACTGTTGGTCAGGACAATGTTCAAAAATGGGGTTTTGATGTTCATAACCCAGTATTTGGCATAAGTGCAGGTTTAATTACTCTGTTTTTGATTGGTGTTCTGGTTACTGATACTGCATCCGCAAAGGCGGCACTGGATGGCGTTAAAGGGCAAATCATCAATTCATTTGATTGGCTGTTCATCTGGTCAGGCAACATTTTCGTACTCTTCTGCTTAGGCTTGATTGTTTCTCCGTTTGGTAAAATCCGCCTTGGTGGTGTTGATGCAACGGCAGATTACTCTTTCATGTCTTGGCTATCAATGCTGTTTGCAGCAGGTATGGGTATCGGCCTAATGTTCTGGAGTGTGGCAGAGCCAGCGGCTTACTACACGGGTTGGTTTGAAACGCCACTTGGCGTAGAGCCAAATACACCAGAAGCAGCAAAACTGGCACTCGGTGCAACCATGTACCACTGGGGTCTTCACCCTTGGGCTATTTATGGTGTTGTAGCGCTTTCACTGGCTTTCTTCTCTTACAACAAGGGATTACCGCTTTCGATTCGTTCTATCTTCTACCCAATTTTAGGTGATAGAGCGTGGGGCTGGGCAGGTCACATTGTTGATATCCTTGCCGTTCTTGCAACCCTGTTTGGTTTGGCGACATCGCTAGGCTTAGGTGCGCAGCAAGCCGCGAGTGGTATTCAACACGTATTCGGTCTTGAAGCTGGTTTAGGGCTACAAGTTATCGTTATTACTGTAGTGACATTGCTGGCGGTCGTTTCGGTACTTCGTGGTATTGATGGCGGCGTTAAGGTTATTAGTAACATCAACATGTTGGTGGCTTTCCTACTGCTTATCTTAGTGGCACTGATCGGCTACGCAGTAACGCTAGGTTCAATCCCAACAACATTGATGGCATACATCGAGAACATCATTCCACTGAGTAACCCTCATGGTCGTGAAGACCAAGCTTGGTTGCACGGTTGGACGGTATTCTACTGGGCTTGGTGGATTTCATGGTCACCATTCGTAGGTATGTTCATCGCTCGTGTATCCAAAGGTCGTACGGTTCGTGAATTCATCACAGCGGTTCTGATCGTTCCAACTACTGTAACTATCATTTGGATGTCAGTATTTGGCGGCATGGCGATTGATCAAATCGTGAATAACGTTGGTATCCTTGGTCAAGAAGGTTTGACTGATGTGTCACTAGCGATGTTCCAAATGTTTGATGCTCTACCGTTTGGTACGCTGCTATCAATCATTGCGGTTGTATTGGTTCTAGTATTCTTCATTACATCGTCTGACTCAGGCTCTCTTGTTATCGACAGCATTACTGCTGGTGGTAAAGTTGATACGCCAGTGCCTCAACGTGTGTTCTGGGCGTTCCTTGAAGGTGCGATCGCTGTGGCTCTATTGTGGGTTGGCGGAACAGAAGCAGTGCAAGCTCTGCAAGCGGGTGCTATTTCAACAGCATTGCCGTTCACCATCATTCTATTGTTGATGTGTGTAAGCTTGCTAATGGGTATGCGTACAGAGAAACGCTAGCTCATAAAGCTCGATTCGACCGTGTTGAATATGCGGTCGAACGACAGATAATAAGAAGGCAGGTGAGGAGACTCACCTGCCTTTTTTACATCTATTTTTCTATTTGATTTCCACACCTATTTTACCGTATTAGATCTGACATATTTCCTAATAACCATACACATAATAGCGCCTTGAATTTGGCGACATGACAACTAATTGGCATATGCTAAGGTTATGGTTTACATAAAAATATATTCCATTATTAAATTGTGAAATCGCTCGAATTTAATACTGATATTGGGTAGTATGCGCGGGATTTCCCACCACTCGTGAACTTTGACATGAAACTAACACTAAAACAGAAGTTAATAGGTGCTAGCCTATCTGCTGTTGTCGTTATGGCTACAGCGCTGACTTGGTTATCAGCAAACCAGTTATTTGAACAGACTCGTAATGGCGTATACCTACGAGCTGAAAGCGTATCAGAAGCAGCATCTGAAGGTATTAAGAACTGGATTGATATTCGTACGGATATCGCTTCAGCATTTAATGACTTTTCACGAGAGGATGATGTTGTTCCTTTCCTTAAGCAAGCTCGTGTAGCGGGTGGCTTTGACGATATCTTTTTAGGTACTCCAGAAGGCGGAATGTACCGTTCACATCCTGAACGTAACCGTGCAGGTTACGATCCACGTCAACGTCCTTGGTACCAAGAAGCAAACGCTGCAGGTAAGCAGATCATTACTACGGCTTACCAAGATGCGATCACCAAAGCACTTCTAGTAACGATTGCAGAACCTGTTCGTCACAATGGTCAATTGGTTGGTGTTGTCGGTGCAGACGTACTTATCGACCAACTCGTTAACGACGTAATCAGCCTAGATGTGGGTGACAACGCTCACGCAATGCTGATCGATGCGTCTGACGGCACGTTCCTAGCGCACCCAGATTCAGCTCTAAGCTTGAAACCGGTAAGCGATCTTTCAAACGACATCTCTATGCCAATCATCGAGAACGCAGTGCGTACTGGTAGCATCGAGATCATTAAAGAACGTGGCGCTGAGAAGCTGCTTTACTTCACGAAGGTTCCTAACACTAACTGGATCTTCGCGGTTCAGATGGATAAAGCAACAGAAGAAGCGAACCACTCAACGCTACTTACGCAGCTGATCATCACTGCTATCGTGATCACTCTAATCGTAATCGTACTAGTGTCTTGGTTAGTGAGCTTCCTATTCCGCGACCTAAACCGTGTTTCTGCTGCACTTGAAGAGATTGCTTCAGGTGAAGGTGACCTTACTCAACGTCTTGAGCCTAAGAGCGATGACGAGATTGGTCAGCTTGCTACAAACTTCAACCGTTTCGTGGGCAACATGCACACTATGGTTATCAAGCTAAGCGAAGTGTCTGCTGCATTGGGCAACCAAGCGCGCCAAACGGCTTCTCAGGCTGAAGAACGTAGTGCTCGCATCCAGATGCAACAAGACGAAATCAACATGGTAGCGACAGCTGTTAACGAAATGGCTGCGGCAACACAAGAAATCGCGGGTAACGCTGACCACACAGCTCAGAACTCATCTGAAGCGGTTGGCGCGTGTGAGCACGGTACTGGTCAAGTGACACAGACTCAAAGCTCAATCCAAAACCTTGCTCAAGAAGTTCAAATCGCAACAAACGTGATTCTAGAACTTGAAGAGCACGGCAACAGCATCAACGCTATCCTGTCGAACATCCAAGGTATCGCTGAACAGACTAACCTACTAGCACTTAACGCGGCGATCGAAGCTGCACGTGCGGGTGAACAAGGTCGTGGTTTCGCGGTTGTTGCTGATGAAGTTCGTGTTCTGAGCCAACGTACACACGGCTCAACACAAGAAATTCAACAGACGATTGAATTACTGCAAGGCACGACAGGTAAAGCGGTTAACATCATGAATGATAGCCGTACGCTTGCTGAAACCAGCGTTGATGACGCTAACTCGGCAGCAGCGAGCCTAACGCAAATTCATGCAGCTGTTGAACGCATCAGTGACATGGCAACACAGATTGCTTCTGCTGCAGAAGAGCAAGCGTCTGTAACGTCTGAGATTACTCGTAACACTGAAGGAATCCGTGACGTGTCTAACGAGCTAGCTGACGAAGCACACCAAGCGGCAGAGCAAGCTGCTCAGCTGTCTGAACTGTCTCACGAACTAGAGAGCGAAATCAGCCGCTTCAAGCTGTAAGCGCTAACTCGTCATTTAAAAGCCGAATGTGATTGTCACATTCGGCTTTTTTGTGCCTGCTCGTTAGAGGCTTACTCAGCTAGAACTAGTTGTTAGGGTAACCTGGGAACTTAGCCTTAAGAGCTGCACGAGTAGGGAAGTATTCTTCCATGAATTTAACCATCTCTGGGTCGTTAGCTTGTAGCTCTGTGAATGTCGCAGAACTTAGCTCTTGAGCACGGTAGCCTTTGTAGTTCACGTCGTAGTAAGCATACAGAGAGTAAGCTAGATATTCTTGATCGTATGACTCTGCATCTAGATCCGCTTCGACGATCGTTGAGTCTTTTCCGTTTGGAAAGTAAGAACCCGCAAGAATTGCTTTTTCATTGAGTTCATCTAACTCTTTTTGCATCGTCGCCCATTTCGAAGAAGATGATTGTACCGCCAAGTTCATCACACCGTAATCGTGTACAAAGTGGATGATCTCTTCAAACGCAGCGTCTCTCTGAGTTGCTAAGTCCGGTTTGTTCTCGCCTTTTGTCGTGTCTGTAGTTTCAGTCGCAAACAGATCTTGGAAGCGGTAATTCTCATCTAAATATTCGCCTGCATCTCTATTTGGGCCATCAGCCCAATCTTCATCGTAAAAGAACCCCATTGTCGCTTTACTGTCGTAAATGGCCTTGGTCACTTCTGCCGGGAAGCTATCAAGGTAGTACTGCATGATGTTCTTAACGTGAGCGACTTTTGCTGCACCGTTATTCTTTGACTGGTCTTCAATCAACATTGGAATCTTATAACCGTGTGCTTCTACGCATGTGCGTTGCTTGATGCCATTGGCGAGCAAATCACCTGTCGTATTTGTGATAACAGAGCAATCACTCGTTGGTACACGTGCAAACGTCTCTGATGCACTTTGAGCAAAGGATGGAACAAATTGAATACCGTTACTCAAAGTGTTGCCCACACGAACATAGAGGTTCATTGGTCTCATTTGATCGATATTAAATTTGACGCCTGTGCTATCAGTAATGAATTGCTTGTTGATAGTGACAGTATCGGCCTGTTTCCATCGAACAACGTTATTTATATTGTTTTCAACTTCGGCAATTGCAAGCTTTTCAAGAGTGCTCGTTGAGTTAAAGTTTTCGTAGTAAATACTGAAGTTTTCAACGTCGAACGTCTTACCCGCTGAGTTTGTTGCCGTCACAGAGAAGGTGATATCTGCATCGCTTTGAGTCTTGTAATTGCGCTCAGGAATGCCGTGGACTTGCGCGAAACTGCCGCTCGCTTTTTGTGTATTACCGTACTGGGTAATATCAATGTTCACGTTCTTGTCTGTACCCGTTGCAATCGATTTAACACTGAATTGCAACGAGTAATTACTTCCTAAGCTAACAACGGATTTGGCGCTTGATGCATCGATGACATTCTTTGATGCGCTCGTGTTATTGCTGTCGCTACTTCCGCCGCACGCAGTGAGCATCGTAGTCAGAACTAGAGTGGGAATTGTGAGTTTGTATACCATAGGGGACCAAGTTATCTACAAGCTATAAAGCCAGCATGTTACAAGAAATGGCATTTGCTCTTGGTAAGCTTTTGTAAGTTGCGTATTGATAGTGCTTACAAATGTGTTACGAGTGATTGATCTGGGTTATTGATTTCGTGGTGCAAGGGAAGAGAATCGGTTTTAAGTGGACAAGCCTAAACTTGCCCACTGGTTGACTTTATTTAGAAGTATTGTTTCGCGACTTCAACAGCCTTGTTCAAGTCGGGAATCATAGTCAGCTCTGGAACTCGCTGAATATGAACAATTTTGTTGTCTTTATCGACAACGAACGTGCTACGAGCCAGTAGTCCAAGTTCGTTGATTTGTGTGCCTGATTCAAAACCAAATACGTGGTCTTTGGCATCTGAAAGCAAAGTTAGCTTGTCAGTGATGCCTTTCTCTTTCTTGAATCGATCAAGTGCGAACGTGGTGTCTGCGCTCAAACCAATGAATTCAATATTATTGGTGAGTTCAGGGTTTGCTTTGACGAAGTTCGAAAGGTCCTGAGCCTGTTGGTTACATACTGGTGTATCAATAGACGCTAGTACGCTAAAAATACGGACCTTATCCGTTTTCGCTGTCGTGTCGTATGGATGATTTTGGTTTGTCATTAACGTAACCGATGGCAGGTAATCACCCACAGACAGGCTGTTACCAACTAGGTTGAAAGTCGTCTCATAGTATAAAGTCAGCGTATTGTCTTTCCCTGTAGGAGCCGTTTCGCTGGTGGTTAAGTAGTCCGCAGCGCTAACGGTTGATGTAAGAAATAGTGCAGCTAGCGTGATTAGCGTTTTTTTCATGTTTAGTCTCTTGAATTTGTTTAATTAAGCTCAGTTTCAAAGCGGAGCGAACTCTATCTGAGTTACTCGGGTTTTGTTCAAACAAATAGATAATGAAAATTACACCAATCGATGTAATACGCGAATAGCAACTGAATTAACCTGCTAATATCGATGGACGACTCACTATTGACTTATTGATTAAAAAGACAGTTTACACAAACTGAGAATCTTAGAAATCTGTATTATTCTAACTTCCGAATTGTCATTTCTTACTTTGTAAGAATGTAAGTAATTATGAGCTTTATTTCGATAAATGATTGAGAAGTCTGTTTCGAAGACGCCATCATCATTTTTAGTTACGGTTATATCAATATGACGCGCCTTACAGTCTTTGTATGAGTTGAATCTTATTATTCCTTCAACGTTATCAAGATCTAATATTCCCGTATGATCAACAAGGTTGTATGAAATATTCTCGGTAGAGACCAAACGCTGATTCATGTTCTTATTAATATTATTGGTGTTATAGCAGCCTCTGATGAGTGAGAGGGAAGTAATAGCCAATAACAACATCATTACCTTTCTCAGATAAGCCAGTTTTTCATTACTTTTGGTTGGGACTTCTGTTATCGCGCGCACTTCAATAAGGGGTAATGCTTCGACTTTTACATCGGCCTTAACGTCAGCCTCAGCTTCAACTTCAACCTCTAAATATTCAGTAACCTTGTCGGCAGGAACCACAATATTTGTAGTTTCTTCAAGCACTACGTTCTCAAGTAAGTAGCCAGCTTTACTTACTGTGGTGAGTTTTACGTTCTTTATTTCAAGTGTGCTCAGTGCTTTTCTTAGCGTACTTATTGTATTGGTAAGAGATTGATCGGATACCACTGCGCCATTCCAACATTCATTAAATAGCTCATCCTTACTAATACAAAGGCCACTGTGGGTATGAAGGTAGAGTAAAACGCGAAAGGGCTTTGGCCTTAATTTGATTAAGGTTTTATTTTCAATGTTCATTATTGAACGATCGCTAAGGTTTATATGTAACTCATCATTAATTACAAGTGAATTATCATTATTCATTCTACTTCTCAAAAATTAATTATTGTTGTCGTTATTGCGCCTAACCTATTTGCTGTCGATTCTATTTTTTTTCATCGCTTTGGCTATCAAAAATCCAGTTCGTTTGAAAAATGTGTGGAATGTAGATTTGGTGTGTTTTTCATTATTTTTGAATGATGTGGTTTGAGAAGGGCGTAAGTAACATTAAAAACTTATTCACGGATAGAGCATCAACAGAAAAAGGGATAATCAATCGTGTTGTTTGTTTTTGGGAGTGGAAATGAAAGTTGTTTCTAAAGAAAGTGTTACACGTATTCTAGGCAGCATTGAAGAGTATAAACAACTCGCTTGCGTGGAATCAAAAGGGTTAGATGTGATCGGTTTATTGGTGCGCCTGTGCCATTTACAGAGCAAAAAAATCTCAACCGATGATCGCCAAATCTTAGCTGACCATATTAAAGAGCTGGTTTCTGAAGAGCTCACATTTGCTCGTAATATGGAGTTAGAAGAGGCAGAAGCCATCTTATTGGATTCAATTCAGCCTCTGTGCTGTTCTAACCAAGCCAAGTGAGGCTCTCTTATGCTTGAGTGGAATTCAGAGAACAGTCGATATGAGATGACCATACTTGGATTCAAAGTACACAGTGTATTTCAATCCATTAGTGATGATTCTCAGAGTGTGTTTGGCTATGAAGCGCTTTGCCGGATTGAGATGCAAGGTGAAAAAGTTAACATCAAGAGGTTCTTTAAAATACTCGAGGGCTTTGGTGAAAAATCAGAGTTCAGGTTTAAGTTCTTTCTGAACATCATGCATTTAAGAAACTTTAGGCAATCGAGCATCTACGATCGTGATACCAAGTTATTCCTCAATGTGACACCTTGTTTCTTTAAATACTTTTCACACGGGCATGATTTAAACAATTTATACCTTCCGTTAATCGTAGAAGAGCAGGTCGACCTCAGTCAGATAGTCGTAGAAATTGTCGAAGATTACTGCCCATTAGCGGATATCGAGAGCTTACATAAAGGCACAGAGTACCTGAAGAGTATTGGTATATCGTTTGCACTAGACGACTTTGGTACGGGTTGGTCTGGTTATAGCCGCATGGCGATCGTGCAGCCCAACTACATCAAAGTCAGCAGAGAGATGTTGATCGAATTTGGTATGAGCGAATCAATAGAGAACAACCTGCTTGAAGAGCTGAATACCATCACTAGCCTGCAAGGCATCAAGGTGATCTTTGAGGGTATTGAAAATGTCGAAAATTATCAGACTGCGGGTCGATATGGGGCTGATTATTATCAGGGCTATTACTTAGATCTTCCTAAGCCATACCCAGTAAACCTAATGAAACAAGGTGAGACAAAGCCCGATGAGAAGTTTCGGCTAAATACTTATCTGAGTAAGAAAACAAGAGTCACGAGTAGTAGTACTTAACTCGCTGAGTGATAGAACAGCGTTTAAAAATAGACAATTTTTAGATTTCCCTTAACTGAACTGCCTTTGCTTTTAGTTCACTAACCTCTCGTGTGGGAGGTTAGCTTTTTAGCACGTGAAATCGATAGGATTGAACGCTATTTGAATGACTTTGAAAAGAATAGTTTAGGAGGGGAGGGCTATCAGTATTCCAATCGATGATTACAGCTCGCTTTCTGAATTGCTTTCTGAATTGTGTTCTTTGATTAACTGAATCAATTGGCTTTTGCTGTACGTGCAATAGGCATGGAGAAATCTCTCAACCTCTTCAAGGCCAGCCTGATTAACTCTGCATGATAGATATTCTTCGTTCTGATCAACGCCTAGCTGGATGTTGTACAACTGGTGTTTTCGATCCACAAAAAGACAAGTCCCTTCACTGGTACAAATACTAACGTTGGCGTTTTCGTTTGAGTCAATCGAAGACCATAAATCATCGAAGGATGCTTTGATTGCATCATAGTCTTTGCCCTCTGCTATTTCGTCTCTTGTCAGAGACATCATGCAAGTCTCGTTCATATTTCTTCCTTAGCGTTAATATCTTAGAGTTAATATAAGTCTCCCAACATTGTGAGGATGCCGGGAGAATCATAGTCAGTCTACTTGGCTTGCGGTTTATGCTGCCTTAACGTTACTTTTTAGCTGTTCGAGGCAACGGATAAACGCACGCAGGTTACGATACACATCCGTTTGGTCATAAAACATGGTGACGTTTTCTAGTTCAATCGGCCCTGACACTGAATTATCAAGCATTAGGTTGTCCACTAAACCAAAGTTTTCTAGGGTCATGCCGATGCCATCTACATAGGTTTGGTCGTCTACTTGTTTTGCGTTTGGCAATTGGTCTAGGTTTCGTTTTAAGAAAAGATCGGAGTTGTTGGTATAAGCAAGTACCGTTTTACCCAGCGCTTTACCAAAGCCCATCTCATAGGCTGTGCCCACATCGCAGCTTGCGCCTCTGAAAGGGGTCATGTTAGCAATCACCACATCACAGCTTTCAATCAACTCTTCGTTTGCTCGGCCAATCTTCAAGCCGTTTTGCTGCGGGCTAGGTTCATTCAACTCTAAAATATTGTCGAGCGGAAAAATACCCTCGAACCCATACGCTTCACAAATCTTCTTCTTTTGATCACCGATAGAGACGGCGTCACTTAAAAATACTTCTGGTCCTGCTAGATAAATACGTTTCAACGTTTAACTCCTGATTAGCAACGGTGCTGGTGTTTGTGCTGATATTTTTATCTATTGGATTGTTTAAGTAATAACCGAAAGTACACGGTTTGATAATGTGTGATTTTGGTGTGTTTTTAGCTTTATGGTTTAAAAAGTAACGGATTCACTCAGCCTTGCTTAAGTTTATGATTTGAATATTGCTTGGGGGCTATTTTGTGCTCGATGAGGCGTGAGTGTCGTGGCGAGTCTAAGGGGAAGGTGGAATGTTTTTAGATGGAACAAAATCGACAGGCAACAAAAAGCCCGAGCATGAGTTCGGGCTTTGAATGGTTTTCTTTACAGCTTAAGTAGAACCTATGAAGGCGCTAGATTGCCTGACGAAGTTGGAAATAACGTCCTTCTTCGTTCAACAGTGTCTCGTGAGAACCGTTTTCTACAATCTCGCCTTGTTCAATCAGAACGATAGAATCCATCGATTCCAGACCAATCAAACGGTGCGTAATGAAGATAACCGTCTTGCCTTCAAAGTGCTGCTCGAACAGTGCCATGATGCTCTGCTCAGTTTGCTTATCTAAGCCTTCTGTAGGCTCATCAAGAAGCAGGATAGGGGCATCATGAAGAATCGCACGAGCGATGCCAATACGGCGCTTCTCACCACCAGACAGTTGACGACCACCGTCACCTAACCAGCTATCAAGAGCAGTATTCTCAAGCAGCTTCTCTAGGCCAACGTCTTTAAGGATGTTAGCTAGGTGATCATCATTGGCATCTGGTTTTGCAATCAACAAGTTGTCGCGTAACGTGCCATTTAAGATATCGACACGCTGGCTTACCACACTGATAGATTCACGCAGTTGTGACTCGTTCCATTGTGTCAGCTCAATACCCGCGATAGAGATGTAACCCTTTTTCGGATCCCAGTAGCGAGTTAGAAGCTGAATCAGAGTCGATTTACCAGAACCCGTTTGACCCACAATCGCAACTTTATTCGTAGCAGGGATCGTTAGGTCGACAGCGTTCAGAACACTGCGTTCAGAATCAGGGTAGTTGAACGTTACGTTTGAGAACGTAATATCCAGCGGCTTGTTGATGTCGAGCTTCTCTTCAGCGAACTGAACTTCAGGCTCAGAAAGAATCACTTCATTCAAGCGACGAGCAGAAGACAGAGTTTGACCTAAATGCTGGAACGCGCCTGCGATTGGCATCAACAATTCAAAACTTGCCATAGTAGCGAACGCCATTAGCGCGATGAACGGGTCTGGAGCATTGCCGCCAACACCATCAGCCGCAAGCCAAAGCATAAGAACAAGCGTCAAACCGTTGAACAGCATTAATGCTGCTGAAGCCATACCGGTTAGGTTAGCGTTTACAAACTGATTCGCCATCAGCTTGTGTTGTGTTTCTAGAATCGCATTACGGTAACGCTCTTCCGCACCGAACAGAGTCAGTTCGCTGTAGCCTTCAATCCAATCTAGCGTTGTAACACGAAGATCCGCTTTGTTCTGTGTAAGCTCACCGCCGTTACGTTTACCCAGCTTGTAGAACAAGATAGGCCAAACCAACAGCATGATCAGAAGGATAGAACCTAAGATTAAACCAAGCGAACTATCGAACCACATCAAGAACAGAGTCAGGAAGAAGATACCCAACACACCAACCGTCACTGGGCTTACTAAGCGTAAGTAAACGTGGTCCATTGCGTCGACGTCAGCAACCAAGCGGTTCAGTAGGTCGGCGTCACGTAGGTTTGAAATACGACCTGGGATCAGCGGAGCCAGCTTCTTGAAGAAGAAGATACGCAGATCAGTCAGAAGCTTGAATGTCGCATTGTGGCTCACAACACGTTCACCCCAACGACCCGCAGTACGGCTCATTGCCAAACCACGTACACCGCCACCCGGCAGCATGTAGTTGAAGGTTTCACGCGCAATCGTAAGGCCAGCAACCGCAGAAGCTGAAATGAACCAACCCGATAGCGTTAACAAGCCGATAGAAGCCGACAGAGTAGCAAAAGCCAATAGCATGCCTAGCGATAGGCCAAACCAATGCTTTTTATAGAGTTTCAGGTAAGGCAGTAAATCACGCATCTAAATTACCCTTATTGTCTTGTTGAGCTAAGTTCGCGTTAAGCATCTCTTCGAATAAACCACCCGCAGTCGAAAGCTGAGAGTAATGACCTTGTTCCACAAGACCACCATCGCGCATAACCAGAATGTTATCGACCGATTGAAGAGGAGCAAGTTGGTGCGTCACAAGCAGGGCAGTGCGACTTTCGATGTTGCTGTTAATGCCTTTCATCACGAGCTGTTCACTGCGAGTATCTAGGCTGGCAGTGGGTTCATCTAATAACCAGAATTGGCCGTCTTGAATCATTGCACGAGCCAAAGCTAAACGCTGAGATTGACCAACAGATAGGCCACCTGAACGATCAGAAATCATGTAATCCAAGCCATGTTCGCTGACAAATTCGTTAGCAAAAGATTGCTCTAGTGCGTTTTGAACAGTTTGGTCAGTGATATCTTGCTTCCCTAGAGTGACGTTGTCACGAATGCTGCCGTGAAGCAACAATGGGTTTTGACCAACCCAACTGATCGTCTTACGCCAAGATGCCAAGTCTAAATCACGCAGTTCGACGCCATTGATTTTCAAGCTTCCTTCATAAGGCATGAAACCAAGAATGGCATTAATCAAACTTGTTTTACCCGCACCACTTGGACCAACTAATGCAGTCGACTGGCGAGTATTCAGTGCAAACGAGATAGGGCCAACCAGTTGAACACCTTCAGGACTCAACACTTTCAGATCTTGAGCCTCAATATTGATGCCTTGAGCTGGGTCTAGTTGCGTGTCACCTGATTTAACCTTAGTGATGTCGGTTTCTAGGAACTCAACAATACTCTCGGCAGCACCCACCGCTTGTTGCTTCGCGTGGTAGAACGTACCTAAGTCGCGCAGAGGCTGGTAAAACTCAGGTGCCAAGATAAGGATAAACAAACCAGCGAATAGCGTAATACCAACGCCGTAGTGACCGAAGTTAAGCTCGCCGATGTAAGTGAAACCAAAGTAAACCGCTGTCATCGCAATAGAGATAGATGTGAAGAACTCAAGTACAGCAGAAGACAAGAAAGCGATCTTCAACACATCCATGGTGCGCGTTCTGAACACCTCAGATGCACCTTTCAATACTTCTGTTTCAGCGCTAGTACGGTCGAAAAGACGAATCGTTGTCATGGATTGCAAACGGTCGTAAAAGTGACCTGAAAGACGCTGAAGCGCTTTGAAGTTTTTACGGTTTGCATCGGCCGCTTTCATACCTACAAGTGCCATGAACATCGGTACCAGTGGCGCAGTCAGCAAGAAGATAAGGCCAGCTGCCCAGTTTACTGGGAACACCACGACTAAAATAATGAACGGAATCATTACCGACAAAGACATCTGAGGTAAGTAACGAGAGAAGAAGTCTTGCATGTCTTCAACTTGTTCTAGCAACAAGGTTGCCCACGTACCTGCAGGCTTACCTTTGATGTAAGCAGGACCAAGTTCGCGTAACTTATCGAGAATGAGCTGCCTAATGTAAACACGGATCTGTTCACCACAGCGATAACCTGCGATTTCACGACCCCATGTACAGCCCGCACGGCCAACGACCGAAAGTGCCAAGCCAGCAAAATGACCAACCAGTTCAGACTTATCGACATTCTCGATGATCAGCTGGTGAAGAATAGAGGCGAGAAGAGCTGCTTGAGCAATTAAAAACACGCTTGAAAGTACGCCAAGGCTAATCGCAATCATAAGCCAGCGTTTCGCTAACTTACTCTGTTGCTTAAGCCACTTGTTCAAGCTGCGTTGTTTTTTCTTATCCATTATGAAGGCTTAATGATAATTATTATTTGTTGAGGGCGGCTAGTATACAAAAGAAAGCCCAGTGGATATACCACTGGGCTTTAGGGATTTACAACAAAATGTGATGACGCCCTGCATCTACTGAGGCGAGAGCACCGATAATCAAATCTGCAATCTCAGATTTACTTATCGTTAAGGCCATCTAGGAAGCGTTCAGCATCCAGTGCAGCCATACAACCTGTACCAGCAGAAGTGATTGCTTGGCGGTAGTTGTGGTCCATTACATCACCCGCAGCAAATACGCCAGGGATGCTTGTTTGCGTCGCGTTACCTTCAAGACCAGACTGAACGATGATGTAGTCATCTTTCATATCAACTTGGCCTTTGAAGATTTCAGTGTTCGGTTGGTGACCGATAGCAATGAACGCGCCCATTACTTCGATATCTTCTGTCTTATCAGACTGAGTATCTTTAATACGAACGCCAGTTACGCCCATGTCGTCGCCAAGAACTTCGTCTAGTGTGCGGTCAGTGTGAAGAACAATGTTGCCGTTCTCTACTTTGTCCATTAAACGCTTAACAAGAATCTTTTCAGCGCGGAACGTGTCACGGCGGTGAACTAGGTGAACTTCAGACGCGATGTTAGATAGGTAAAGTGCTTCTTCAACAGCCGTGTTACCGCCACCCACAACCGCTACTTTCTGGTTGCGGTAGAAGAAACCATCACACGTTGCACAAGCAGAAACGCCGCGGCCTTTGAATGCTTCTTCAGACTCTAAACCTAGGTACTTAGCTGATGCGCCTGTTGAGATGATCAACGCATCACATGTGTACTCGCCAGAATCGCCTTTAAGACGGAAAGGGCGGTTTGAAAGGTCTACTTCGTTAATGTGGTCGAACAGGATCTCTGTTTCAAAGCGCTCTGCGTGCTCTTTCATGCGATCCATTAGAGCTGGACCCGTTAAACCTTCCGCATCACCCGGCCAGTTTTCCACTTCTGTTGTGGTTGTAAGCTGACCACCTTGCTGCATACCAGTAACCAGAACTGGGTTTAGGTTTGCACGAGCAGCGTAAACTGCAGCTGTATAGCCAGCAGGGCCAGAACCAAGAATCAATAAATTACAGTGCTTTACGTCGCTCATGAGGACTCCGAAATTGAATTTGTTTTTATTTATAATCGCTTAGGATTGTATGGAAAATATGGAGGCAATAAAAGTGTAAACAAGGGCTGAAGTGTAATTAATCGTTATAGTTTAGAACTTAATCGAGACAAACGTTTTCGTGGCTGAAAGATCAGTGAAAGCACTGTGTTCTTCAAGGGTTCGTGCTGCTTCGTTATCGATTTCTTATTGCCATATCAAAATACGCTCAGATAACTGTATATAAAAACAGTATTTAATTGTAAGATTATTCGCAATGTTTGATAGCAACGTTAGAAACATGAGGAACGAGCAATGAACTTACTCCCAACAGGCACACAGCTAGGTAAATTGGAACTACTGGAAGTGTATCAAGACGTCTTAGGACCGAAGTGTTTCTCGGTTAAGAATGAAAACACCCAAAGGTTTATGGTGTATTGGAGTGGGGACTATGACAACGGCCAGTGCATTAAGTGGGCTTACATTCCGGTAACCAAACCATTGCTAGCCAGCTTGTTAAACAAAGAAGTGAGCTTTCACGCCGCATTCCACCGTTCAGACAAACTTTATCTAGCGACTATCTACACAAACGAAGTAGGGAAGTCCGCGAAGGTCGAACTACTGAATGCTACGAACAAGCATCTAGCAAACCTACCGCCCGTTGATTTTGAAATCGACCTTGAAGAAGCTTGTATGTTTTAGTGTGTAGAGACCTTGTAGGCTCTACACACTATTGGATAAAACCAAATCAGAACATTGGAGTAATTGTATATACATAGTAAGATACTGTATGTATATCAACATCTTGTGTTAGTGGAAAGTGCTATGTATCAGAACAACCAATTACCGCTCAAAGAACTAAACGAGCTTCTAGCAGACCTTGATCAATATCAACAGCATAATACCAATATTCCAATTTTTGATATTGTCGCTCATACTGAAGCAAACTATGTTTCTGAGTTACTCTTAAACATGAAGTTAAAAAGCCCGAAATTGACTCGTGAGTTTGTAAAAAAGTTGCATTCAGGAGAAGTTAGTTGGAAGACAATAGATGGTAGTGACAGGTACATAGCTGAAAACTTTGACTTTGATTTGCTAGAAGAGCTGGGTATTATCTTTTTCGAACACGACTGGCTTAGAGTTAGTGCAATGCTGCCTAGTAGTCGTCACGATGAATATATACACGAAACCATCAAACCCTTACTATCTTTTGCTCGTTCATTAAAAGATATAGTTTACTCAAGAGATGATTTCCAAACCGTAAAACTAGGTATTGATAAGGAAGTGTATTCAACTATTGTTCCTGCCGACTACCAGTTTAAAAAATGCACTCTAAATGTTTCTGAAGAATCTGATTATCATCATATCGAATTTTCATCAGAAGATAGAGGTATCAAAACATTAGTATCTAAGTATTATTGGAAAAAAATCATCAATTCAACTAATCGAAGCGAATTCTTGAATAGGCATAATAATGTAAAGATTTTATTTTCTGATTTAGTTTCACCACCAAGCTTATCAACGCTCTCCATTGAAGAAAGAAAAATATTTTCTGAAATATGTATTGATATAATTAATAACTCTGAATTACTTAAATATTCGTTTGGGAAATTTCAGAATATATTACGGTCACATAGATATTTAGATGCAAACCTCATAGCAACCACTACTCATATTAACTTTAATTTAGGTCCTGAATCTGATACATCAAATACTAATAGAGATACCACCACGCGTACTTCTTTGACTATTGATGAAGTTCGAAGTTTATACAACCTAAATAATAAAAACAAGTTCAGGAATAACTTAGAGTTAGTTAATTTGGGAAATCATCTCAACCACTTAATGTTTTTTGACGATGAAATCATGTCGGCATTATTGTTTATAGTTAGAAATGATTTACTCTTCGACTATCAGAAGGTTATAAGTAAAGAATACACCGAGTATCTACTCGGTGAGTCTCAAAAAAATGAAACTCTTAGACACTACTTAATAAATGTAATCCCCAACTATCTAAAAGACAACACTTATGATCTCTATCTGCTATCTCGAGAAAATTACTTTGAAGTTGGAACATTAAATTTAATAAAAAAGGTAAAAAGAAAATATCACTCTAATGAAGTTTCTTTCATAGAAGTAAAATCAAATATATCTAAGATATTAGCAGATGCGATAATTAAAGTTTCAATGACCCATAACAAAGAATACGAACTTTCATCACTTATTATTTCGTTTGCTAAAGATTACGTTGGAGATAGTAGAGATAGTAATCAATTCGAAAAGGTTTTAGTTGAAAATATTGTAAATAAACTATCCCCTGAAGAGTTTACAAAAGTATCAGCGGCTTTGATCCAGAATTTAAAAAATATGGATGTATCTGGTACTTGGCCTTGCTATACAATTTACTTATTATTCTTGTTTGCCGATATATCTGTTAGTTTACATGGAAATAAACTGGGAGATATATCATTAATACTAAGTGAAGAGATTTATATTGAGTATGAAAAGTATTTTAATTTTAGCCTAAATCATGACTCTCATTGTTTGAACTCTGATGATTTTTATGACAGCCTTAATTGGGAAGTATGTAATAATGAAAGCGTAATAGATAGCTTTATCAACTTAAAACCATCCATCAGAGAACTAGTTAAAGGATTCTTCTTCGAAGATAATAAAAATTCAATTTATTATATGCAATCGATTAGATCCTATATTCAAGTTCTCATTAACTTACATTCTCTATCAAATGCGAACAAGAATAAAATTCAAAGAGTATTATTAGATATAGTAAAAAGTGTCGGTTTCGAGTCAGAAGATGTTGAAATCCCTGTTTTTATAAATCATTTCTCTGGTGAGAAGTACGATTTATGGTCTAAGTTTACCAAAGTAATTAACGACTTCGATGAAGCTGCATTTGACGAAATCATGTTGTGCATTTCAGAGCATGCACCATTAGATGCGATGATGTCTCTATACTCTAACGCATCTAAGCAAGAAAGAAGAAATAAGGTAGCAGAGAAAGTTGAACATCGTAACAACTGGGAATTAGATAAAAATAATTTACCTGACATTGAAAAATCGTTTCTGTTGGCATTAGAAGAAAATAAACTAGACATAGCTAACGTGGCATTAACCGCCGCTAACGAATTTATAGAGAATCATCCTTGGAGACAGGATAAACGATTCAAAGAAACGATAGAACAATGGTCTGTTTTCGATTATAAATACAAAATTTTAAGGATATTTTACTCTTCTGATTCATGTGAAGATAAAACCAAACTAATCAATGAAATATCTCAACCTGATTTAGAGCAGAAAAAACCTTACCAAGATAATAAAAACGATTGGCACAAAGAAGTAGATTTATTCAGACGATATATAGTTGGTTTGATTAAGTTAAATGATGAGCCTGAAAATTCAAAACAAATATTTGAACAGTTATACAAAGAACACAAATCTTCTATGTTTTCTCATCTTGTATTCACTTCAAAACTTCAGGAGTTGATCAAAAGCAAGTCTGATAATGATAATTATAGAATATTAATTAAAGAATACAAAGCAAGCCAAGAGAACTTTAATATTGACACCTTGTCATTAAAAAATAAGTCAGATTATCTACATGCTCTGTTGCTTTCAGGTAACTTCAATGAAGTAGATGCTGAATGTTCAAAGTTAGTTCGGTCAGAAAAATTTTATCGTTCAATTACGATTACATATTGCAAATCGCTTCGTGCAAAGGATAACTTCAAATCAGCACTGAAACTTCTCGAAGACTATAAAAAATATCATTCAGTTGAGTTAAACGATCAGGCGTTGGAGCAAGAGATTACAGAGATTGAAATTGAAATTGAGAACTCTACAAGCTCACTACAAATTGAGAAGATAAAAAGTCAAGTTTTATTTTCTAACAAATCTAATGATGAACTTAGAATGATTTATAATGAAATAATTAGAAAACCTATATCTGACTTAGCTAAGATAGTCTCAAATGATTCTGAAACTAGAATGGAAGATTTTCTCTACAATCAAGTTTTTTCTTGCTTAAAGGAAATATTAAAGAGAGGGAGAAATTTAGAGAAGTTAATCAATAATAAAGATGAAAATTCTATCAATGACTGGTTTGCATCTCTTTTTAATCAAAAAATGTCTAGTTTTTCAATTGAGTTATCTGATCAAGCACGCATAGGTTCTGCTGAGAGTAATAAAAATGTAGGTGAAACTGATGGTTTAATCCGTGATTCTCAAAGTTCATCTATATCAATATTTGAAGCATTGAATCTTACATCCATTGATAAAACCGTGATAAACAAACATCTTAATAAAATCACTAAATATGACCGTGAAAGCGTATCTCCAGTTTTTATCGTATCTTATTGCTATTTCGAGAAATTCAGTACAAAAGTTAATGATTATTGTGAGCATATCAAAAGCGAACAATACAATGGGTTTGATGTTATAAATACCCAAAGTCATCAGCTAAAAAGGCTTGATCGTGGTTCTGAGTATTTTTGTACTGTAGAGTCAAGATTTCGTGGCGGTAAAGAAATCTCTATATATCATATTCTAATTGATCTGACGTTGCCTCAGTCTGAGAAGAAGTAATAGTAAAGGCAAAGCGCACCGTTATCGGCGCGCTTTATCAAACACGCTTGTGCCTGCAGATGATCTCAAAGTTACGTCCATCGCTATAGTCGATTTCAAACGCTTCATGTTCTCGCCGTAAGAAAACACTGAGTAAACCCTACCCGCGCATTTAATTAAGAGCACTTTCCAGATTGGAAGAATACTCAATTCTCCATTAAAAGAAGTAAACCTTTGGGGCGGCCGAGTTCCCCCCGAACTCGACCTGTTCCAGACGCGCAAGCAAAGGCGTGTGGATTCTGGCGTACTCATAAATTAACCAATTTCAGTTTGTTGTGTAAATAATCAATAGCTTGGCAATTGATAGGTAGGTCGTATTTCGCTGTGCAAAAGCATAGAAATGAATGATGACGAGTATGATGCCTGAACTCATGCAAGGAGGCTGGCGTATTGAAGCGAAAGGGCTGACACAATATGAAACATCACTTGCTAGTTAATAATATCGTTAAATCTAAATTTGTAGGGATTTATAACTAGCTAGTGGAGTGTGCTAGTTTTAAGAGTTGGTCATCTTTTATTCTGGTGTTATACACTGCTTTTGGATTTCAGGTTAGATTTAGTGTCTTAATTATTAAATCTGACGGGATAAATGATTGTTTAATGTTGATTTGGCAAGATCTTCAAGTATCCTTTATGTAAACAAAACGTTAAATATCGAAAGTTAATTAACAATCATTAAGGAGTCGATGATGTTACATGCTCACGAAAATACCCTACATATTACCCACCTCAGTAACCACGCAGTTGAGGAGTTGTCACCGTCATTCTCTAAGCTTCCAAGCACAGAGCATGCGGATGGTCAGTTTCGATTGAGAAGGTACTCGGTGGTTCAATTCAGTAATGGACAAGTCGTAGAGCTAGACAAACATAACTTTGTTCAGTCTGAAGACATTAATCACTTTCAAGGTGACGTTGTTCGCCAATTCGAGCCAATTGAAGCACCAATCCTAAGCAGCGAAGGCATGCAAGAGATGTGTGAGCTGTTTATTGAAACCAATGGGCTTGAAGACGGACAAGAAATCGAAATCCACCAAATTCGTATTGCAGCCATTTTTGAAGAGACACAGGTTGCGCCAGAAGGTGTTCACCAAGATGGCTTCGACCACATCGCTTTAATTGGTGTTAACCGTCATAACATTGTGGGCGGCGAGATCATGCTGTACCAAGATTCTCATGAAGCGCCATTCTTTAGAAAAGTGCTTGAAGACGGTGAAGTCGCAATGCTGGCCGACAGCAAGCTTTGGCACAACGCACAGCCGATTCGTACCATAGACCACGATGAGATGGGCTATATGGATGTGTTTGTTCTAACGGCTAAGGATGCGCGCAATGTCCTTCACTCTTAATGATGTGCGCCAGCAGTTTAGCGCGCTAGGCCAATACCATAACGGTAAGCCGGTGACCTTTTTTGATGGACCGGGTGGCTCTCAGGTTCCTGAAAATGTTTTAGCATCCATGACGGAATACCTCGGGCACTTTAATTCAAACCTAGGCGGACATTACTTTTCTAGCCAAAAGACCACAGGTTTAATGCAGCAAGCGCGAGAAGCGGCACAAGCGCTACTCAATGCTGAGTCTTCTGGCAACGTTGTGTTCGGTGCGAACATGACCTCACTGACCTTCCAGCTTAGCCGTGCAATCAGCCGAGATTGGAAAGAGGGCGATGAAGTTATCGTCACTGCGTTAGACCATTATTCGAATGTATCAAGCTGGCAGCAAGCGGCAGACGACAAAGGCGCGATTGTTCGCCAAGTTCGTGTCGACGAGTCGGATTGCAGCCTAGACATGGCGCACTTTGAGTCTCTGTTAAATGAGAAGACCAAGCTTGTTGCTGTGACGTTTGCTTCGAACACCACAGGTTCGATTGTTGATATGGCGAAGGTCATCGAACTTGCACATCAGCACGGGGCTCAGGTTTATGTTGATGCGGTTCATTATGCTCCTCATCACTTGATCGATGTTCAACAACTGCATTGTGATTTCTTAGCGTGCTCGGCTTATAAGTTCTTCGGCCCGCATGTGGGCATTGCTTACATTGCACCTCAATGGCTGCACACGTTAAAGCCATACAAGGTAGAGCCTGCCACTAACATTGGCCCTGGTCGATTTGAGACAGGAACACAAAGTTTCGAAGGCCTTGCAGGTGTGATTGCGGCGGTGGATTACTTAGCACAGTTTGGTGAGCCAACAGATTCACTGCGTTCTCGTTTAGAGCAAAGCTACGCGCTTTATAACAAGCATGAAAGCCTGCTGAGCGAGTACTTCCTAAAACGCTTGGGCGATCTGGAAGGGGCGAAGCTTTATGGTAAAACAGAGTTTGATTCGAACCTGAGAACACCAACGTTCGCCATCACCTTTGATAACCATTCTCCAGAGTTCATCGCTAAGAAGTTGGGTGAGCATAATATATGTGTATGGAACGGACACTTCTACGCGCTAGGTTTGGTGAAGCAGTTGGGTATCGAAGAGCAGGGCGTGGTGCGTATTGGCTGTATGCATTACAACTCGATTGAAGAGATCGATTTGCTGTTCAATGTGCTTGAAGGGATCTTGCGAAGCCATTAGCAGAAGTTATTAGCAATAAGGCACTAGCACTTAATCGCGACAGAATTAGAAAAGAGCATACTTCTCTCATGAATAGTGAGTAGGAAGTATGCTCTTTTTCGTTTCACCGCGCTTATGTAGTTAGCGCCAGTGACCTAATTAAAACAGCGATTCGACTAAGAAAGCTGCTCAACAATGGCGACACCCACTGCGTGTGCGCTAGTCGGGTTTTGGCCTGTAATGACTCGCTCATCAACAATCACAAGCTCTTGCCAAGGTTGAACCTTGTTGAAACGCGCAGCGCTACGAGCAAGCGACTCTTCCAGTAGGAATGGAATGTCGTTGATCGTACCAAAGTCGATCTCTTCTTCACGTGTAAAGCCAGTCACCGATTTAGAGCTTAGTAGCTTCTCGCCGTTGCTCAGTAAGATAGGAAGTAGGGCTGCAGGGCCGTGACATACCGCCGCGACAATACCACCATCTTCATAATGCTTTGCTGCGATGCTAGCAAACTGCTCATTGGTTGCTAAGTCTGAAAGCAGACCAAAACCACCCGGGTAGAAGATAGCGTCGTAGCTTTCTGCATTAATTTGGCTGACTGGAATCGTGTTGTTAATGCGGTTTTGGAAGTCATCATCCGCCAAGATATCAGCGTTAACTGCATCTCCCTCAATATCCGTTCCGTAGAGCGGGGCTTTGCCACCATGGATAGAAGCGATGTCGTATTCATATCCAGCAGCCATGATCTCTTTCAGAGCGTGGGTAAGTTCTGGAGCGTAAGTACCGTTAGCTTGGTCTGTATCGCCAAGTGTTGCGTGGTTCGTTACTGGAATTAGTATTTTTTTCATGATTCATCCCTTTGAGCTGCTGTTTTTATTTAGAAACGATGCCTGTAGTTAGATACTGACGCTTTTCGTTAAGCGCTGATGCTGTTCGTTAGGCGCTAACGCTTAGCGCTAGGTATCGTGTTGTTACTTAGCTATCGCGTCTTGTTGTATCTAATACTAGTTCCAAACCGATTAGGTGATAATATGCTAAACAGGCAAAACATTGTTGCTATATAGCAAAGATAGAATGCGAGTATATTAAGTATGGTTAGCTTTGAAGGGATTAATGAATTTGTTGCGGTTGCTGAGTGCCACGGCTTTTCAGCGGCCGCCAAGCAGTTAGGTTGCAGTACCAGCCATGTGAGTCGGCAGGTTTCAAGGTTGGAAGAGAGAGTGGGAGTGGCTCTGCTTGCGCGTTCAACACGTATGGTTAGCCTGACTGAATCTGGCCACACTTATTACCAACAGTGCAAAGACTTAGTGATTGGGCTGCAACAGGCGAATGAACAAGTTACGTCTCAACAAACTCAACTTAGCGGTACTTTACGTGTCAGTGCTGCAGGTGCATTTGCAGAGAACCATGTTGCCGCAGCACTGATGGAATTTGCTAAAGATCACCCTGATCTGACTATCGAAATGAACTTCAACACCAAGATGGTTAACTTTATCGAGGATGGTATCGACTTCGCCATTCGCTACGGTCGATTAGACGATTCGGGGCTGGTGGCAAGAAAGTTGGTTGATCGCCCAATGGCCGCCGCAGCAAGCAAAGATTACATTGCTGAGTTTGGAGCGCCAGCGAATCCAGAACAACTTAAATTGCACAGCTGTATTATCGCTAACAGTGACCAGTGGTTATTCGAGAAAGATGGAAATCCGCTAACTGCGGTAAGAGTTCATGGCCGTTGGAGAAGTAACAATTCAAGCGCGGTACTTAAAGCTTGCGAAGAGGGGCTTGGCATCGTTTATCTACCTAAAAGCAGCTTCAATGGTGGCCTTAGCAATGGAAAACTCGTCCCTGTGTTAGAAGAGTATTGGGGAGCGGGCACAAGCAGCTGGATTGTTTATCAGAACCGTCGCTTTCTTCCACAGCGAGCACGGTTGGCTATCGACTTCTTAGTCTCTTATTTCTCTGATTGGAATGAGTAGTGCACGGGTTCTTTCATCAGATTTAACCCAAAAATAGAAAAAGATAATGATTACATTGGTATAGGTTATCTATTTCTGTTTTTTGACGCGAATAATGGGATTGAGATGCTTGTCTACTTTTACTAACTCGTGTTAGCGATTGAGTTGTAGAGAAGGCCGCAACAGTACGATATACTAGATGGCATATTAATGTCCCTAGCGCGTGATAGATTGTGTGGAAGCGTTGGCAGGATGTGTTGTTATGCTCCAGTTCGTGAAGTATAGCTATAATACGGAGTTGGCAATGTCTTCAATAAATTTCGAATCCACGTACGGTGTAATAACTATTCAAGATATGAATGTGGTTAGTGTTGACGCTAATTATGCTCGTATTTATGGATACCAATCACCCGAAGAACTACTTTCCAATATAGATAGCTTTCTGGACCTCATTCCAGAAGAGTTTCACGTTCTCGCCTACCAAAATTACCTTGAAACCGTCAGTGGTCAACGCGACCCGCAGGTGCATACTTACACCAATGTTGATCGCCATGACAGAGAGTTCACGGTGTTCTCTATCGACCATGTCACTGAGTGGCATGGTAGACCAGCACTGCAAGTGACGGTTATCGACCTTTCTCCTGCGATTCAGCTACAAAACGTGGTGCGCGAGCAAGATAAGATGTACCACGATATGATCATGCAATCTGGTCAGGGCATCTTAGTTCATCGAGATTTTAAGCCATTAATGGTCAATCAATCTTGGGTAAAACTCCAGGGCGGTGAGTCGATTGAGCAAGCCTTGAAGCTAGACTCTATCCTTGATTTGGTACCGAAGCAAAATGTCGAAAGCATCTATCAACGCTATCAGTCGGTGATTTCGGGTGAACCTTCAGGCATGAGCAATGTGGTCGAGAATATCGGTTTAGATGGTGTTCATCGCTTCTTCAATATCTACGATAATGCGATCACTTGGAAAGGCCAGCCTGCGGTTCAGGTTGTGCTCGAAGACGTGACTCAGAAGGTGATGTTAGAAAGGCAGTTAGTTCACCAAGCGAATTACGATGAAATGACCGATTTGCTTAACCGTAGGGCAATTTATGAGTGGCTGAGAGAGCACCTTGTCTCTGAGACTCACTTAGTGTGTATGCTGCTTGATATCGATGATTTCAAATCAATCAATGATACCTACGGGCACATGGTGGGTGACGAGGTGATTTGCGCACTGGCTGATATTACCAAGCGTAATGTTGAGGCTGTGGGCGGTGTCGCGGGTCGATGGGGCGGTGAAGAGTTCATTGTATTTATCCCAAATGCGTCGCCTCAGGTTTCGCGTCAAGTGTCTGACCAGATCCGAGAGCAGTTTAATCAAACCGAATTTAAGATTGATGAGCACGTTCGCTTTAATGTGAGTGTGAGTATCGGGGTGAGTGATAGCCGAGCTTGTGAAGGAACGGTTTCTATCGATGCACTTGTGAATGTGACTGACCAATCCCTTTATCGTGCAAAAGCGGCTGGCAAGAATCGCGTGTGTGGCGATGTGGTCGTGCTTTAGAGCTTGATAATACGTAACACAGTTTTTAATTAAAAATGCCCTGAAGTAATGAGCTTCAGGGCATTTTTGTTTTGGCTATCGCGACAGAGCGCTAACAATTAGAAGCGCTCAAGTTCTACAAATTATGCAGAAACCTCAACTTCGTAAGAGCCAAATTTACGAATGTTAATTACGCCCGTATCTAAGATTAGGTATTGACCTTTAATGCCTTGCAGCACACCAGATACCTCAGGGTTCTTGTCAAAGTTGTGCGACACAATCTTCACTGGGTGCTGTTCAACTGGGTAGCTCAGTGAAGTGATGTTCTCACTCAGAATTTCGATAGCATCGTCACCAAATTTTGCTCTGATCTCTTGGATTTTATCCTCAACCAATGGCAACAGTTCTTTGGCTTTCTCTACCAACTCCATATCGTCGCCATCGCCTTTTAACAGCGTGCGCCAGTTGGTTTTGTCTGCGATGTGTTTTGCCAATTCAACTTCAATCAGGCCAGAAATCTGACGAGTTTTTACCTTCAAGATAGGTAGGCCTTGAGTCGCACCTTGGTCAATCCAACGTGTTGGGATTTGAGTGTGACGCGTGATACCAACCTTAAGGCTAGACGTGTTCGATAGGTAAACGAAGTGATCAACCATGCAGTTCTCTTCACCCCATTGAGGCTCGCGACACGTGCCTTCATCGTAGTGACAAGTCTCTGGTTTCATGATGCACATGTCGCAGCTTGCTAGCTTTTTCATGCACACAAAACAGTGGCCTTGAGAGTAGCTCTTCTTAGTTTTCTTACCACATGAGCAACAAAAAATGTTGCCAGTGTGAGTTAGGTTGATGGTTTTACCAATCAGAGGGTTTAGCTCTACAAACTCTTCGCCTACGGGCAAACGGTAGGTAACCGCGCCATCAAGGGAAGCACTCATCTTTTTGAGTGTTCCTTTTGCTAATAAAGACATGACATTACTCGTTGTATTTTGATTATTATTTCGTCGACTCGATTGCGCTGTGAGCAGGCAGTACGGTTAACGATGATTATGCGATGAGTATAACAAATAGAGCCTGTTTTTATACGCAATATTACTTGATTCTCGCCGTGAATAATCAACAGCAAATACATGCATAAAAATATAGTATGACATTTTGTTCGGGCGTGATATAACGTTTTTTAGTGATTTATTGGTATTAAGATCACTAATTTATCTGACTTGTTTTTTATCGTGAAATCCCAACTATAGGGATATTAAGCCGGAAGCTTAGACGTGAAGTGGATCCATAAGATTGTTATCTTTCTCGTTATCGCAACGCTTGCCATTGTTCAGTATTACCGTGTGAGCGGAAATCGTGTGATAACAGCAATAACCCCTGATAAATATGAATTTATCGCGACCAGCGATCGAGTTGATAGGGGCGTCAGTACATCCCAATTATCCTATGAAAATGGGCAGTATATTCTCGACTGTGAGCTTAAAGAGTCGGAGTATCCTTGGCCTTATTGCGGCCTGTCGATTCGTATTAATCCAGACATTACCGAAGGCCTTGATCTCTCCCAGTATCACACCTTTAGAGTGAATATTGATTACCATGCGGAAGCGGACTCTAGTGGCCGTTTGAGAACTTACCTACGCAACTACAATCCTGCTTATTCTGTTCCTGATGACGAGTACACACACAAGTACAACGGGATGGAGTTTTCTCCAGGAATCGATGGTGGTGTGATTGAGATTCCGATCAAAAACCTGCAAGTGATGACATGGTGGTTAGCCGATAATGATGTGGCGTTAGAGCACTCGGCACCTGAATATTCGAACGTGAATATGGTCGAATTTGCTACCGCATCTGGAGCGAAGCTAGGCCATCATCGAATTGTTATTCGCAGCATTGAGTTTGAAGGCTCGTATATCTCTGCGGAAAGCTTGTTCTTGATCTTGCTGTTTATCTGGGTCGGAACGGGCACTGTGTTCTTACTTTCAGAATTACATCGTTCAAGAAAGCGTATGGTGATTGCCGAGAAGAGACACAATCACTTAAAGAATGTGAACCGAGCATTGAGAGAGCAGAACTTTGAATTCTCTGAGAAAGCGCACCGTGATGAGTTAACGGGGATCCTCAATCGACACGCAATTCGTGATTGGTTGAAGATGCAGTCGCAGCACGTGAAGCAAGGCCACGGTAAGCTCAGTATGCTCTATCTCGATATTGACTACTTCAAGAGTGTGAATGACAAATACGGACACCAAATGGGTGACCATATTCTGCGTGAATTCAGCATGGTTGTAGGCAGTTCTATCAGTGCGACCGACAAACTGGTGCGTTGGGGCGGTGAAGAATTTATCGTTTTCTGTCCAGAGACCGAAGCCGGAGAGGCGCAGATGAAAGCCGAGCGCATTCGATTATTGGTTAGCCAGCACCTTTGGGTTCATGGTGACCCGCTTACTTGCAGTATTGGTATCGCCGAGATGAAACAAGAGAGAGTGACAGAGACGATAGCTCGCGCCGATGAAGCGCTCTATCAAGCTAAACACTCAGGGCGTAATCAGGTGATCTTGAGTCACTAATCTGCAAATTGTTTTGATTACTTAATAAGCCACACGTGCATATGTGACGTGTGGCGTTTTTATGGGTGCTATATGAGTTTACCCTCTAGAGCCTTTTGTTGGTTTGTTTGGATAACGTATTGAAATGATTTCCCTGTTCTTTAAATGCTTGCTTGGTGCCGCGGCTGTTTTATTGATTGCGCTGTTGTCGAAAAGTAAGAGCTTTTATATCTCTGGCCTTGTGCCTCTGTTTCCTACTTTTGCTTTGATTGCCCACTACATTGTCGGCACGGAACAAACCATGGTGGAATTGCGTACCACAGCACTGTTTGGCTTGTTTTCGCTTGTGCCTTACGCGGCTTATCTTGGTGCAGTCTATGTGTTTAGTTATCGCTACAATTTGGTGTCGACGTTGTCATTGGCAACAGTCGTGTGGGTTCTGTGTGCATCTATGCTGCTGTTGGGTTGGACGCGTCTAGTCCCAAGTGCAATCTAGTTCCGAGCGCAATTTAGTCATTGGTGAGTTGGTTAGTTGGAATATTGGAAGGCTAGCGGTTAGAAACAAAAAAGGTGGCGAAGAGCCACCAAAAGGGAAAAGCGTTTTATTGTTTTTTTGGATGCCCGCTCAGTGTGTGTTTCATGTTGAGCGGGCTTTTTATATTGGCTGAGTGGGGGAACTGCAGCCAGTTTAGGGGAGCATTTATTGCTTACCAGAAAATCCAAGCGAACAGTGTCAGTACTAGGATACAAACTAGGTTTAGTACCATACCGATTCGCATCATCTCTTTCTGCTTGATATGACCAGAGGCAAACACAATAGCATTTGGTGGTGTTGCTACAGGAAGCATGAAGGCACAAGACGCAGCAACAGCGATCAGTGCAGACAAGATAACTGGCGACATACCAAGTGCTTCAGCGATGGTTGCGAATACTGGCACCAGAAGCGCTGCACTGGCTGTGTTACTTGCGAATTCAGTTAGGAACACTACGAATGCAACTACCGCTAGAATCGTTAGCAGAACGCCTGCTGTTTCCAAGAAGCCACTTAGTGAGTGTGCTAGGAATACGCTGGTGCCTGTTGCTTTAAGAATGTTACTTAGACAGATACCGCCACCGAACAGGATTAATACACCCCAGTCTGTTGTCTTCTCAACATCTTTCCATTCAACCGCTCTAGAAGCGCCTAATAGTACAATCGCACCAATCGCTACCAAGCTGTCAAACTTAGAGAAACCGCCGATCATTGCATTAATTGGCTTACCAAATATCCAAAGCGTAACCGTTAGCAAGAAGATAGAGAGCGTGATTTTTTTGCTGTTCGTCCACTCTACCGGTGCGTGGTCTAGCTCGAATTTGTGGTCAAGCTTAGGCTTTGTCATCACGTAAAGGATGAACATCGCGATAGGCATCAAGATAAGTGAGATTGGAAGACCTAGCGCCATCCACTCAGTAAAGCTCAAACCCACTTCTGCAGCGGCGATTGCGTTCGGTGGGCTACCCACTAAAGTCGCGATACCACCAATCGATGCACAGTAAGCGATACCCAGCAGCACGAACACGTACGTGTTGCGGTCTTCACTTTGGTCAACTTTGTTCATGATGCCAAGAACAAGGGGAAGCATCATTGCAGTGGTTGCTGTGTTCGAAATCCACATCGACAAACCTGCACTCACACCGAATAGCATGAACACTGCCACCGACATTCTGCCTTTTGCAATCAGCAGTACTTTGTCGGCAATCGCCTTATCGAGCTCTTGCTTGTTGAGCGCAGCAGCAAGGGCAAAACCACCCATGAATAGGAAGATGATTGGGTTCGAGAAGTTCGCCAATGCAGCCGATGTGTTGAACACACCAAACAGCACGGCCAAGAGTGGAACGAGCAGAGCAGTAATGCTGACGTGAATTGCTTCGGTTAACCATAAAACGGCGACAAACACGAGAATACTCAGACCAGTATTGACTTGTGTTTCGAAAGGGAGGGTATTGATTAACAGAGCAAATAACATGAAATTACCAATTAATATCATGCTGTTGCGGGTGAACAACCAGTGTTTCAGTGTAGTAACAAGTGCCGTCATAAGACGCTCCTTTTGTTATCCTCGTTTTATTGGTGCACGACTTCATTGAGCCGTGTTTATTATTTTCGAGGTATATAGCTTGATGTAGGGTCAGACTTTGTTGGGAGAATGTTACTTAAGTTAATAAAGGCGTGTTGGTGTGTTTTTGTGTAACAGTGGGGAAATGTGAGGCAACAAATTCAAAATGTGTAGTTTTCTACACATCCGTCTCTGCTGGGTCTGCAATAGGGTTTGTTGTAGGCTCTACAACAGGGTTTACAGAGGGGTCAGTCATAGGGTTTGGAATCGGAAATGATTCTGGTTTTGGACTCGGTTGAATAGGCTCTTTAGGTCCAAGGAACTTTGGCGTTGTCCCCATAATATACAAGTCTAAGAAGGCTTTGGTACGCGCAAAAACTTCACGTAAACGGATAGAGGTGCCTGAATGGTGAGTAGGACCTGAAACCGCTAAACATTGTGCATGAATATCGTAAGAATTAGCGATAAACAGTGCTCTTTCACAGTGGAATTTCTGAGTGATGATCAGGAAGTTGTCAGTGTCGAAGATCTTTTTAGCGCGAACAATCGAGTCTAATGTCCTAAACCCTGCATAATCGAGATTAATACGTTCATCAGGCACACCGGCTTTCAGCAAATCTCGTTTCATCGTCCACGGTTCATTGTAAGAGCGATGAGCGTTGTCACCACTTAACAGAAACTGGTCGACTTTTTCACGGTCGAAGAGCTCAATCGCGGCTTCAATTCGATACTTATAATAGTCGTTGAGTGTTCTACCCAAATACTTGCTGGTGCCAAGTACCACCGCAACTTCAAGCTCAGGCACTTCATCAACATCGTAAATGATGCGGTCTTCTGCTTGCCATGAAACCCAATAATCGATCGCAATAACCGAAGCGCTGCCTACTAAGAACACGAGGAAAGCGCCAAACAGAAAACCTTGCAGTTTTTTGTAAGCTTTTGATAGGTAGCTACGGTAAATGTGAGAATCGAATTTCACTCTCGGTATGGTCCTTGACTGGGCATTAATTTTTGAGTGCTCGATAATACCAAATAAAAATGAGAAAAATCAGTTAAAAAGACAAGACAGTGTAAAGAAAAAAGCCTCTGCGATTGCAGAGGCTCTTGTAAGAGTGGTATTTGAGAACAAGTACGCTCTATTAGAATGCAGTACGCTTGTAGCGACGGTAAACCGGCTGCCAGAAGTGCTGGTCAATCGCTTGTTGTAGTGCTTCTTCAGTGATCTCTAGTGCAACACCTTGTTCAATCGCTTTCTTACCAACAGCAAAAGCGATCTTCTTAGATACTGTGTGGATCTCTTCCAATGGTGGAAGTAGAGCGCCTGAACCGTTGATTGCTAGCGGAGAACATGTTGCAAGCGCACGGCTCGATTCCATTAGCATTTCGTCAGTGATGCGTGAAGCGTTCACAGCCAGTACACCAAGGCCAATACCTGGGAAGATGTAGCTGTTGTTACACTGAGCGATTGGGTAAGTCGTGCCGTTGTGAACCACTGGCTCAAATGGGCTACCTGTTGCTACAAGTGCTTGGCCATCAGTCCAACGAATGATGTCGTTTGGCGTTGCTTCAACACGGCTAGTTGGGTTCGACAGTGGGAACACGATAGGGCGTTCGCAGTGAAGGTTCATCTCTTTGATAACTTCTTTGCTGAACAGACCCGGCGCACCAGATACACCAACCAATACTGTTGGTTTTGCGTGACGAACAACGTCTAGTAGTGAGAAGCCAGTGCCATCGCTTTCCCAATCTTTAGTATTCGCGTTGGTTTGAACTAGGCGCTGTTGGAAATCAAGCAGGTTCTGCATGCCTTCCTGTAGCAGACCCCAACGGTCAACCATGTAAACTTGAGAGCGTGCTTGTGCATCGCTGATACCTTCAGACACCATTTGAGCAATGATAGCTTCAGCAATACCACAACCCGCAGAACCCGCACCTAAGAAGGTAATACGTTGGTCTGAAAGTTTGCTGTTTGCTGCTTTACATGCTGCAAGTAGAGAACCTACCGTTACTGCTGCTGTACCTTGGATATCATCGTTGAAACAACAGATGCGATCTTTGTAACGCTCAAGCAGTGGCATTGCGTTCTTTTGTGCGAAATCTTCGAACTGAACTAGAGCATCAGGCCAACGACGTTGAACCGCTTGGATGAACTCTTCAACGAATGCATCGTAGTCAGCACCTGTGATACGAGGGTGACGCCAGCCCATGTACATTGGGTCTGCAAGACGTTGAGGGTTATTTGTACCTACATCAAGTACGATTGGTAGCATGTAAGCAGGGCTGATACCGCCACACGCTGTGTAAAGTGCTAGCTTACCGATTGGAATACCCATGCCACCGATACCTTGGTCTCCCAAACCAAGAATGCGCTCACCATCCGTAACCACGATAACTTTAACATTGTGGTTTGTCGCATTATTCAGTAGATCATCGATACGATCGCGGTTCGGGTAAGAGATAAACAGACCACGACCACGACGGTAAATATTTGAGAAGTTCTCACATGCTGCGCCAACCGTTGGCGTGTAAATGATAGGCATCATTTCAGAAATGTGGTTTTGAACTAAACGATAAAAAAGCGTTTCATTAGTGTCTTGGATGTTACGAAGGTAGATATGCTTATCCATATCACTTTCGAAGTTACAATATTGTTTGTATGCACGTCCTACTTGCTCCTGGATTGTTTCGGTTGTTTCCGGTAACAAACCTTCAAGGTTGAAAGAACTGCGCTCTTCAGCAGAGAATGCGCTGCCTTTGTTTAAAAGAGGGGTACTAAGTAGAGCAGGACCAGCATAAGGGATATATAGAGGGCGTTTATCGTTGTTCATTGGATGCCTAATATGGGAGAAAGGGTAACTGAAAAATGATAACGGTTTAGTTATTCAATTGTAAATAGTTTCCCTCCGATCTTAGCAAACAAAATGATATTCTTACCCATGTCCCACACTTATCGAATTTGAACGCCATAATTCGTTATACTTTGCTCACACTTTTTCGCGACGCTTCCTTTTTATGTCTCAACTTCCCATCGATTCTTATCAAAATGTTTTCCATGAACAGATCGCCCATTCTCATCTTGTTGTCGAAGCAGAAACCGGATCGGGCAAATCAACGCGCTTGCCAATTTGGGCATCACAACATGGACGCGTTTTGGTGGTGGAGCCGAGACGTATCGCGTGTACGTCACTTGCGAAATATCTAGCGCAACAATCAGGTGAACAGCTGGGTTCAAAGGTTGGTTATGCGATCAAGCTAGAGTCGGAATACAACGAGCAAACGGACGTTGTGTTTGTGACGCCCGGTATCGCGCTGCGTTGGCTATCTGAAGATGGGCTCGCTGGCTTTGATGTGATTGTGGTAGATGAATTCCATGAGAGACGCTGGGATATCGACTTGCTGGTGGCGATCCTAAAGAAAAAAGCGAATCATCGTTTAGTCATCACATCGGCAACCATTGAGGGTGAGCGTCTTGCTGATTATTTGGATGCGAATCGAATCAGTTGTGAAGGGCGAACTTATCAGGTTGAAATTGAACACAGGGCGAATGAATCCAGAGCTCTGCCGGATAGTCGACATCTAGAGCAGCGCATCGCTGAAGAAGTGAATCATCAACTGATTGCCTCACATGGCGATATCTTGGTTTTCCTACCGGGTAAGAAAGAGATTGTGCAATGTGAGCAAGCCTTGGCAAAGAATCCAGATATCCAAGTCGTTAAATTGCATGCCTCGGTGAGTGATAAAGAGCGAGATCTTGCGTTGTCTGGTCTCAATACTGGCAATAGCTATGATGGCAATAGCGACGATGGCAGCGGATTACGAAAAGTCATCCTTGCGACCAACGTGGCAGAAACCTCATTAACCATTCCTGATATTGGTGTGGTGATCGACTCAGGACTGGAAAGACGCACCGTTCAGCGTAACGGCAGAACCACGCTGATGCTTAAATCCATATCACGGGCTAGCGCCAAACAACGCGCAGGTCGTGCGGGTAGGGTAATGGATGGCGTCTGCGTTCGTTTGTATGGTGAGCATGCGGCGTTGGAATTAGTTACACCGCCTGAGCTACAGCGTGAAGAACTGACCGAACCTATGTTGGCGGCGGCATGTTGTGGTGCGGCTCTAGAGAGTTTGTCTTTCCTCGATCCTATTCCTGAAAAGTCGCTAAACAGCGCAACTCAAACCTTGCTGATGATGGAAGCGATTAACGCCGACCATCAAATTACCGAGCACGGCAAAAAGCTGTATCCGCTGCCGATTGATGCCTTGTATGCCGATATTGTAACTCGCATTAAAACCAAAGCACTCAAAGAAGCGATGGTCGATCTCACGGCTGCGTTGTCTGTGCCTGCTCGCCTGTATCAGTTACCTAGCAATGCAGAACATCTGCAAGCGCTCGCACAACAAGAGAAAGAAGGGTGTGATTTATCCCTGTTAATTCAGATTGTCCGCGGTCGTGATTATCCACACCTTGAAATCGACCAGCAGGCATTGAATGAAGCCCAAGGTTTGGCGAAGCAAATGCGTGAGGTGTTTGAACTTCCGCAGTTAGAGGTTGCCTCTCGCTATCAACGTACCGCGCTACTTGAAACCATTATTCAACTGCACCCCGAATTGGTGTTTGTTCGTCGATTGAAACGAAAAGAAGCGTTTGCCAACGGGATGTTAGAAGTCGTACTCGGTCGCCAGAATCGTTTCCCAGATAATGCGCAAGCGATGTTGGTGTTGGACACTCACAGCTTACCGGGGCGAGGTGTGAAGCAAACACTTACCTTAGCAACGACCACTGCGCCTGTTCCTTTAGAACTCGTTGTTGAAGCAGAATTAGGTGAATGGCAGCAAGGTGACACCGTGGTTAATGATGAGGGCGTGTTCACCGAAATGGCATTGGTTTACGCTGGCCGCTCGATTACGACTAAGCTGGTGGCCGCAGAAGGTCAGTTGTCTTTAAAGCCTATCGTTGATCTCGTGGTAAGTGGTGCTCAACTTCCTGGCTTTGCAAAGGCTCGCACTCAAGAGATTAAGCATTGGCAGCTTTACGTGAAACTTGGGCTGGATGAGCAGACTCAATTTACACCAGAGATCGAACAATTGAGCTTTGAACTATGGTTTATAGAGCAACTGGAAGTATTAGGCGTGACGGATGTTGGCGAGCTGGAAATGTTCGAACATGACGATATTACCTTTGATGGTATACCTACTTGGCTGTATAACGAGTTCTCGGAAAAATACCCGTTTTCATTGTGCCTTGCCGACTTGCAACTTGAGGTGGAATACCTGACTGGAAGGAAGTTGATTTACGTTCATTATCAATCGGGCAGTCGGAAGTTATCACTAAAACGCTGGGAGCTACCCACATGGTCTGGGTGGCGTATTCAGTATAAAAAAGCGAGCCGAATAATTGATATAAAATAGATGGATAAGTTTTATCTCTAAAATATTAATCAAATAGGCGCATATATTATTTTTCGGTGCTTATTATGTTACGGATTTGATTTTTATATGCCTTTTTAACCAATCAAAAGGTCATAAAAGACTATTCTTCTATATCCTATTGCTATAAAGAAAAAGTTGATAGATATTGAGTATATTGTGTTGCCAAAGTGTCGGGGGACATCATGGATAAACAGAAAGAGACGCGTGTAGAGTTTGATTACACAACATTTCTTGGCGCCTCATGCAGTAAAAAATGGACTTTTCTGGAAGCACTCACCACAATTGCGCCAGTGTTCAGTACCGTTTGGCGAGATAGCATTAAAGAGTTGGGCACCCCAGAGGATCGCTTATGGCAGATGGCATTGAAATCAATGTCGACACGTAAAAGCGATGAATCAAACATTGTTACTTTGCTTAAGCTTGCGAAGCTTGAAGGTATCAATGAACTCAAGGTGGTTATGCCATATTCTCTTGAAGAAGAGCAGATCGAGTACATCGAATCTCGCAGTCATTTAGTGATTGCAGGTAATACTGGAGAAGAGTTTACTATCAAGCTGTAATTTCTCAGTATTGCTTAGAGCTTACAGATCTGGATACAGATAAAAGCGTATCAGAAACGTACATGTAGAAAGGGCCTCAGTATTGAGGCCCTTTTTGTATTTTGGTGGTGCTACAGATTTGGTCTTAATCGATCAGTCCGTAGTCTGCACGTAATACGTCGATGATCTCTTGCTTCGGATTGTCGCTCAATACAATCTCAGCACCTGTGATTTTCGCTGCGATATCAAGGTAAGTGCGAGAAAGCGACATTAATGCGTCCAAAGGAAGTTCATTATCACGCGCTAATGCTTCGCGCTCTGGCATACGTTCTTTGTTCAACAGAATGTCTGCATCAGGGAAGTAGTTAAGCAAGAACTGACGGAAACCCTCTTTCGAGTTTTCAACGATGTTGCCATTGTCGTATTCCTGAGTATCCCAAATACGAGATGAATCTGGAGTACCGACTTCGTCCATGTAGATTAGCTTCTCTTTGCCTTGAGCATCGTTCACGTAACCAAACTCAAACTTGGTATCAACGAAGGTTTGGTCTACTTTCGCCAGTGCTTGGCTGATCACGTTGAAGCCTTCTTTTAGTAGCTTTTCGTAATGCGCGATGTCACTTGCTTGAGTAAAGTTGAACGCTGCAAAGTTATCTTCGATGTTGTTACGTGTGATGTTCACATCGTCAGCTTCTGGTACACCAGGAATGCCTTTCAGAATCCCTTTAGTAGAAGGCGTGATGAGTAGCTCAGGCAGCTTCTTGTCTTTCTCTAGGCCTTCAGGCATCTCAATACCGCAGAATTCACGTTCGCCGTTCGCGTACGCACGCCACATAGAACCTGTAATGTATTGACGACAAATCGCTTCAATCATTACTGGGCGAGCTTTTTGTACAATCCATACGAATGGATGAGGGATATCAAGGATATGACTGTCAGCAAGGCCGTTGTCTTTAAACAATTTGAACCAGTGGTTAGAGATAGCATTCAGAGCCGCTCCCTTACCTGGAACACCTTTAAGATTACCTTCACCGCGCCAGATACAATCAAACGCAGAGATACGATCACTGATCACCATGATAGCTAGAGGCGCATCGGGTGCTACGTCGTAGCCTTTCTCTTTAATTAGTCGTTGGCTATCTTCTTCAGTTAACCAGTAGACTGAGCGAACCTTGCCACTGTGGACAGGTTTGTCAGTACGGATTGGTAGGTCATCATTTACGGCAAGAACTTGATCAGCAAGGCTCATTTAGACATTCCTATCTTTTATCAAACGTCATACAGAGAAGTGCGGTGTGCACATGATTAGACGGGCATTATACCCAATCTACTGTTTGCTTCCAGAGAAAAAGCAAACGATTGCTAAATCTATTCATCAAATAAAAACCCCCGCCTAACCATCCGCTGAAAAATTGGTGAATTGTAGGGCAGGGGAAGGCAGTATGTTTGGACTATATTACTGAACTATCTAGCAGAGCTATGTTGCTTAGTGAATGCGCTCTGAATTTGCATCCATAAAGAAGACTTCACATTGAAAGCGCATTCCTAATGTTCTTAGGTATTGCTGGCTGAACTGATCAATCGATGCGCTCGCAACAATCGCACTCGCATTTTTTGAACGGATGGCTTTCTCAACCGTTTCAACTTCCGTCATCTGGTGAGAGGCTTTCATGTGAATAATGCGGTCGCAGCACACGTTGTGTTGCTTAAGCTGCTTAGCCGATGGTCTTGGTGTTTGCGCTGTAAACAGCAACCACTGATGTTGATTGGACAGCAACGCCATTCTTGCGAACAACGCTTCCTCGTTTGAATTTTTGCTTTTACGAGAAACTGATGTAAATGCGCAGTGAACTAGCGGGCTAGAGTGTTGGGCTTTAACGTGTGCTTGAATCATTTTGCTGTCCTTATATACATGCTGTATGTGTATACAGTAGTTTTTGTTGCTTATAAGATCAAGCGTTTTTTGTGGGATTATTGGACGATTTTGCACAGGTAAGGGGATGGTTTTAACTTAAGTAATTGAAATTATTGTCTAAATTAAATTCGAATGAATTTGTTGTTTTGTCTCATAAGTTGAAGAAATGTGAGCTTTATACAGGTGTACACAGTGGTTTTTACAGAAAAGTACTGTATACACCTGTATAGAAGATAAGAAGATAAGAAGATAAGAAGATAAGAAGATAAGAAGATAAGAAGATAAGAAGATAAATCCCAGATACAAAAAAAGCGCCTTGGGCGCTTTCTTATATTTCAACGGTGTAACTTATCTCAGTGTTGCTTGGGAGAGTTTTGCTCTCATTTCCATTTCACCAATATTGAACTGGCGAACATCAATGGTTGCAATATCATTGCACTCTTTACATGCATGATGACACTTACCATCTAGGTAGTCGTGTTTTTTTACTAGGCTTGGCTTTTTGCACCAATCACAAACGCCTTCTATTGTGAACATATTCTCTCCTCACCTGTATATGTCAGGTGTATTTTCGGCGCAAATTATGACACAAGTAAGACCCATTAGTTAATAGTTTGTTACCCGTTTTTGAGAAGGTGATCGATTGCAACACCAATAAAATCGATATCTCCGTGAATTGGAAAGCCAAAGGTGTGTGCTTGTTTACGATTTTGTAACACTTTGTAAAATGGTTTTTAGCGCATTGTTCAAACGTTTCATTTCTTCGTCACATCCATGACCATCAGGATGATAAATTTTCGAGAGTTGTTTGTATCGAACTTTGATGCTTTTTTGGTCAGGGATTGAACTCGGTGTGTACCCAAAAAGAGCACAAGCCACTTGTAATTGATTTAGGCTTTTGCTGTTTTTCTGCTTCTTCAATTCGTGATAAATGGTTTGAAGCTGACGCTTTTGCTGCTTAATGGTGAAATCCTTCGAGCTAAGCTGCGCTTCAAGCGTCTGTTGTTGCTGATTCAATTCGCCAGACTTGAGCACCTGTCTCTTTCGCGAGATCACCAGAGTCGCGCTGATACTCACGATCGCAATCAGTAAGGCCAACGCAGCACCAATCATATAGTCAGAGCTGGTTAGGTTAGAACTGGAGAGGTTAGAGCGTGTCGCTGGGTCAGATAGCATTTGGTCAGATTGAATTTGGCTAGATTGCACTTGCTGAGGTAACCCCTGACTGCTGTCTATTTCAGAGTCGATGCTGTCATCGAGCTGTTCTATTGAAGAGATCTGCTTGGCACGTTGCTGGTTGAATTGTGCTTCTAGAATACGGTTGTAGCCATCTTCTCCATGCGGGTTGTCTTTTAAAGCGGCTTCATACCATAGTTGCGCCTCGTCTAGTGGTTGAAGGAGCTCCTTATCAAGCGAGGATTCGTAGATCTTGGCGACTTCTAGAGGCGCTTGCTTGTTGCCTTGCAGTGCTGCTTTGATGAACCACTCTAAGGCTTGTTTGTTGTCTTGCTCGACACTTGTACCTGCCAAGTACCACTCGCCGAGTTTAAATTGCGCAGCTGCATTGCCATTGTCTGCAGATTGCGAGTACCAATAGAATGCGTCGTCGATATTTTTAGGCACATCGGTTCCCAATTCATACGCTTGCGCCAATTGGTATTGAGAGGCAGGGTCTTGAGGTTGTGAATCTAGTGGCTGCTGAGGGCTACTTTCTGCATGAACCAAATGTGTCGAGAACAGCTGTATCGTGGCAAAGATGAAGGTAAGAAGCAGAGTTCTTAGAGGCGATGATGACAGAAAGTTGGATAGGATAAGCAAAAGATAAGTCTCGTAAAAAAGCCCAGTGCCGATATATCAATATGAATATGCTATGTGGCTGTTAATTAGGTTGTAACGTTTGAGACAAGCGCGACAACTGACAAACAACTATATAGTGGTTAATTCAATAGATAAAGGCGACTGGGCTTTAATCGTGCTACTTAAGCGGCAAGATTTGAATTTCTACGCGACGGTTACAAGCACGACCTTGAGACGTGTTGTTATCACATAGAGGGTAACGTTCACCATTACCACGAGCAATAGCACGACCTGCTGCTACATCTTGAGAGATCAAGAATGCACGAACAGATTCAGCACGACGCTCAGAAAGGATTTGGTTAGTCGACTCACTGCCAGTGCTGTCCGTGTGACCTTCGATCACTAGGCTTGTGTCTGGGTATTCAACCAGGATACGCGCAACGCCGCGAAGTGTGTTGTGAATGCTTGATTCCAAAGCGTAAGAACCAGAATCAAAGCCGATGCCGTTTTCTAGGCGAAGTAGAAGTTGATTCTCACCAACACGTTCTACTTGAACGCCAGAGTTCATTAGCTCTTCACGAAGTGCTGCTTCTTGTCGGTCAAAGTAGTAACCAATACCACCGCCAACAGCCGCACCGCCTGCTGCACCAATAAGTGCACGTTTACCACGGTCTTTAGAGTCACCGGTAGCAGCACCAGCAACGGCACCAGCAAGTGCACCAATTAGAGCGCCTTGAGTTGCAGAGTTCGTCTCAGATTCGCCAGTTGTTGCGTTTTGGCGTTGAGTTGCCTGACAACCCGTTAAAGCGATAGCAAGCGCTAGGGCTAGTGTGATTTTTTTCAACGTATTTTCTCCATCATGTACTTCTGTCAAACAAATGAATTCGAATGACAAACATAGTCCTGTAAATCTTATTGATGGTTTTTATCAATACGTTGAAGCAATGTAAAGCGGCTCTATGATTTAGTTATCTTTTTAGCTGCCTGGGCGCCGGCAACTGGTCGATTAACAGACAATTTACGACCTTTCTTCAGGCCAACTTCATAATCGGCGGTAAGATTTTTCATCGCTTCTCTGAGTTGTTGTTTGAAGGTTTCGCGGTCGATATTTTTGAATTCTTTATCAATGTAGTTATTGATCTTGTTGTTCGACTCGTCATCTGGAGTAATAGTCGGCAGCTTCTCAAGCGCACCTTCAACCCAGCCTGAAACAAACGAGTTCACACGACGTGTCACTTCTAAAGAACCTGTACCTGAACCAGCAAAGCTATTTCTGAATTGGCCAGTGTGCTCATTCAGTTCACGATAAATGATATCGAAAGCGAAGGCAGCGAAGATTGCGCGATCGGCTTCACCAATGAACTCAACACGCTTGAGGCCTTTGTGGTTTAGCAATACGGCTTCTACGCCAAACTTGGTGTTGATACCGCGAATAACACGCAGCAGTGTAGAACTGATATTTGCAGGTAACAGGTGAGTGGATTGAGTTTTCCCCATCTTGATAAATTCAATATCGTCTTTTTCGAGACCATATTTCAGCATCAAGTTATGCGCCATTTTTATCGCATTGGCAGCTTCATTGACGTTCGCAGAATTTCCAAGCTCAAGACACTTGGCAATTTTCTTTAGGGCTTTTTTCTTATCCATCGACTACTTAATCATTACCGCAAATTTTTAAAAGTCCGACATTTTACATGTTTTCGCTGGTAACAGAAAGGCAAAACTCGTTTGAGGCACAAGTGAGGCGGTTAAGATAGGAAAGTAAAAGGCAGCTTGGTTACATAAACAAAAACGCCATCAAGAAGATAGATGGCGTTAGTGACACAGTTTTTTAGAATGACTAGAGCATTCGCAAACTAGATACCCAGTTCATCGAGCAGATCTGCTGCTGAATCGTTGCCTGAGCTTTGTGCTGGTTTGTTCTCTTCCTGCATTTTTTTCTGAGTCGCTTCTAGGATGCTATCTGGACACTCGTCTTCTGCAATTTCAAATTCTTCCAATTGGATGAATTCTGTCTTATCCATAGCAAGCTCGAGGTAGAAGATGTTGTTGTTTTGAGTCGAGAAGGTAACACGACGAGCTTGTGGGCGATCGAGATTGGTATCAACAGAAAGGTTTACTTGCTTGTTCAGTGCTAGCATCTTCGGTTGGTTTTGAGTGATGTTGGTTTGTAGCTCTTTACGGATTTTATTGGTGAAATCACCCACCAGTTGGTTCATCAATTCGCCTAATACATCGCCCACTTCATCTGACGTATGCAGCACGGCTAGCTCATTTTCAGGCATGCCCATGTTACGCATGTAATTGGTATAGATCTCTAGTGCTGCTTTCGACGTAAAATTGATAACAACAAGACCAGAAAAACCGCCGTCAAAAAGAACGAAACAACCGAAATCTGGCTTCAGACTCGTCTTGTTGATCTTTTGAACCATGGCTGAATAGGACACCTGAGAAGCCGTCGCTGAAGTGAGTACGCTTGAGACTGATTGGCATAGCTTAAGAAGAATATCTTCAGTTGTGACTGTTTTGTTTTTTTTCATTGTGATGTGCTCATGGAGATGTCTTAAACAAAATGTTATTCAGTATATTACTACCGAATTAAGACGAAAGTGACTATTTCTCCATTCTTGCACTGAGATTCTGATTTGATCACCTTTTTATATGATCTTAATAGTAGTAAAGTGACGAAATTCAAAGAAAATTATTAAAAATCTCAGATAACCCAATGCTGATAGGATCAGCGAAGTAGGGGCAGGAAGCAAATGTTACCAAGACTTCAACTCAATGCTGATGTCGATCCAGTTGTCGTACGCTTTTTAGATGAACTAAAAACAGCGGGCTTTACTGGCGACATTGAATCTCAATATTCTAGCCGTTTGGCTGTGGCGACTGATAACAGCGTCTATCAGCAATTACCGCAGGCGGTCATCCTTCCTAAAACAACTCAAGACGTTGTACTGCTCGGCAAAGTGGGTTCTAAATCTGCTTACGAACGCGTGACTTTTTCCCCTCGTGGTGGTGGTACCGGAACCAACGGACAATCCTTAACAAAAGGTGTTGTGGTTGACCTATCACGCTACATGAATAAGGTTCTTGAGATTAACGAGAAAGAAGGCTGGGTAAGAGTTCAGTCTGGTGTCGTTAAAGACCAATTGAACGATGCAGTTCGCCCTTATGGTTACTTTTTCTCTCCTGATCTATCAACCAGTAACCGAGCAACCTTGGGTGGCATGATAAACACCGATGCTTCTGGCCAAGGGTCATTGAAGTACGGCAAAACGTCTGATCACGTGTTGTCGCTGCAAGCGGTCTTCGCAGACGGTTCATGTCTAGAATCTGATTTATCACATGGCTTGCCTGATGAAGGTGAATTTGCTCACCATGCACTTGCGGTAACTGAGGCTGTTTGTCGTGACAAGCGTGCTCAAATCTTAGATAAATTCCCTCCGTTGAACCGCTTCTTAACAGGTTACGATCTAAAGAATGCAATCAATGAACAAGATGACAGCTTTGACCTGACTCGTGTCCTATGTGGTGCAGAAGGTTCTTTAGCATTCATTACAGAAGCAAAGCTCAACCTAACGCCGATTCCAAAAGCGCGCACACTGGTTAACGTGAAATACAATACGTTTGACTCTGCGCTGCGCAATGCGCCGTTCATGGTTGAAGCGAAAGCACTGTCTGTTGAAACGGTAGATTCAAGAGTATTGAACCTCGCGAAGCAAGACATTGTTTGGCACACCGTGAGCGATTTGCTGACTGATGTTCCAAACAAAGAAATGCTTGGCATCAACATGGTTGAGTTTGCAGGCCAAGATGAAGCGGAAGTTGAACAACAAGTTCAAGCGCTGACAGCACGCCTTGAAACCATGGTTGAAAGCGAAGAAGCAGGCGTGATTGGCTTCCAAGTGTGTAGCGATTTGGCGAGTATTGGCCGAATCTACAACATGCGCAAGAAAGCGGTAGGTCTATTAGGTGCGGCGAAAGGCCGAGCTAAGCCTGTCGCTTTTGCTGAAGATACCTGTGTACCACCTGAAAACTTGGCGGATTTCATCTCTGAATTCAGAGTTTTACTTGATTCAAAAGAGTTGAACTACGGCATGTTTGGTCACGTTGATGCAGGCGTACTGCACGTTCGCCCAGCCCTAGACTTGTGTGATCCTATGCAAGAAGCCTTGATGCACGAAGTCTCTGATGAAGTGGTTAAGCTGGTGGCGAAATACGGCGGCTTAATGTGGGGCGAACATGGTAAAGGCTTTCGCTCTGAGTATGGTCCAGACTTCTTCGGTGAAGAGCTATTTACCGAATTAAGACGCGTTAAAGCGGCATTCGACCCACACAACAAGATGAACCCAGGCAAGATCTGCACGCCTTTAGAAAGCGACGCTGAATTGGTGAAAGTCACCGACACCAAGCGCGGTTTCTATGATCGTCAGATCGACGTTCAAGTCCGTGACAGCTTTAAGCAAGCAATGGAATGTAACGGCAACGGTTTGTGCTTTAACTACGATACGAGCTCGCCAATGTGTCCTTCAATGAAAGTGACCGCTGACCGTCGTCATTCTCCAAAAGGCCGTGCAGGCTTAGTAAGAGAATGGTTACGTCAACTAACTGAACAAGGCGTCGATATTCTCGATTTAGAGCAAGAAGCGCTGAAGGACAATACACCAGTCAAAACCATGGTGGAACGTGTTCGTAACACGATGAACAAACGCCATGAGTACGACTTCTCACACGAAGTGCACGAAGCAATGAACGGTTGTCTTGCATGTAAAGCGTGTGCGAGCCAGTGTCCGATCAAAGTTGATGTGCCGAGTTTCCGTTCACGATTCTTAAATATCTATTACTCACGTTACCAACGCCCAGCAAAAGATTACTTGGTGGCAAACATTGAAACCATGCTGCCCCTAATGGCGAAAGCGCCAAAAGTCGTTAATGCTGCATTGGGTCAAAAGTGGGTTCAATCTGCAACAGCGAAAACCGTCGGTTATGTCGATGCACCGTTGATGTCAGTACCTACGCTGAAAAATCGTCTGGCGAGCAAAGAGCTGCAACTGTTCGATATTCAATATCTTGAAGGGCTTTCTTCGGAAGAGAAGAAGCAGCATGTATTGATCGTCCAAGACCCGTTTACTAGCTTCTATGATGCCGAGGTGGTTGAAGACTTTGTCACTCTGGCTCAAAAGCTTGGCAAAACTCCGGTCTTACTGCCATTTAAGCCAAATGGTAAAGCACTGCACATCAAAGGCTTCTTAAGCCGTTTTGCACGTGAGGCTAAATCGACGTCTGATTTCTTGTCGATGGTCGCTGATATCGGTATTCCTTTAGTGGGTGTCGACCCTGCACTTGTGCTTTGTTACCGAGATGAGTACGTCGAGATCTTAGCGGATAAGCGTGGCGACTTTGATGTGCTCACCGTGCATGAATGGTTAATGCCATCGCTCGGTGACTTTGAAGCGCGTTCTGCAAGCGAAGAGATGTGGTACTTATTCGCTCACTGTACCGAGAAAACCAAGATGCCAAACGCTGAAAAAGAGTGGGGTGTTATCTTCAAACACTTTGGTGCTGCACTTACCAGCGTTCCTGTCGGCTGTTGTGGCATGGCGGGTACCTTTGGACACGAAGTCGATAAGCTACAAATGTCGAAAGACATATACGGTTTAAGTTGGAAGCCAAGGATGCAGGACTTGCCGAAAGAGCGTTGCTTAGTGACGGGTTATTCCTGCCGAAGCCAAGTGAAGCGTTTTGAGGGTGAGAAGCTTGCCCATCCATTACAGGCGCTCGCAAAAATTCTATAAACTATTTAGCCCAGCAATTGCTGGGCTTTTTTCTAAACTAACAATGGAATTGTTAATAAGGAAAGCTATGAGATTTCTTGAGTTAAAAGTACCACCGGTTGCTCTGTTTATATTGGTAATAGTTGCGTCTTATTTCTGTGCTCAACAACTAAGTACGGCGGCAATAGTATTGCCTTTTAAGCCAGTCGTTTTAGGTATTGGTATCGCATTGAGTGGCGTGGTCGGATTATCAGGTATCTGGGAGTTTCGAAAACGGAAAACCACCGTTAACCCGATCAAAGTCGAAACCGCCTCGGCAGTTGTGGACAGCGGCATCTTCGGTTACACCCGAAACCCAATGTATTTAGGGCTATTCATTTTACTATTCTGCGTTGGCTACTACTTTCAAAACATCTTCAGTATCTTACTCAGCTTTGTGTTCGTTATTTATATGAATCAATTCCAAATCAAACCAGAAGAGCGTGCTCTAGAGCAATTGTTCGGCGCTGAATATGTTGATTACAAACAAAAGGTTAGGCGTTGGATTTAGTGCCTATCTGAGTACTGGTTTGAGTGGTTTAGTGTAGTCACAACTAAAAACTACAAACTAAAAAGCCCAGCTTGAGGGTATCAAGCTGGGCTTTATTGATCTTGTCCTAGAGCTATTTACATTAAGTGGTGTAAATAAGAGTGTCTATTAAGCAGCAGCTGCGAACTGAGCTAGAAACATCTCTTTGCGTTCGTTGAAGCGGTTTACTAGGTCGTCTACAGAAGCTTGGTCGTATGGCTTAAGGCCGCTTGCTACCATGCGCTTCACACCTTTACCTACTACTTCGCCATCTTCTTTGAAATCGAAGTTCAGGGTGACGATGCCGCGCTTACCTTCAACGTCAAAAGTCGCACCAGAGAATTCAACTTCAGGGTGAGACAGGTCTAGGCGAGTAAATTCAACTTCCATGCTCTCGTAAATCACAAGAGGGCGTTGGCAGTTTATCATCATTTGTTGTTCTTCCATAAGAGGAACCATGATGTGTGGGAAGTTCATGCCAGAGAACTTAACGTAGTTTGTTACTACGTGTTCGATGAATGCTTGATCGTGGCTTTTCTCACCTTCACAAGACATGTGTAGGTACTCTTTGCCTTTCTCGTCAACCAGTGAGTTTTCTTTTTGACACTTGTTATCAACGCTTAGTGCAATACCGTTACCAACCATACCTGAAAAATCAAAACGCATTTTTTGGCTGATGCCTTCTTTTTGCAGGAGAACTGCAAACAAAAGATCGCCAGGCACGCAGAAGCGCTTGTTGTCTTCATCGTGAATAGGGTTGAAGTCAGCAGCTACTTTTTTAGCAAAGTGGCTAGCTTGTTCACGAGTGAATTGAAATTGATTGTCTTCAGTAGAAAAGTAAGGTGTCAGAAACATAGTATCGCTATTAGTCATCAAATCTGGGGTGGATTATAGCTAACTAACTTCGTTCTAATGGTCTATCCAGTTAACTTTGCTTATATATCAGTCGATTAGATAAATACGTTGGATGGTATGTGACGATTTTGAGGGGAGTAAGGGCTTGAGTTCAATGCAACAGGGGCCAATCAATAGCCCCTGTTTATATGACGTGCTATTTCGCCAAACCTTAGAAGCTACATAGTAGGCCTTCTGGCATTAGATGGTTATGCACTGATAACTTGAGCAGTAGGTTTGCTTGCTCGATATCAGGTGAGAAGTAACGGTCTTTGTCGTAGAAGCTGACTTTCTCGCGCAGGATTTGTTTTGCTTCTTCTACTCGAGGAGAAGACAGATTTGGTGCTCGGAAGTCTAGTCCTTGTGCTGCTGCTAGGTACTCGACCGCCAAGATTCCACGAGTGTTTTCTGCCATGTTACGAAGACGACGACCCGCAAAGGTTGCCATCGAAACGTGATCCTCTTGGTTAGCGGACGTTGGCAAGCTGTCTACAGAAGCCGGGTGAGCCAGTGTTTTGTTCTCGCTTGCTAACGCTGCTGAAGTGACCTGAGCGATCATAAAGCCTGAGTTAACACCGCCATTATCGACCAAGAAAGGTGGAAGTTTACTTAGTGCACTATCAATCAGCAGTGCCATTCGACGCTCTGACAAGCTACCGATCTCGGCAATGGCTAATGCAAGATTATCGGCAGCCATTGCAACAGGCTCTGCGTGGAAGTTACCGCCTGAAATGATGTCGCCATCGTCAGCGAAAACCAGCGGGTTATCAGATACCGAATTTGCTTCAACGTTTAGCGTTTCTGCTGAGTTACGGATCTGCTGGAGACACGCGCCCATCACTTGAGGCTGACAACGCAGTGAATACGGGTCTTGTACCTTTTCACAGCAAGTGTGTGATTCACCAATTTCACTCTTTTGATCAAGCATATGTCGGTAAGCTAATGCAGCGTCCATTTGTCCACGGTGACCACGAACGCGGTGAATACGAGGATCAAATGGGCGGCGACTACCGAGTGCTGCTTCAACAGACATAGCGCCACAGACAGTTGCAGACGCAAACAGATCTTCTGCTGCGAATAGACCTTCTAACGCAAATGCGGTTGATGCTTGTGTGCCGTTTAGTAGCGCTAAACCTTCTTTCGGTGCGAGCGTGATTGGCTCTAGCCCTGCGATCTTCATCGCTTCTAAACCAGTAATGATTTTGCCGTTATGTCGTGCTTGGCCTTCACCAAGTAGAACAGTACTCATGTGGGCTAGGGGAGCAAGGTCGCCAGATGCGCCAACTGATCCTTTTTGTGGTACACATGGGTAAACCTGCGCGTTCACAAGATCGATAAGAGCATTAATTACTTTGAGGCGGATACCGGAGTAGCCACGAGACAAGCTGTTAATCTTCAGCACCATCATCAAACGTACAGTCTCATCAGACATGAACTTGCCGATGCCTGCCGCGTGAGAAAGTACGATACTTTTTTGTAGAACTTCGAGATCTTCTGGCGCAATTTTGGTGTTTGCTAACAAGCCAAAACCTGTGTTGATGCCATAGACAGTACGATCTTCAGCAATCACTTGTTCGACAACCTGCATGCTCGCTTCAATATCTGGGATTGCAGCAGGGTCGAGTGATAAGTTCACCGGGCTACGACTGATCTTGCGAAGTTCAGATAGGCCTAGAAGTCCTGGTTTAAGTAATAAATTCAACATGTTCTCTCCAGACATTAAAGGCGACGAAGTTCTTCGTTTAGCATAGGTAAATCAAGCTGTTGTTCTTTCGCACACTGCTTGGCAATATCGTAACCCGCATCCGCATGACGCATAACGCCGGTTGCTGGGTCATTGTGAAGTACGCGAGCAATACGTTGTGATGCATCTTCAGAACCGTCACAACAAATCACCATACCTGAGTGTTGCGAGAAGCCCATACCAACGCCGCCACCGTGGTGCAGAGAAACCCATGTTGCGCCGCCTGCTGTGTTTAGTAGTGCGTTCAATAGAGGCCAATCTGATACGGCATCTGATCCATCCATCATGCCTTCTGTTTCGCGGTTCGGGCTTGCAACAGAACCTGAATCTAGGTGGTCACGACCGATCACTACTGGTGCTTTCAGTTCGCCATTTTTCACCATTTCATTGAATGCTTGACCTAAACGTTCACGGTCTTTCAAGCCAACCCAGCAGATACGAGCCGGTAAGCCTTGGAACTGGATACGTTCACGCGCCATGTCTAGCCAGTTGTGCAGATGTGGGTTGTCTGGAATCAGTTCTTTTACTTTTTGATCTGTTTTGTAGATGTCTTCTGGGTCACCAGACAGTGCAGCCCAACGGAATGGACCGATGCCTTCACAGAACAGTTGACGAATATAAGCAGGAACGAAACCTGGGAAATCAAACGCGTTTTCTACGCCTTCTTCCAATGCCATTTGGCGAATGTTGTTACCGTAATCTACGGTCGCAGCGCCGCGATATTGCAGGTCTAGCATCGCTTGAACTTGAATTGCCATGGACTGCTTCGCCGCTTTTACGACTTTTGCTTCATCAATGGTGCGCTCTTGTGCGGCTTTCTCCATCGTCCATCCTTGCGGTAAGTAGCCGTTCAGAGGATCGTGGGCAGAAGTTTGGTCAGTCACGACATCTGGCGTGATGTTGCGCTCTACTAACTCAGGGAACACATCAGCAGCGTTACCAAGTAGGCCAACAGAAATAGGTGTGTCTGACTCTTTAATCATAGCCATCGCTTCATCTAAGCTGGTGGCTTTCTTGTCGACATAACCTGTACGTAGGCGATAGTCGATTCGTGATTCATCACACTCAACCGCAATCATTGAGAAGCCAGCCATGGTAGCTGCAAGAGGCTGAGCGCCACCCATGCCGCCAAGGCCACCTGTGAGTACCCATTTACCTTTGGCTTCGCCTTGGAAGTGTTTCTTCGCGATAGCGACAAAGGTTTCGTAAGTACCTTGAACGATGCCTTGTGATCCGATGTAGATCCAGCTGCCTGCAGTCATTTGGCCATACATCATCAAGCCTTCTTTATCGAGCTCGTTGAAGTGTTCCCAGTTTGCCCAGTGTGGAACAAGGTTCGAGTTAGCGATTAATACGCGAGGTGCGTTTTTATGAGTCGGGAACACGCCTACAGGTTTACCTGACTGGACAAGTAGCGTTTGGTCATCTTCTAAACGTTCTAATACTTCTACAATCTTGTCATAACATTTCCAATCACGCGCGACGCGACCAATACCACCATACACAACCAGTGCATGTGGGTGTTCTGCCACATCAGGATCTAGGTTGTTCATCAGCATACGTAGTGGTGCTTCTGTTAACCAAGATTTAGCGCGCAAAGTGGTGCCATGAGGTGCGCGAATTTCGCGAGTCGTGTCGAGACGAGGGTCACTGTTGTGGTGTTCCGTCATTTTGGAATTCCTTCTGTTTCACGTTATATAGTTGTAGTTGTAGTTGTAGTTGTAGTTGTAGTTGTAGTTATCGGTATAGCTGGATTAGTCACTGGCCATTGCTGAAGCTATATCCCAACACAAACGCGCCGCTAATCGAGCCGTTTGGCAGTCGACGTCGTAGTCTGGGTTGTATTCCGCAATGTCCGCGATAATGAGTTTTTCACTGTGTTTGAAAATCTGTTCTAGAAAAGGTGCGAGCGCTTCATAGCTAACGCCTCTTGCTGCTGGGGCACTGACACCTGGCGCAGTCGCAGCAGGGAATACGTCAAGGTCAATAGTGAGGTAGAGGTAATCACACTCAGCGATGAATTTTTGCAACTTAACCAGTTGAGCTATTTGGTTTACTTGGGTGATATCGCGATCATGTTCGTACCACACACCGAGTTGATCGGCTTTATTGAACAGTGCTTTGGTATTGCTGGCGGCACTCACACCTAGGCAAGCGTAATGGAATGGCCACTGATGTGTGTGGCAGTAATCGCTGATCTGATTAAATGGTGTACCTGAACTGGGTTTAACGTCAGCGATGTCGCTTTCGAATTCTCGAAGGTCAAAGTGAGCATCAAAATTAACGATGCCTATCTTAGGCTTGCGCTCTGGTTGAGCTTTATGTAGATGTTCAGCTAGGCCCTGGAAAGACGCCCAAGCCACTTCGTGACCACCGCCAAGGGTAATCACTTTGTTGGTTGATAGCGCATTGGCAATCACAGAAGCACACTGTTTTTGGCTCACTTCTAATTGACTGTCGTTACATTCAACATCACCAAGATCAGCAATATGTGCATCACTGTGCCAAGCCATATTGGCCAACGCTTGACGAATCAAATTAGGTGCTTGTTTCGCGCCAACACGTCCTTTATTTCTTGCCACTCCAGCATCGCTGGCGAAACCAACCAAGGCAACAGCGTTGTCAGTAAGTTCGTCATTTAAATCAGTACTCTGTACTTGCTTGGTAATGTGATGAATGCGAGTACCGAGTTCGCCATCTTCAAGATCATTGCGTCCCGTCCACACAAAGTTGTGGGTGGTGACTGTAGTTGCGTTAGTGCTGTTGGGTTTAGATTGCGTCATGACATACCTCGCCATTAACAATGCGTTTATGCAGGTGGGGAACACCGACTTGATAGCTTAAGTCGGCAGGGTGCTCGATATTCCAGATAGCCAAGTCCGCAGCGTAGGCGACTTCAATTTTGCCCCTGTCTTGCGATTCGCCAATGGCAGCTGCAGCATGGCAAGTAACACCACGCAACGCTTCTTCAGGCGTCGTACCAAATAACGTGCAGCTCATGTTCATCATCAGTGTTAAATCAGCAAAAGGTGAGGTGCCGGGATTCAAGTCGGTCGCAATTGCCATTGGGATGTTGTGCTCGCGAAGTAGGGCGATTGGTGGCTGTTGAGCCTCTTTCAAGAAGTAGAAAGCACCGGGCAGTAATGTTGCAACTGTGCCTGATTTCGCCAGTGCTTTTACTCCGGTTTCATCTAGGTACTCAACATGATCAACAGAGAGAGCACCGTATTTCGCGGCAAGCGCGCTGCCGCCCATGTTAGAAAGCTGCTCTGTGTGGCCTTTGATCGCTAGCCCATGTTCTTTAGCAGCCGCAAACACACGCTCGGTTTGCTCTAGGTTAAAGCCGATCGATTCACAGAATACGTCGACTGCATCGGCTAGTCCTTGCTCTGCGGCTTTAGGGATGATCTCTTGGCAGACCAGATCAATGTAACGTTCTGGCTGTTCTTTATATTCCGGTGGTACAGCATGTGCTGCAAGGAGTGTGGTGGTGACCTTGATACGACGGTGATTTTCTAAGGCTTTAGCAGCACGTAACATCTTGAGTTCGTCTTCAAGCGTTAAACCGTAGCCTGACTTTACTTCAACGCTGGTGACGCCACTTCTCAGAAGCCCGTCTAATCTAGTCAGCGCCATCTCAACTAACTCGGCTTCTTGTGCTGCTCGAGTCGCCGTTACCGTTGCTAAAATACCACCGCCTTTTTTCGCGATGTCGGTGTAAGACACACCATTTAAACGTTGTTCAAATTCATTGGCGCGATTGCCTGCAAATACAAGGTGAGTGTGGCAGTCAATCAGCCCTGGGGTAACGAGCTTGTTTTTGCAGTCGTAGATGATGTGATCAACAGAGCGGCTAACATCCGCTGTTTCACAATGAAGTGACTCATCGCTTGAGTGAGATAGAGATACGATCTTACCGTTTTCGATAACGATATCTTGAAGGGAAGAAGGTTGATAACCATCTGCTCCCGAGCTCATCGAAACCACTCGTGCATTTTTGAGGATCAAATTCATAATCACCTAGATCTTTGCTAAACAATAAATGTATATACAAATAAATAGGCTAAATACTGACCCGAATCAAGTTGATGTTGCAAAAATGTGATCGGCGATCAGGATGATATTCTTTAATCTAAAACTATCTTAGAGCTTAATTTGTACTTAGAGCCAGGGTGGTAGAGTAATGCAAAGCTGATAAGGCGTTCCTTGCTCCATGTTCTTCTATTGAGAAGCAAGCAAGGTTCTGATTCCGTTAGTTTTAATGCCTGACGGATATTAGAGTCTGGAATGATGGCCTCGACGGTGTGTTCAATCGCACTCAATGGGCAGCTTTTTGAAAGATATTCATTGGGCGTTGAGGTTGAAAAGTCTTGCTCTAGATAGTTTGGAGCAGCTTGAGAGTTCACCCAGCGCGCTTCCAGTTGTATCGGCGTGTTATCGGCAAAGTGGATGATTTCACTATAGAATACTTCTGCATTGATCATCACACCTAACCGTGTGGCGGTGCTTTCATCAGCCTTGATACTATCGTGCTTGATCACTTGGCTTGTGTAGGTTTGGCCACGGTCTTTGATCTCTTGGGCGATGTTGTTGATATCAAGTAGGGGAGATTGCGCTTTTTCCTCTGGCTCACACACAAAAGTGCCCAGTCTTGGCTTCCTGATGAGCTTGCCTTCAGACACAAGATCTCGAATTGCTTTATTCACCGTCATTCGACTCACATTGAACTGCTCTGTGAGTTCGAGTTCGGTGGTAATTTGATAACCCACCGGCCAATGACCATTGCTAATCTTGTCGTCTATGAACTGTTTTATCTGAAGGTAGAGCGGCGCTTTCGACATAATGAAACCTTATTTGACTATACAAATAGAGTAACGGATTTTTTCATGATTTCAACATTTCCTCAGAGGATGTGAGCTTGTTCAACATTGATAGCGCAAATTGCTTGATTCTGTGGGGCAAGTGTCGGAAATTGTCACGCAATAACTATTCGCAAATCAGATAATTAGAAAGGGAAATAATATGTTTAAGAAATTGAAGGCCTCGTTGGGCATCGGTGCGGCAAAGGTCGATACCGTCTTAGATAATATTGACGTTTTCCAAGGTGGCGAGTTGTCTGGCAATGTTCACATCATTGGTGGCGACGTTGAGCAACAAATCGACCTGATCAACTTAGTTCTCAACACAGAAGTGAAAGTCGAAGTAGAAGACAGCACCAGTTACGAAACCTTTTCACTTGGTCGTATTCAAGCTGTAGAGCCTTTCGTTATCCAACCGGGCGAAACCAAACTCGTTCCATTCCGTCTAAAGCTGAATGATGAAACGCCAGTCACTGCATTGAACGCACAAATGAACCAGTGCCATGTGTGGGTAGAAACGAACCTAGATATCGGCTTCGCGATTGACCCTAAAGACCGAGACTTTATCTCCGTTCATCCACTGCCAACAGTTGCTAAAATCATCCAAGGTGTCGAAGCATCGGGCATGGCAATGGTGAAAGCTGATGTAGAGAAGGGCTTCTTGAAAGGCAACAACTTTGCTTCACGTTCGGGTTGTTACCAAGAGATTGAATTCCGTAGCGGCGGCTTTATGAATAACAAAGAGATCGAGCTGTCATTCATCGTTGAAGGCTCTATGGTTCACTGCTTAGCTGAAATCGACCGCTCAATGAGCTTCCGTGGTGACCAATACATCTCATTCAGCTTACCTGCTAATGCAGCTGACTCAGACATTCGTAACGCAGTTTCAAGAATCATGAGCGCGTAGTTGCTCTATCTACTAGTAATGACAACACAGTCGCCAAAGCCGAGCTTAATTGTTCGGCTTTTTTAATCCTTAACCTCGAATTGAAATAGATTTACCACTGATGCCGATAAGCCAATTGAAAGGCGACATCGGTGGAGTTGTCCATATTGAAGATGTTCTCGATGATGGATATCTCAACTGCCGAGCGTTGCATTACATAGCGATAACCAAACATCATTTCATTCGCTGGCTCTGAAAACTCAGTTTCGCCATCTTCTGCGCCTTCATACCAACGATATTCTAGGTGCAATTCATGGTTGTCAAATAGCGTGAGTTGATAGCCGCCCATCCATGACCATGTCGTTTTCTTATGTGAAAAACCATTCTCTACATCTCGATTAGACTGATTCGCCAACCCTAGGCTTGTATAGAAGGTATTGATATCGAGTTGGTATGCATAGTTGAATTGAGCGCTTTGCTCGGTGCTGCTTCCTTCGAATGCACCGTGGCTGACATTGTTATGATAGAGGGAGACACCAAAAGATAAGCCGTGGTTTTCAATATCTATGATTTGGTATTGAGTGTAGAGGGTGAAAGCGCTAGTCAACGTGTCGCCGGAGAAGTCTCGAATATTGATGCCGTGGTCTGGTGCGTAAATATCAAATTGATGTCGTTCCTTTCGATCGCGCCCAGCTTGGTCAATGTCGAATAGGTCATGAAAGTTGATGGTGATTTTGTCGAGGTGATTGTTGGCGGCGTAAAGGTAACGGTAATTGAACTCGACTTGCCACGCTTGAGTTAATTGCCATCGTAAACCAGATTGAAGTTGATTCTGATAATAGTCTAAATGGTAGTCGTGGGAATTGGCCCAGATACTTGCGGCAGTTAACGCGGTAAATATTTCAATTTTATTCTCTTCGAGTGGGAAACCAGAGCGAAGTGTCGGAGTGAGACGAACGGATTGCAATGGTGCTTGGGTGTAACTAATTAAGGGGCCGTAATCTTTATTGGCCCATATCGCTGGAGTGTAAATAGCAGCAGTTATGATTAACGATAAAGAGGGTATGAACGATATTAAAGTAGCCTGTTTCTCCATATGCACCTCATCCGTAATCCGTTACTTCTCTATAGCTTAGTTCTAAATGACTAAATCGAAACTGCTATGTTGGATTAGAGTAGCTCAAGAGTGGGTTTGTAGGAGAGGGAAGGTGTTGGTTAGCATGACAAATTCTTATCTATCGGAGTTATAAGAAAGCCGCGAGAGACCCTCTGTCATTGTCATTTTATATTATTTCGTTACAATGCTCGGATACCTACAAATGGGGCATCTGTATTTGCTTCTATGTGGGTATCTTTATTATGCATATATCTCCGGTCAACATACTCGTTGACTGACAAACATATATTAAACATTTTCATGTGTTGCTTGGTGTGCAACACCACTGTAAAGGACAAATAATGCCAATTATTACTCTTCCTGACGGTAGTCAGCGTCAATTTGACAACCCTGTATCAACTCTAGATGTTGCCCTATCAATCGGTCCTGGTCTTGCGAAAGCAACCATTGCTGGTCGTGTAGACGGCGAGCGTGTTGATGCTTGTGATCTTATCGAAAACGATGCAAGCCTAGAAATCATCACAGCTAAAGATGAAGTTGATGGCCTTGAGATCGTTCGTCACTCTTGTGCTCACCTTTTAGGCCACGCGGTTAAGCAGCTTTTTCCAGAAGCGAAAATGGCGATCGGTCCTACCATCGATAACGGTTTCTACTACGATATCGACCTTGAGCACTCTCTAACGCAAGAAGATCTAGAAAAGATCGAAAAGCGCATGAAAGAGCTAGCGAAGACCAAGTACCAGGTTGTTAAGAAGAAAGTTAGCTGGCAGGAAGCGCGCGACGCATTCGAAGCTCGCGGCGAAACTTACAAGATTGAAATCTTGGACGAGAACGTTTCTAAAGACGATCGTCCAGGTCTGTACCACCACGAAGAATACATCGATATGTGTCGTGGTCCACACGTGCCTAACATGAGCTTCTGTCAGCACTTCACTCTACTTAACGTAGCGGGTGCTTACTGGCGTGGTAATAGTGACAACAAGATGCTTCAACGTATCTACGGCACTGCATTTCACGACAAGAAGGCGCTTAAAGCTCACCTTGTGCGCCTAGAAGAAGCGGCTAAACGTGACCACCGTAAAATCGGTAAAGCGCTTGACCTATTCCACATGCAGCAAGAAGCACCAGGCATGGTGTTCTGGCACCACAACGGTTGGACTATCTTCCGTGAGCTAGAAGTATTTATTCGTCAGAAACTGACTGAGTACGAATACCAAGAAGTTAAAGGCCCATTAATGATGGACCGTGTTCTTTGGGAACGCTCTGGTCACTGGGACAAGTACGCAGAAGCAATGTTCACGACTTCTTCAGAGAACCGTGAATACGCTATCAAGCCAATGAACTGTCCTGGTCACGTTCAAATCTTCAACCAAGGTTTGAAATCTTACCGTGATCTACCGCTACGTATGGCTGAGTTTGGCTCATGTCACCGTAACGAGCCGTCTGGCGCACTTCACGGCATCATGCGTGTTCGTGGCTTCACTCAAGATGATGCTCACGTATTCTGTACTGAAGACCAAGTTCAACAAGAAGTTAAAGCTTGTATTGATATGGTTTACGATACTTACACAACTTTCGGTTTCGAAAACATTGTTGTTAAGCTATCTACTCGTCCAGAACAGCGTGTAGGTTCAGACGAAATGTGGGACCGTGCAGAGGCCGACCTTAAGCAAGCGCTAGAAGCATTAGAGATTGCATACGAGATTCAAGAAGGCGAGGGCGCGTTCTACGGACCTAAGATTGAATTTACTTTGCATGATTGTTTGGACCGCGCATGGCAATGTGGTACAGTGCAGCTCGATTTTGCATTACCAGAACGTTTAGGTGCTACTTACGTAGGTGAAGATAACGAGCGTCACACGCCAGTTATGATCCACCGCGCGATTTTAGGTTCACTAGAACGCTTCATCGGTATTCTTATTGAAGAATACGCTGGTTTCTTCCCAACGTGGTTGGCACCAGAACAAGCGGTTGTAATGGGCATTACAGACAAACAGTCTGAATATGTACAAGAAATTACGAAAAAACTGCAAAAAAGTGGATTTAGAGTCAAAGCAGACTTGAGAAATGAGAAGATTGGCTTTAAAATCCGCGAACATACTTTGAAACGTGTACCGTTCATGCTTGTGTGTGGTGACCAAGAAATGGAAGCCGGCGAAATTGCAGTACGTACACGTAAAGGTAAAGACCTTGGCAAGTTTAAAGTGGATGACTTTATTTCATACATCCAAGCTGAGGTTTCAAGCCGTAAGCTCAATCTGGAGGAATAGCTATTAAAGGCGGAAGACGTGGCCAACAACCGGCCAAACAAAACCAGCACCGTTTAAACGGTGACATTCGTGGCGTTCGTGAAGTGCGTCTAACTGGCGCTGACGGCGAAGCTGTTGGTGTGGTTTCAATCGCTGAAGCGATGGAAGCTGCAAATGAAGCTGGTATGGATCTTGTAGAGATCAGCCCTAACGCCGAGCCGCCAGTTTGTCGTGTGATGGACTACGGTAAGTTCCTCTTCGAGAAGAGCAAAGCTGCGAAAGAGCAGAAGAAGAAGCAAAAACAGGTTCAGATTAAGGAAGTTAAATTCCGTCCTGGAACTGATATTGGAGACTATCAGGTAAAACTACGCAACCTGACTGGTTTCCTAGAAGACGGCAACAAAGTGAAGGTAACAATTCGCTTCCGTGGCCGCGAAATGGCTCACCAAGACATCGGTGTTGACGTTCTTAATCGTTTGAAAGCGGATACTGAAGAATTTGCAGTAGTCGAATCTTTCCCAACGAGAATTGAAGGTCGCCAGATGATCATGGTATTGGCCCCTAAAAAGAAGTAATTAACGGCTTTGCAAGTAATTGAACCCTGCAGCCTCAGGTTGCGGGGTTTTATTCGCCCTAATTACTATGTTATTAACAACTCAACAATGCGGAGTTATTCATCATGCCTAAGATGAAAACCAACAAAGGTGCTGCTAAGCGTTTCCAGAAAACTGCTGGTGGTATTAAGTTTAAGCACGCTGGTAAACGTCACATCCTGACTAAGCGTACTACTAAGAACAAGCGTCAGCTACGTCCGAACTCGATCCTTCCTAAATGTGAAGTTGCTCAAGTTCTACGTATGATGCCATACGCTTAATTCTTTTTAGTTTATAAATTCGTTTAGTTTAGGAGAAGCATAATGCCTCGCGTAAAACGTGGTGTACAAGCTCGTGCACGTCATAAGAAAGTTCTAAAACAAGCTAAAGGTTACTACGGAGCACGTTCACGTGTTTACCGCGTAGCTTTCCAAGCAGTTACCAAAGCTGGTCAATACGCTTACCGTGACCGTCGCAACAAGAAACGTCAATTCCGTCAACTTTGGATTGCACGTATCAACGCGGCATCTCGTCAAAATGGTCTATCTTACAGCCGTTTCATCAACGGTCTTAAGAAAGCATCTATCGAGATCGATCGTAAGATTCTTGCTGACATCGCAGTATTCGACAAAGCAGCATTTGCTGTTCTAGTTGAAAAAGCGAAAGCATCTCTATAATTTAGAGTTAGCTTAAAGGTTTAAGAAAAGGAGAACTTTGGTTCTCCTTTTTTATTGCCTGTATTTAGCTCTGCCGTATTCTCTCGCATCTCGCATCTCGCATCTCGCATCTCGCATCTCGCATCTCGCATCTAATTTTTATTCGCTTGAACAGGCATTCTGGTATATAAACATCTACCTAACCTTTCAATGTTAAGCGATAGAGATAAATGACCGCACCTACCACTATGACGTTCTTCGAGCGTTTTGAAAACGACATCCTTTCAGGCAAAAAGACGATTACTATTCGTGATGAATCTGAGCGCGATTACCTGCCAGGTAGCGTTGTGGAAGTATCAACGCTAGAGCAAGGACGTGTGTTCTGTAATCTTAAAATCATCAGTGTAGAGCCAATCTTGTTTGATGAACTGGGTGAGTTCCATGCTCAGCAAGAGAACATGACGTTAGAAGTTCTGAAGGGCGTAATTCAAGACATCTACCCTGGGATCTCTGAGCTTTATGTTGTCTCTTATGAGTTGGTAGCTTAAGCCTTATTGGATTGGATTGGATTGGATTGGATTGGATTAACTAGCTAGGGATTGCGATTAATGAGTGATAACCAACAGACACTGCTTCAGCTTTACTGCCGCGAACAGCAAGAGCAAAAGTTACTGGATAAACACGACTTAGACAGTGACTTGAGCGAGAGCGCCGATTATTTAAAGTGGTGCGAGAGCAAAAGAAACTTTGTTGCAGAGGATGTCTTAGGGCGTACTTGGGTAAAAAGTTGCCCAGCAGGGTACATTACTGAGGTTCACTTTTATTCGGATGGCAGCCTAACGGAATACCGCTTGTTTGATCGGTTTGAAACTCAAGGTCATTGGTTGCTGAAAGGCGGGTTGCTGCAAGTTGAAATCAGTAAAGGTGACAATCGTTACCAGTTTGATGTGGTTGCGTGTAAAGACTTGAATATCCACTCAGCGGTGGAATATAAAAACCAAGAGCTTCACTCTTACCTTAAGCTTGTTCAGGTGGAAGCTAGTTAACTCGGTTTGACTCATCAAAGTCCAAAAGCAAAAAAGCTAACGTCAAACGTTAGCTTTTTTCATTTCTATCGAACCTTGATTGGCTACTTAGGCTTGGTAGCGCTTATGCGTGATAGTTTTCAAGTTTCTTGTACAGTTCTGAATCTATGTCGCCAGTAGAGCAAACCGTTAATAGGTCTTCAATAAAGTACTTGAGAGCGCGAGCTTCGATGCGTCGAATCCCCTGTTGTTGCTCTTCGGTCAGGTAACCGTAGATAGTCGCTGCGCCAAAATCACCAAAGATCATTTGGCCTTGCTCATTGACTAGGGTGTTGTGCGCATACAAGTCACCGTGACAAACCTTGTTGTCGTGGAGGTGGTTAAATACATCAATCATTTGAGTAACGATGTTGTCGATTTGCGCGATAGGAAGTTCGAAACCTTCTGGGAAAGTATCACGCGTGCAAGTCTCGAGTGTCGGTGGCAAGCCTAGGTTGTAATAGTTGCTTGGGATAAGCTCCATCACCAACGCAAGGTAATCTTGCTCGTCTACTTGGGCGATAGATTTGACTAGGTTGCTATGGTGACCAGCTTGAAGACACGCTTCCAGTTCATCATGTGGGTAACCGTCGCTTGTAACTTCGCCTTTGAATACTTTAACCGCAACTTCCTGAGGGAAATCAAAGTCACTGTTTAACCAATTAGCATGAGATATCACGCCTGAAGCGCCTTGGCCAAGCACTTGATTCAATGAGTAACATTGAGAACTCACCGCTGGCACGTTATCTAAGCTGCTCGGGTGTTTGCAAAATGGATTACCCGCAAACGCTAACCACGCCAGTTTTGGTAGCTTAATAAGGAACTCTGGGAATTCTGTCAGTTGGTTTGCAGACAATCGAACCAGTTCGAGGTTGGATAGGTTTTCCATACTCTCAGGTAAAGTCCGAAGTTGGTTGCCTGCGAGTGCCAGTTTTTGCAGTCGTGGTCTTTCACCTAGTGAGTTCGGTAGAACTTCGATGGCATTGTCGGTCAGAATTAACCAGCGTAATTGAACGGGTAGAGACTCTTCACTCACGGTTTTGATTTGGTTGGTCTTAAAGCCAACCATTTCAAGCTTAGGAAGCGAACCGAGAACATCAGGAAGGTGCGTAAATAGGTTATTCGACGCAAAGATAATACGCAGGTTAGTCAGCTGTGTTAACTGCTGTGGAAGCTCCGACAGCTGATTTCCTGAAAGATCCAGAATCTCTAGTGAATCGGCGAGCTCTAAGATCTCTAATGGAAATTCGGTGAGACCTTCTGACAGTTTTAAGCGCTTAATACCTTTTAGTTGCCCTGATTTTAATTGTTCTAGAGTATGCAAACCTTAGCCTTATGAATAGATGTTCGAGGCGCGTAGTGTACTTGTCTCAATCGAGAAAGGCGAGCACCGGAACGATGCTCGCCTAACTAAGTTCATTGAACGAATCGACGAAGTTTAAAGCTGTATATGATTCTGGCTTACGCCTACCTCCTCCACAAAATCAGCATCATGGCTAACTAGGATGAACGCGCCTTGATATTCACGTAAAGCCGACGCCAGTATTTGCTTTGAGTCGATGTCTAGGTGATTGTCTGGTTCATCGAGCAGCAGTAATGGCGAATCCTGTTGATGGCTGACGATCAACATCGCCAGTTTCATTTTTTCTCCACCGCTTAGGTGAGCTACTTTGCGGTAGACGGAGTCTCGCCTAAACCCGATGCCAGCTAACAAGGTGCGTGCGTCACTTTCTGTCATGCCGCAGCTATGTGTCATCAGGCTATCGAGCATGTTGTCGTAGGTGTTTAACAGTCCAAAGTGTTGATCCAAGTATGCTGTGGTTCCTAAGCGTTTAATGGAGCCTGTATAGTTCGAGTGTTGACCATGAATGGCCTTTAACAGCGTCGACTTTCCACAGCCGTTTGCACCAGTAAGATAACACCGTTCACCTTGTGACATAGAAAAGTTGATGGGAGCGCCAGAACCAAAACTCAGGTGGCAATCTTCAACGGTTAGTAGTGAGTTCTTTTTACTGTTATTGCCCTGTTGCAGATACAACGCTTGTGGTTTGAGTTGCTCCTTTTGTTCTTTTAGAGATTGAAGCTTATGTTGGTTTTGGTCCTTTAAGTTCTTTTGGCTAGTGGCTGATGCCCCTTGAGTTCGTCCTGCTTTGTCTTTCATCGCATCCAATAATATCTTGGGTTGGCTGCCTGACTTTCTGAGTCGGTTACCTTGAGACTCACGTTGCTGTGCTTTTTCTTTATTGGCTTGATCTTGGCGCTCCAGACGTTTCTTTTCGGATTGGTGATACGCAATCTGCTTGTCTAATGCTTCACTTTGGCTCGACATTTGTTTGAAGTAATCATCGTAGTTTCCTCTGTAGAAACGTAACCCCAAACTATTGAGATGGTAGATCCCCTCCATGTGTCTCAATAAGCTTCGATCGTGACTTACGATTAGTATTTTGCCTTCAAACAACTGGCACTGCTCTAATAACCAATTTCGTCCGTCGTTATCCAAATGATTGGAAGGTTCATCGAGAATTAATATGTCGTGATTCGATGTAAATAAGCGATGAAGTTGCAAGAGGGCAAGTTGGCCACCGCTTAATGTGTTGCATGGTGTAGTTAACTCACTGGTTATTTTCAAAGTAGCTAAAAGCTGATGAGTGGTTTCTTGTAAATCCCAATCGTCACCAACGATATTGAAGTGCTGAATTTCGCAGCTACCTTGTTCGATTGCTTGCAAGGCATTGAGCTTGTCAGTGATACCTAAGAAGTCAGCAATGTTGATTTCGCTATCCAAAAGCTCTGAAGGTAATTGTGAGTAAAAGCCGATCGAGCCTTGTCTGGAAACACTGCCTGAGGTCGGTTGCGCTTGCCCTGTGAGTAATGAAAGTAACAACGATTTTCCGGCTCCGTTTCTTCCAACTAAGCCAGTCAGTCGCGAGTTCAAATTGAAGGTGATGTCTTTAAATAGCCATTCACCAGTATCGAGTTGGAATGAGAGATTATTGGCTAAAATAGTAGGCATAAAAATACCTCCCTTTACGTGTAAACGAGTAAAAGGGGTGGGGCGCTTTTCTATATAGACTCCAATGTAGGACTCTAACAATAGATCGCCAAAGACGTTACTTAGGTAGATGACCAATCAAAAATAGAAAACCTGTGATGAGATGATTTCTGTCTTTGAGGTACAGTTCTGCAAGATTCATGTTGTCAAAAGACGGATCTTTTAGAACTTGATTTGTCGCGAAAATAGATGACGAAGTAACGCCCACTAACCCCGAGTGTCCAAATGATTTTTATAAAAATAAATCGGATGTCAGGATGTTAGTACTTCATTATGGCGTTATTCTCTTTTGAAATGATGGTGGGATGTTACTGAAAGAGTGTGCTTAAAGTCAATATGGTGGCTTGATTGAAATGTATCCAAATAATTAAAGCGCCAATATAACCATGAGATAACCATGAGGCGCTTTAGAGTGTTCTTTGAAAGAATAGCTTCGAAGAGTGTGGAGACTACAGGTTTTGTCCGCCGACAGCTCGCCAACACATATCAAAGCTATCATTGATGTACTTGGCTGATTGCTCTTGCGATAACTCGTCCTGCTCGATTAGCCAGTTCGCACAGATCAGAAAGTGGCTATGGATGAAGTGCCTAACGAGATTAATGTCTAACACCATCAACTCTTCGGCTTGCTGTCCTTTCAAAATGATGTCATCGAGTGACGCAAACATCTGCGAGACAATGACTTCACGAGTTTGAGTCGTTGGGTCAAAATGTACATTGGTGAAGAACTTCATGGCGACAGGGTTTTCTAGTGCCCAATCAATCCCTGTCATCCACATGAATTTAAAGGCTTGGTAGCGGTCTTGTTCAGCGATTTCTGTGTGTTGGTCAAGAGTAGAAAATAGCTCTACTTTCAATTCACGAAACAGTTCATCAATTAGTAGAGATTTGTTCTCAAAGTGATGAAACAGCGTCGCTTTTGCTACACCTGCGGTCTTCGCTATCTGCCCAGTAGATGTGCCCTCTAACCCTTGTTGAGAGAAGAGTAGGAGCGCAGCATCTAGGATTTTTTGCCTTTTTGTAATCATCGATTCAGTACTTTGAACATCATTTTCTTGATTGGGTTGTTATATGGAGGGTGCATCAACTTAGTGAAGTTGATCTTGCCTCGAGTCAACACGGTTTTTGCATGGCTAAAGGTCTTGAAGCCTTCAATGCCGTGGTAGTGTCCCATGCCTGAAGGGCCAATACCACCAAATGGCGCGTCTTCCGCTGCCACATGCACCAGAGAGTCGTTAATACAAACGCCTCCTGAGTGTGTCTCCGATAAGAACAGCTCTTGGGTCTGTTTGTCGTGACTCATTAGGTACAGCGCAAGTGGGCGCTCTCTTGTTGTGATGTAGCTGATCGCTTCTTCAATAGAATCATAAGGCACGATAGGCAGAACAGGACCAAACAACTCTTCTTGCATCGCGACCATGTCATCATTCACTTCGGTGAGAAGGTGCGGCGTCATTCTGTGGTTCACGTCGTCTTGTGCCTGCTCGGTGACGGTGTGTACTACAGCACCTTTTGACTTCGCGTCTTCAACAACACCTTGCAAGCGATTGTACTGACGCATGTTAACCACTGAGGTTAAGTCTTTGCTCTCAATTCCCGCTTTATAGAGCTTCTTGAAATAGCGCTTATAAGCCGTGATAAATGCATCGACTTTTTCTCGGGGTAGCAAGATGTAATCAGGTGCAACACAGATTTGACCTGCATTTAAGCTCTTGGCGAATAGGATACGTTCAACCGCGTCAGCGACATCGAAATCTGGGGCAATAATGGTTGGAGACTTTCCGCCAAGTTCAAGTGTCACAGGCGTTAAGTTCGCGGCTGCGGCTTTCATTACGTGCTTACCAACAGCGGTTGAGCCTGTGAACAGGATATGGTCAAACGCTAGCTGACTGAACTTAACGGAAACATCGGCTTCACCTTCGATGATCGCCACTTGATCTTCACTGAAGCCTTCGGCCAACATTGCTTTTAAAACACGGTTGGTCGCAGGAGTAAACTCAGACATCTTGAGCATTGCGGTATTACCTGCCGCCAACGCTGTGATGAGAGGCCCTAAAGCGAGCATCACCGGGAAGTTCCAAGGCACAATAATGCCGACAACACCCACTGGCTGGTAGTGAACGGTTATCTTCGCTGGGGTTAGCATCAAACCAGCTTTACGGCGTGAAGGCTTCAACCACTTCTTAAGGTTCTTATCACTATAATTGATTTGGTGTAAAGAAGGGGTGATATCAGCAATTAAGCTATCGTGCTTTGCTCGGTGGCCATAATCTTCAGATACCGCTTCAATCAATTGCCCTTGGTGGCGCATTAACAACGCTTTCAATACAGACAGGTCTTTTCTTCTCTGCTCAAGCGTTGGGTTAACGTTGTTGCGGTAGTGATCTTGTTGTCGGTTGAATATTTGATCCATGTCGTTGGTGCTCGACGTGTTTGGTTCAAGGTCTAGATTATGGCTCATAGTATCCCCTAAATTCTAAAGCTGACCGATTGGTTGGTCAGTTAAAATTACAAGAAGTTATGGTCGAATACAAGATATAGACAAGAAAAGTTTATTTTTCGTGCAATGAACTGGCGGTTTGGTTGAGTGGGAACAGCAACGAAAAGATTGATATTGGAGAGGAAATAGTAGAAGTATGGAGAGGCGAAGGTGTGCCTTTGACGGAATCAAAGGCACACGTGATTCGCATCAGGATTATGCAGACACTTTCTCGCAACGCATAAAGATGAAGTTAACGTTTTTCGATAGGCGCTCGTACGTTTCTTCTGAGATGGCTTTGGCTTTCTCGTCGATTGTGCCTTCAGTGATTTGTGAAATCAGCAAGCCAGATTGGCTCACCGCTTGGCAAAGTTCGGTTAATGAACGGCGGTAAAAGCTCACCTGAACTGGTGTGCCGACCGTGTTCCATTCTTCTTGAATGAATTCGCGCTCAAAGTAGTTACCTGAAATTGTGCATTCAAAGTCTGCAAAAGGGTGGTGAGTGGAAAACACGATGTAACCGGCCGGTTTTAGAACGCGATAAATGTCATCAAAGATAGGTTTTAGGTCTTCAATGTAATGCAGTACTAATGGGCACACGATGACATCGGCACTGTTGTCGGCTTCTTTGGGCAAGCCAAGTGCAGCATCTTGCGCGTATGCGGTCACGTTGGGGATTTGTTTTCCGTTCACTAAGTCGACCATATCTTGAGACAGATCGGTGCACGTAACTTTGTTGGCACCTTGGTCAATAAACCATTGTGCGTAAATACCTGAGCCGCAACCAAGGTCGACAATATCGAGCCCTTTAACATCGTCTAGTAAGGCTATGGTTGATGGGCGTTCTAATAGGGCGTTGTAAATATTATCGCGAGCAGCAGAGTCGTATTGCTTTGCGTAGGTGGTGTACATTTCGGACATGATTTAACACTCATCAATAGGTATGGAAGAACAGGATACTGACAATCTTGGTGATAGCGAGAGTTGTGATAATGAAGTGCCGATATTTGTCACACCCCTGACTTAACATCACCAAATTAACTTTGAATTTTAGGTGTGATTGCTATTTTATTCACCTGATTTTTTGTTAGAAAGTGCTTTAAATTTAATGCGCTTCCGCCTGATTTTTAGCCTAAAACCTTGTAATTCCTTACCTGTCACTTTAAGTCGATCTGTCGATAAAAAAACGTAATCGTAACCACAAATATCAATGGTTGGACTCACTCTTAATAATATCGGTTAATGCAGCCAACAAATCGTTTTCGAGCGTTTTTTGTTGGGTTATACCTCGCTATTCCAAAGAGGTATCTTCTGTCGATGGCCCTATAGTGTGAGGTCTCTAGAATTGGAAAATTCGGTTAATTTGGAACGCATCCGTGCTGAGTATAATGTAAAGCACTGGAGCCAAGGTTTTTATGGAATTGATGACAACGGTGAGGTGTATGTTTCACCGAGCGAAACGGATCATCAAGTTCCCCTCAGTAAGATCGTAAAACAGTTAGAGCAAAGAAATATTGGTTTACCTGCTCTTGTGCGTTTTCCTCAAATAGTGCATCAACGTGTGCACAATATCTGTAACGCATTTAACCAAGCGATCGACGAATATCAGTACGACAATCGTTACCTACTTGTTTATCCGATTAAAGTTAACCAGCAAAAAGAAGTGGTTGATGAGATCTTAGCGAGCCAAGCTCAATTAGAGCAAAAGCAGTTAGGCCTAGAGGCGGGCAGCAAACCTGAGCTATTAGCAGTATTGGCGCTGGCTCAAAAAGCGAGCTCTGTGATCGTGTGTAACGGTTACAAAGACAGAGAATACATCCGTCTTGCGCTGATTGGTGAGAAGCTAGGGCACAAAGTCTTTATCGTTCTAGAGAAACTGTCCGAGCTTGATCTTGTTCTTTCTGAAGCGAAAGCACTGGGTGTAAAACCTCGTTTGGGTTTACGTATCCGTCTCGCTTCTCAAGGCGCGGGTAAATGGCAAGCAAGTGGTGGTGAGAAGTCGAAGTTTGGCTTGTCTGCATCACAAGTGCTTACCGTTATTGAGCGATTAAAAGCTGAAGACCAGCTGGATGTTCTTGAGCTCGTGCACTTCCACCTAGGTTCGCAAATGGCGAATATTCGTGATGTGCGAAATGGTGTGAGTGAAGCGGCTCGCTTCTACTGTGAACTGCGTGATATTGGCGCTCAACTGAAGTTCTTAGATGTTGGTGGCGGTTTGGCGGTCGATTACGACGGCACACGTAGCCAATCTTCAAACTCAATGAACTACGGCTTGCTTGAGTACGCTCGTAACATCGTGATGACAGTAGGGGATATTTGTAAGCTCTACAATCAGCCACAACCTGTGATTATTTCAGAATCTGGTCGCTCGTTGACTGCTCACCATGCTGTGTTGATCACCAATGTGATTGGTACTGAAAGCTACTCGCCGGAAGATATGACAGCACCAGAAGCAGACGCTCCAATGTTGCTAAACAACATGTGGAAGAACTTCTTAGAGCTCGATGCTGGTAATGATGACCGTGCGTTGATTGAGATCTACAACGACACTCAGAGCGATATTGCAGAAGCGCACAACCAATTTGCGACAGGCATGCTCAATCTTCAGCATCGCGCTTGGGCAGAGCAAATGTCTTTGCGTATTAACTACGAGCTTAGCACTCGCATGAGTACTAAGAACCGTTACCATCGTCCTATTTTGGATGAGTTGAGTGAGCGTTTGGCCGATAAGTTCTTCGTGAACTTCTCTTTGTTCCAATCGTTGCCAGATGCTTGGGGTATTGATCAGGTGTTCCCTGTATTGCCACTGAGCGGTTTAGACAATGCGGATGAGCGTCGTGCTGTGGTGTTGGACATCACTTGTGACTCCGACGGTACGATTGACCAGTATGTTGATGGTCAAGGCATTGAAACTACGTTGCCAGTGCCGGCATGGAACCCAGATGAACCATATCTCATGGGCTTCTTCCTGGTAGGTGCATACCAAGAGATCTTGGGTGATATGCATAACCTATTTGGTGATACGCACAGTGTTGTGGTGAATGTTGATGAGAGCGGCGAAGCAAACATCGACTACATCAACGAAGGCGACACAGTAGAAGACATGATGCGTTACGTTCATATCGATATGGACCTAATTCGTCAGAACTACAAAGAATTGGTAACGGCTAAAGTACCAGCGCAAGAGCAGCAGAGTGTACTTGAAGAGTTAGAGCAAGGCTTGATGGGTTACACCTATCTTGAGGATTTTTAATGAACGATCTATTTACGAAACCAGATTACTCGCTGTACTCAAATGCGATGACGTTTATGCGTCGTCCATTAGTTCAAAACCCAATCGACAACGACGCTGATGTGGTTGTGTTGGGTGCGCCGCTGGATATGGCGACGTCTGGTCGTCCGGGCGCTCGCATGGGACCTGATGCGATTCGCCGTGCATCGGTAAACTTGGCGTGGGAAGGCAAGAAGTTCCCGTGGGACTTCAATGTATTTGAACATACCTCGGTGATTGATGCTGGCGACCTTGTGTTTGATTGTGGTGATGCAGAAGACCTAACTCAGCGCTTAGAAGCGGCTGCTGATGCGATTTTAAATAGCGGTAAAACATTGCTAGGTTTAGGTGGTGATCACTTCATTACACTGCCTTTACTACGAGCGTATGGAAAGAAGTACGGTGAGATGGCGTTGATTCACTTCGATGCTCATACTGACACGTACAACCAAGGTAGCCGCTACGATCACGGTACCATGTTCTACCATGCGCCTAATGAAGGTTTAATCTCGCCTGAGCATTCAGTGCAAATTGGTATTCGTACTGAGTATAAGCAAGAAGGTCACGGCTTTAATGTCATTAATGCGATGGAAGCGAATGATATGAGCGTGGACGAGATCATTGCTCAAGTGAAAGGTATTGTTGGTGATAAACCAGTGTATCTGACGTTTGATATCGACTGTCTGGATCCTGCTTTTGCGCCGGGTACTGGTACGCCAGTGTGTGGTGGTTTGAATTCAGATAAAGTTCTTAAAATCATCCGTGGCCTGCAAGGTATCAACATGGTTGGTATGGACGTTGTAGAAGTTTCTCCAGCGTACGACCAAAGTGAGATTACCGCATTGGCTGGCGCGACGATTGCGCTTGAACTGCTTTATGTTTGGACGGCGAATCGCCTCGCTAAATCATAATCTTTTACAGCTAACAGCATAACGCTGCATACTGATTCAAAAGCCCACCAGGTTTAACTTGGTGGGCTTTTTTGTTTATCACTTCCTGAAAAGAACCTGTGACCAATTTGAAGTGGTTAGCAGTTGTTTATCAGTTGGTTAAAATTCCGACAGATACGCTTTGTGCAACTTATTTAATTGATTTTGATTCGAATTTCACCAACTTTCCTCTGATTAGTGTCTCATAAATGGGAATTACTTCTGCTTTGCTATAAACGCATAGTTTGCCTCAATTAATGCCCCATGTTTGCTAATGATTTATCAACTTTATTGCTGTATATATTTATAAATAATGAGGTGCAATTACATTGTGAATTTATTTGCATATAAATCAGCACCATACTAACTTTTAACTAAGTTTTTCAAACCCCAACAAGAATACCTCGATTTGTGAAAAGACGTCCCTTAGCACAGACATGGCATTTTTTATGGGGAAGACTAGGCTTAAGAGTAAGTAAACTATAAAAAAACAGGTGAAATACTTTTCTCTTTTCAGGCCAGTTGGACGTGACAATGGATTGCCGTTGATGAGAGTTAAGTCTGCATTCAAATGAAACCTGAAATTGCTATTACAAATAATTTTCACAGCGCTCGAAAATAGTGTTTTGTGACAACGGGGGATATATGGATATCGAAGTTTCGCGCCAGGTTGCGGTAGTTGAAGCAGCTAGTGGAGATGTCGTCGTAGTTAAGCCAGACGGTAGCGCAAGAAAAATTTCAGTTGGCGATACCATCCGTGAAAATGAGATCGTGATTACGGCCAACAAGTCAGAACTTGTATTAGGCGTTCAGAATGATTCGATTCCGGTTGCAGAGAATTGTGTCGGTTGTGTTGATGAAAATGCAGCTTGGGTAGACGCCCCAATAGCTGGTGAGGTTAATTTTGACTTACAGCAAGCAGACGCAGAAACCTTTACCGAAGACGACCTCGCTGCTATCCAAGAAGCCATTTTAGGTGGTGCCGATCCGACTCAAATCTTAGAGGCTACAGCGGCTGGTGGCGGACAAGGTTCTGCAAACGCTGGCTTTGTGACGATAGACTATAACTACACAGAAACCCATCCCTCGACATTTTTCGAGACCGCAGGCCTAGAACAACAAACCGTTGATGAAGACAGAGAAGAGTTCAGGTCGATCACTCGCTCATCAGGTGGCCAATCAATCAGTGAAGCTCTTACTGAAGGCTCGATATCTGATAATACTTATCCTCAATCTATCACGACTACAGAAACCATCATTGCTGGTAGTTTAGCGCTCGCTCCAGATTCTTTTGCTCCAGAAACTCTATCCCTCACGTCATTACTCAGTGAGCTAAACAGTGACATAACCTCAAGCGGCCAGCCTGTCACCTTCACTTACGACGCAGCAACCAACTCTATCGTTGGTGTTCAAGGTACCGATACAGTTTTAAGCATCGATATAAATGCCGTCAGTGTTGGAAATAACATTGAGCTTTCTTTAATCACAACGATTTTTCAACCGATTGATCATGTAGCGTCTGTCGGTGGTGGCCAAGTTTCCTATACTGGCGATCAAATAGATATTACCTTCGATATTCAAGGCGAAGACACTGCTGGAAATCCATTAGCAACACCTATCAACACGCAAGTTACCGTATTTGACGGGGTAGATCCGTCTGCTGAAAGTGTGAATATCAGTAACGTTGAAACGAGCAGTGCAGCAATCGAAGGCACGTTCTCCAATATCGGAAGTGACAACCTTCAATCAGCAGTCTTTGATGCAAGTGCATTAGAGCAGTTTGATGGCGTACTCAGTGATAATCAGAACACGCTGGCAAGACTCTCTGATGATGGTACGACGATCACTCTGGCAATCCAAGGTCGTGGCGAGGTGGTTCTCACTATCTCACTTGATACCGATGGCACTTATAAATTTGAGCAGTTTAATCCGATCGAACAGATTGGCACTGACTCACTCTCTTTTTCACTGCCGATCACGGTTACGGACTTTGACCAAGATGTTGTAACCAATATCATTAACATTGAGATTACTGATGGCGATAGCCCGGTTGTGACCAATGTTGACAGTATTGATGTTGATGAAGCTGGTATTGTTGGTGGTTCTCAAGAGGGAACCGCGCCCGTAGCGGGTAGCGGAAGCATCACTGCCGATATTTTTGAAAGCGACATCATCGATCATTACGAGCTTGAACCTGCGGAGTTTAATACTGGTGGCTCTTTAACGTCTAATGGCGAAGCCGTATTGCTTGAGCTTATTGATGAAACTAACGGTGTAAGAACTTACGAAGGCTATGTTGAAGTCAATGGTTCTCGAATTACGGTCTTTGACGTTAAAGTTGATAGTCCGTCATTGGGGAACTATGAATTCACTCTGTACGAAGAGCTTTCTCACCAAGGTGCTGAAGACGCGTTGTTGACCTTTGCTCTGCCTATTTATGCCGTTGATGCGGATGGAGACCGTTCTGCACTATCTGGCGGTTCGAGTACACCAGAAGCCGCTGAGATTCTCGTCAATGTCAAAGATGATGTTGTTGAGCTTGTTGATAAGGTTGAGTCAGTCACTGAGCCAACTTTAGCGGGTGATACTATTGTTTCGTATAACCTGTTCAATTTCGAAGGCGCAGATGGCTCGACAATTCAATCGTTTAACTATGAAGGTGTTGATTACTCACTAGATCAAAGCCTGCTCCCCGATGCTCCCCAGACTTTCAGTTTTACTGAGGGTGTCGTCACTATCTCATTAAACGGTGATTTTAGTTTTGAAGTCGCTCGTGATATCGACCACTCAAGCAGTGAAACGATAGTAAAACAGTTCTCATTTTTAGCTGAAGATGGTGATGGAGATACTGATACCTCAACACTTGAGCTGAGTATTACCGATGGTCAGAACCCAACTATAGATCTGATTCCACCTGTCACTTTATCTGAAACAGATCTTGCTGATGGTTCTACACCAAGCGGAAGTGCAGTGAGCGCAACTGAAACGATTACCTTTACTGCAGGCAGTGATGATGTCGCGAGTTTCCGTATTGAACCAACTGAGTTCAATTTAGGTGGAGCTCTGACGTCTAATGGCTTTGTGGTTGAGATAAAAGAAGACTCTGCTAATCCGGGCACTTATATCGGTTTTATCACTGATGGCTCGAATGCTGAAGTTCCAGTGTTCACCATTAGTTTCTCGGCAGCCACACTAGGCGAATACACCTTTACTCTGCTTGAAGCGTTAGACCATGCGGATGGTTTAGATAATAACGATCTGAGCTTCGATCTACCTGTTTATGCGGTTGATACGGATGGCGACGATTCCTTGGTGTCTCAACTGAATGTGACCATTGGTGATGATGTCCAAATCATGCAAGATGGCACATTAGATATCACTGAGCCAAATCTGGCTGACGGAACCATCACAACCAACACCATTGATGTGATGCCAAATCAAAGTGCTGATGGCGCGACGATCACTCAGTTTACCTATGACGGTGTCGTAAACACACTGGATCAAAGCATTTCAGGCGAGCAGCAATTCAGCTTCACCGAAGGCGAGCTTTATATCACCCTTGAAGGGGAGGTGCGCTTTGAGCCGAACCGAAACTTAGACCACTCGGTGAGTGAAGACATCGTGAAGTCGATTGTGGTCACTTCAAGTGACTTCGATAACGACTCTTTGACTTCAACCGTAACGCTGACGATCACTGATGGTGATAACCCGACGATTGACGTTATTCCAAGTGTTACGCTTTCTGAAACGAATCTGAGTGATGGCTCTGCGCCAAGTGGCAGTGCGGTAAGCTCGACTCAAACTATTACGTTCACCAATCAAAGTGATGATGTTGAGAAATTCCGTATTGAACCAACGGAATTTAATACTAGCGATGATCTTAAATCGAACGGTTTAGCCGTTGAGTTACGAGAAGACCCACAAGGTTCGGGTAATTACATTGGTTTTACGACCAGTGCGACAAACGTCGAAACCACGGTATTTACGCTGAGCTTCTCTAGCACCACATTGGGTGAGTACACATTCACACTTCTCGAAGCCTTGGATCACCAAGACGCCCGTGGCAACAACAACCTCAGTTTTGATTTACCCGTTTACGCGGTAGATAGCGACGGCGATGATTCACTGATGTCTCCGCTAAACGTCACTATCGGCGATGATGTTCAAATCATGCAAGATAGTACGTTAGATATCATCGAACCGAATCTTGCAGATGGCACAGTGACAACTGGTACTGTCGATGTGATGCCAAATCAAAGTGCCGATGGCGCAACGGTGACGCAATTCACTTATGATGGTCAGCTTCGAACGCTTGACCAAAATGATAATGGCGAGCAGCAGTTTAGCTTTACTGAAGGTGAGTTGTTTATCACACTTCAAGGTGAAGTGCGCTTTGAGCCCAATCGTAATCTAGACCACACGTTGAGCGAAGATATCGTGAAGTCGATTGTGGTGACGTCTAGCGATTCTGATAACGATGTATTGACCTCAACCGTCACGCTGACCATTACCGATGGTGAGATCCCGACCATTGATAATGTTCCAACTGTGAACTTGTCGGAAACCAATCTGAGTGACGGCTCTGCGCCAAGTGGCAGCGCGGTTAGCTCAACTCAAACCATTACTTACACCACTCAAAGTGATGATGTGACCAGCTTCCGCATTGAACCGACTGAGTTCAATGTTGGCGGCACTCTCACATCAAACGGATTAGCGGTCGAGCTGAAAGCTGACCCAACCACACCGGGCGGCTACATCGGTTATGTTACGGATGGTTCGAACGTTGAAACCAACGTATTCACGATTAGTTTCTCGGATACCAATTTAGGCCAATACACCTTCACCTTACTTGAAGCGTTAGACCATGTTGATGGTCTCGCAAACAACGATTTGAGTTTCGACTTACCGGTTTACGCCGTTGATAGTGATGGCGATGATTCACTGGTGTCTCAACTTAACGTAACCATTGGTGATGATGTCCAAATCATGCAAGGTGGTACGTTAGATATCACTGAGCCAAATCTTGCTGACGGCACAATCACAACCAATACCATCGATGTGATGCCAAATCAGAGTGCCGATGGTGCGACGATCACTCAGTTCACTTATGACGGTCAAGTGCGAACACTGGATCAAAATGACTCTGGCGAGCAGCAGTTTAGCTTCACAGAAGGTGAGTTATTCATCACTCTTCAAGGTGAAATACGCTTCGAGCCAAATCGTAATTTGGACCACACTGTTAGCGAAGACATCGTGAAGTCGATTGTGGTGACCTCAAGCGATTCAGACAATGACGTACTGACTTCCACAGTGACGCTGACCATTACTGATGGTGATATCCCAACCATTGATGTAATGCCAAGCGTTACTTTGTCTGAAACCAACCTGAGTGACGGTTCTGCACCAAGCGGAAGTGCAGTGAGCGCAACTGAAGCGATTACCTTTACTGCAGGCAGTGATGATGTGGCGAGTTTCCGTATTGAACCAACCGAGTTCAATGTCGGTGGTGTTCTGACGTCCAATGGCTTTGCGGTTGAGATAAAAGAAGACTCTGCTAATCCAGGTACTTACATCGGTTTTATTACCAACGGTTCGAATACTGAAGTTCCCGTATTCACCATTGCCTTCTCTACAAGTACGTTGGGTGAATACACCTTTACCTTACTCGAAGCGCTAGACCATGTGGATGGTTTAGATAACAACGACCTGAGCTTCGATCTGCCTGTTTATGCGGTCGATACGGACGGCGATGATTCATTGGTGTCTCAACTTAACGTGACCATCGGTGATGATGTCCAAATCATGCAAGACGGCACGTTAGATATCATCGAGCCAAATCTGGCCGACGGTACGGTGACAACCAACACCATTGATGTAATGCCAAACCAAAGTGCCGATGGCGCGACCATCACTCAGTTTACCTATGATGGTCAACTACGAACACTTGACCAAAATGACACTGGCGAACAGCAATTCAGCTTCACGGAAGGCGAGTTATATATCACTCTTGAAGGAGAAGTACGCTTTGAGCCGAATCGTAACCTAGACCACTCGGTGAGCGAAGACATCGTGAAATCGATTGTTGTGACTTCAAGCGACTTCGATAACGACTCCCTGACTTCGACCGTAACGCTGACGATAACCGATGGTGATAACCCGACGATTGACGTTATTCCAAGCGTTACTCTTTCTGAAACGAATCTGAGCGATGGCTCTGCTCCAAGTGGCAGCGCGGTAAGCTCTACTCAAACCATCACGTTCACCAACCAAAGTGATGATGTGGTTCGTTTCCGTATTGAGCCAACGGAGTTCAATACTAACGATGATCTTAAATCGAACGGTTTAGCCGTTGAGTTACGCGAAGACCCACAAGGTTCGGGTAATTACATTGGTTTTACGACCAGTGCGACGAATGTCGAAACCACGGTATTTACGATTAGCTTCTCTAGTACCACATTAGGTGAATATACCTTTACCCTGCTTGAGGCTTTGGATCATCAAGATGCCCGTGGTAACAACGACCTCAGTTTTGATCTGCCTGTTTATGCGGTAGACAGTGACGGTGATGATTCAGTGATGTCGTCGTTAAGTGTCACCATCGGTGATGATGTTCAAATCATGCAAGATGGCACATTAGATATCGTTGAACCAAATCTTGCAGATGGCACAGTGACAACTAACACCATTGATGTGATGCCAAACCAAAGTGCCGATGGCGCAACGATCACTCAATTCACTTATGACGGTCAACTTCGAACGCTGGACCAAAATGATAATGGCGAGCAACAGTTTAGCTTCACTGAAGGTGAGTTGTTCATCACTCTTCAAGGTGAAGTGCGCTTTGAGCCTAATCGTAATCTAGACCACACACTGAACGAAGACATCGTGAAATCAATAGTGGTGACGTCTAGTGACTCCGATAACGATGTATTGACCTCAACCGTCACGCTGACCATTACCGATGGTGATATCCCGACCATTGATAATGTTCCAACTGTGAGCTTGTCAGAAACCAATCTGAGTGATGGATCTGCACCAAGCGGCAGCGCGGTTAGCTCAACTCAAACCATTACTTACACTACTCAAAGTGATGATGTGACAAGCTTCCGTATTGAACCAACCGAATTTAATGTTGGTGGCGCTCTCACATCAAATGGATTAGCCGTCGAACTGAAAGCTGATCCAACCACGCCGGGTGGTTACATCGGTTTTGTTACGGATGGTTCGAACGTCGAAACCAACGTATTCACGATTAGCTTTTCAGATACCAATTTAGGCCAATACACCTTCACCTTACTTGAAGCACTCGACCATGTAGATGGCCTCGCAAATAATAATTTGAGTTTCGACTTACCGGTTTACGCGGTCGATAGCGATGGCGATGATTCGTTGGTGTCTCAACTTAACGTAGCCATTGGTGATGATGTACAAATCATGCAGGATGGTACGTTAGATATCACTGAGCCAAACCTTGCAGACGGCACAATCACAACCAATACCATCGATGTGATGCCAAATCAGAGTGCCGATGGTGCGACGATCACTCAGTTTACGTATGACGGGCAAGTTCGAACACTGGATCAAACGGACACTGGTGAGCAGCAATTTAGCTTCACAGAAGGAGAGTTGTTCATCACTCTTGAAGGTGAAGTTCGCTTTGAGCCAAACCGTAATTTGGACCACACGTCTAGCGAAGACATCGTCAAATCGATAGTGGTGACCTCAAGCGATTCAGACAATGACGTACTGACCTCCACAGTGATACTGACCATTACTGATGGTGATATCCCGACGATTGATTCGGTGCCAAGCGTTACGCTTTCGGAAACTAATCTTACGGATGGGTCAGCTCCAAGCGGCAGTGCAGTCAGTCAAACTGAGACGATTACTTTCACCAATCAAAGTGATGATGTAGAAAACTTCCGTATTGAGCCAACCGAGTTCAATATCGGTGGCGCACTGAAATCGAATGGCTTTGCGGTTGAGATAAAAGAAGACTCGGCTAATCCGGGGACTTATATCGGTTTTATTACTGATGGTTCGAACGCTGAAGTTCCTGTATTCACGATCACCTTCTCTACGAGCGTATTGGGCGAATACACCTTTACTTTGCTTGAAGCGTTAGACCATGCGGATGGTTTAGATAACAACGATCTGAGCTTCGATCTGCCTGTTTATGCGGTTGATACAGACGGCGATGATTCATTGGTGTCTCAACTTAACGTGACCATCGGTGATGATGTTCAAATCATGCAAGATGGCACATTAGATATCACTGAGCCAAATCTGGCTGACGGAACCATCACAACCAACACCATTGATGTGATGCCAAACCAAAGTGCTGATGGCGCGACGATCACTCAGTTCACTTATGACGGTGTCGTCAAAACACTCGATCAAAGCATCGTAGGCGAGCAACAGTTTAGTTTCTCAGAAGGTGAGCTATTTATCACCCTTGAAGGTGAAGTGCGCTTTGAGCCGAACCGCGACCTAGACCATTCAGTTAGCGAAGACATCGTGAAGTCGATTGTGGTGACTTCAAGTGATTTTGATAACGATCCGGTGACTTCAACCATTACGTTGACCATTACGGATGGTGACAATCCGACTATTGATGCGGTGCCGAGCGTATCACTTAAAGAAGCGGATCTCGCTGATGGCTCATTGCCAAGTGGTAGTGCTGTTAGCCAAACGCAAACTATCACTTTCACTAATCAAAGTGATGACGTTGAGAAATTCCGTTTAGAGCCAAATGAGTTTAATACTAACAATGCGCTCAAGTCCGATGGCTTGATCATTGAGATTCGAGAAGAGCCAACAGGCTCAGGCAATTACATTGGTTTCACGACTGATATTTCGAATGTCGAAACCACGGTATTTACACTCGATTTCAGCAGTACCACTTTGGGTGAGTACACCTTCACGCTTCTGGAAGCGATTGACCACACACCAATTCAAGGCAATAACGATCTAACATTCAACTTGCCGGTTTACGCGGTTGATAGCGATGGTGATGACTCTGTGATGTCGCCACTGGCCGTGACTATTACTGATGATATTCAAGTGATGGTTAACGACTCTCTCACAATTAAAGAGCCAACGGTTGCAGATTTGGCAGCGGGTACACCGACAACGCCGACCGTTAATGTACTGGATGAAGAAGGTGCTGATGGCACGACCATTACTCAGTTTACTTACGATGGTGGGGCGGTATTAACGCTTGACCAAAATGACACGGGTGAACAGAAATTCGTGGTTGCTGACGGGTCATTGTATATCACTCTTCAAGGTGATATTCGTTTCGAACCAAGTCGTAACCTTGACCATACTGGTGGCGATATCGTTAAGTCGATAGTCGTAACCTCCAGTGATTCTGATAGCGATCTCGTGTCTTCAACGGTAACGCTAACCATTACTGATGGTGATATCCCAACCATTGACACAGTGCCAAGCGTTACGCTGTCAGAAACGAATCTGAGTGACGGATCTGCTCCGAATGCAAGTGCGGTAAGCTCAACTCAAACGATTACCTTTACTAACCAAAGTGATGACGTGACGAGCTTCCGCATTGAACCGACTGAGTTCAATGTTGGCGGTACTCTCACATCAAACGGATTAGCGGTCGAGCTGAAAGCTGACCCAACCACACCGGGTGGCTACATCGGCTTTGTGACAACGGCTCCGAATGTTGAAACTAACGTGTTTACGATTAGCTTCTCGGATACTAATTTAGGCCAATACACCTTCACCTTACTTGAAGCACTAGACCATGTAGATGGCTTAGCGAAGAATGATCTGACTTTTGATCTTCCTGTTTATGCCGTTGATAGCGATGGTGATGACTCACTGGTGTCTCAACTGAATGTGACCATTGGTGATGATGTACAAGTTATGCAAGACCAAGCGCTTAATATTATTGAGCCAACGGTTGCTGATTTGGCTGCGGGTACTCAAACTACAGCGACTGTTGATGTGATGCCTAATCAAAGTGCCGATGGCGCGACGGTGACGCAGTTTACTTATGATGGTCAAGTTCGAACACTGGATCAAACGGACACTGGTGAGCAGCAATTTAGTTTCACAGAAGGTGAGTTGTTCATCACTCTTCAAGGTGAAGTTCGCTTTGAGCCTAATCGTAATCTTGACCACATGCTGAGCGAAGACATCGTGAAGTCGATCGTGGTGACCTCAAGCGATTTAGATAATGATGTGGTGACGTCAACGGTCACTCTGACCATTACTGACGGTGATATCCCAACCATTGATGCAGTGCCAAGCGTTACCTTGTCTGAAACCAACCTAGCAGATGGTTCTACACCAAGTGGCAGTGCTGTCAGTCAAACAGAAACGATTAGCTTCACCAATCAAAGTGATGATATAACCAGTTTCCGTATTGAGCCAACCGAGTTCAATGTGGGTGGTGCACTTAAATCGAATGGATTTGCGGTTGAGGTAAAAGAAGACTCTGCGAATCCGGGCACTTACATAGGTTTTATTACCAATGGTTCGAACGCTGAAGTTCCAGTGTTCACCATTAGTTTCTCTACGAGTAGTTTGGGCGAATACACCTTTACTCTGCTTGAAGCGTTAGACCATGCGGATGGTTTGGATAACAACGATCTGAGCTTTGATCTACCTGTTTACGCTGTCGACAGTGATGGCGATGATTCACTGGTGTCTCAACTCAATGTGACCATTGTTGATGATGTCCAAATCATGCAAGACGGTACGTTAGATATTACTGAGCCAAACCTTGCAGATGGAACCATCACAACCAACACCATTGATGTGATGCCAAACCAAAGTGCTGATGGTGCGACGATCACTGAGTTTTCTTTTGGCGGTATTGTCAAAACACTTGATCAAAGCATCGTAGGTGAGCAGCAATTCAGTTTCACAGAAGGTGAGTTGTTTATTACTCTGCAAGGCCAAGTGCGCTTTGAACCGAATCGCGACCTTGACCATTCAGTTAGCGAAGATATCGTGAAGTCGATAGTAGTGACTTCAAGCGACTTCGATAACGACCCTGTGACTTCAACAGTCACACTAACCATTACTGATGGTGATATTCCAACCATCGATGCGGTGCCAAGCGTTACACTCTCAGAAACAAACCTAGCTGATGGTTCTGCACCAAGTGCCGGCTCGGTCAGCTCAACACAGACGATTACTTTCACCAACCAAAGTGACGATGTTGTTCGCTTCCGTCTGGAACCAACCGAGTTCAACACTAACGATGCACTTAAATCGAATGGTTTAGCGGTTGAACTGCGTGAAGATCCTCAAGGCTCTGGTCAGTATGTTGGTTTTACTACCAGTTCGTCTAATGTGGAGACGACAGTATTTACGTTGGACTTTAACTCCGGAACCTTAGGTGAATACACATTTACTTTAATCGAAGCTCTGGATCATCAAGATGCACGTGGCAACAACGATTTAAGCTTTAATCTGCCTGTGTATGCGGTTGATAGTGATGGCGATGACTCGTTAGTTTCTCAGCTTGGTGTAACCGTTGGTGATGATGTGCAATTGATGCAAGACGGCACAATCACCAGTCGTGAGCCGGCATCAAGTGTTGAAACATCAAATACCTTTGATGTGATGCCAAGCCAAAGTGCTGATGGAGCCAAAGTCACTTCATTTGTTTTCGATGGTAACACTGCAGAAAGCCTTGATTTAAATGTGAATGGTGAACAAGAGTTTGTCTTCACCGAAGGCTCGGTATTTATTACGACGGAGGGTGAGATTCGTTTCGAACCTGTGCGTAATCAAAACCATGCAGGCGGTGACATTACCAAATCTATTGAGGTGACGTCTGTTGATCTTGATGGCGATATTGTTACATCGACAGTGACACTTAAGATTGTTGATGGTGACCTTCCTACAATCGACCTTGTTCCTGGGATTACGTTATCTGAGGTGGATTTGACTGATGGCTCTGCGCCAACAGGCAACCCAGTAACGATGACACAAACCATTACCTATACCGTTGGTAGTGACGACGTCAGTCATTTCAGAATTGACCCTACGCAGTTCAATACCTCAGGGACTTTGAAATCAAACGGTTTAGATGTCGAGATAAAAGAACAACCAGCTAATTCTGGTAATTATATTGGCTTTGTTAAAGACGGTTCTAACGTAGAAACCAACGTCTTCACGATCAGCTTCTCGACGAGCAATTTAGGGCAATACACGTTCACACTGCTTGAGGCATTAGATCATGTAGATGGATTACAAAACAATATACTAAGCTTCGATGTCCCTGTGTTAGCGGTTGATTCGGATGGTGATGATTCTGCAATGTCGCCAATGACTGTTGCGATCACCGATGATGTACAAGGCGTTCAAGATGGTACCTTGAGTATCACTGAGCCTTCATTAGCTGATTTGGCATCGGGTACGCCACCTACGACACCAATTATTGATGTTATGCCAACGCAGAGTGCTGATGGTGCGAAAGTGACACAGTTTGCTTACGATGGTGGCACAGCTGTAACGTTAGACCCAAACATCGCCACAGAACAAGTCTTTACCGTAACCGATGGCTTGCTGTACATCACTATTGAAGGGGAAGTTCGTTTTGAGCCGAGCCGAGATCTAGACCATTCATCTGGCGATATCGTAAGAACGATTGTCGTTACCACCAGTGATTTTGATAACGATACAGATACTGCAGATGTCACTTTGACGATCAAAGACGGTATCGATCCAGTAATTGACGTGGTTCCAGATGTTAACTTATCGGAAGTTAACCTAGCGGATGGCTCGACACCAACTGGTTCTCCGGTCAGTTCGACTCACACAATTACGTATACAGAAGGAAGTGATGACTTTAGTCACTTTAGAATTGCGACCAGCGAATTCAACCCTGGTGATCTGTTGAAATCAAGTGGTCTTGTTGTTCAACTAAAAGAAGATCCTTCTTCTGCTGGTGACTACATTGGTTATACCGATGATGGTATGGGTAACGTTACCGATGTATTTACCATTAGCTTTGATAGTGTAAACAAAGCTCAGTTTACATTTACCTTAATCGAGGCTCTCGATCATCTTGATGGCGTGCTTTACAACGATCTCACGTTCCGTTTGCCTATCTATGCCGTTGATACAGATGATTCTGAATCAACGAAACGCGATGTGGTGGTTACGATAGAAGATGACCTCCAGCAAATGCAAGATGGCTTCTTAACCATTACTGAGCCTAATACTGGTACTCCTACAACGGCTACCGTTGATGTGATGCCAATACCAAGTGCAGACGGTGCGACCATTACGCAGTTTACGTATGACGGTGGCTCTGCAATTACTCTGAATCAAAGTATTAGCGGTGAACAAGAGTTTGTTTTCACGGAAGGTTCACTGTTTGTGACATTAGATGGTGATGTGAGGTTTGAGCCAAATCGAAACCTTGATCACTCAGCAGGCGACATTGTTAAATCGATTGTGTTCACCTCTTCAGATTTTGATAACGACATCTTCTCATCAAAAGTCACTCTCACCATTGTTGATGGTGATGGACCAACAATAGACGTTGTGCCGGGTGTGGCATTATCAGAAAGCTTACTTGCGGATGGTTCTACGCCTAGCGTAAACCCTGTGAGTATGACTCAAACCATTACTTCACTTGCAAGCAGTGATGATATTGCTGAAATAGTGGTGGAAGTAGGGCTGTTCAATACCAACGGCGTGTTGAAGTCGGATGGCCTTGAATTGAGTTTGCGCGAAGACCCTGCAAACTCTGGTGACTACATCGCATTCACGACGGATGGTTCGGGTGTTGAGAAAGTTATCTTCACTCTAGACTTTGATGACATGAATCCGAGCCAATATACGTTTACTCTGCTTGAACGTTTAGACCATGTTGATGGCTTGGGAAATAACGATCTGAGCTTTGATCTTTCTGTTTATGCAGAAGATACCGATGGTGATATTTCTGCGTCTAAACCGCTTACTGTCACTATTACTGATGATGTCCAACTGATGCAGTCAGGTGCGCTCAATATCACAGAGCCAACCACAGGAACACCGACTACAACAGTCTTTGATGTGATGCCTGCGCAAAGTGCAGATGGCGCCACAATCACTAAATTTACCTATGGCAGCCAACCTGAAGAGTCACTAGTACAAACCGACACGGGTGAACAAGAGTTTATGTTCGCTGAAGGTTCCTTGTTTATCAATCTCGAAGGTGATGTACGTTTCGAGCCTAAACGCAACCTCGATCATTCTGGTGGTGACATTGTTAAGACCATTACGGTGACATCGGAAGATAAAGATGGCGACATTGTCACTTCAACAGTGACGCTGACTATTGCAGATGGTGCTCCACCAGTAATAGACACAGTACCAACGGTTGCATTGGAAGAAGCGAATTTAGTCGACGGCTCTTCTCCGGGATTACCCGTGAGCCAAACTGAAACCATTACTTTCACAGCAGGAAGTGATGATGTGAGCTACTTCCGTATTGATACTACTCAGTTCAACACATCTGGCGATCTGAAAGCGGATGGTTTGGTGGTTCAGCTAAAAGAAGATCCTCTGAACAGCGATAATTATATTGGTTACGTTGAAAGCGGCGGTGTACAAACGGATATCTTCACCATCACGTTTAGCAACGTGGTTCTAGGAGAGTACACATTCACCTTGTGGGAAGAGTTAGATCACCTTCCAGTACAGGGTAATAACGATCAAGTTTTCACCTTGCCAGTTATCGCTGTCGACAAAGACAATACTGACTCAGCGATGAAACCGCTAACGGTGACCATTACTGATGATGTGCCAACCATTACTGATACGACTGTTGCAAGTACGTTTGTGGTTGATGAAGATGATTTAGGCACTCTGGCACAAGCAACGGGTTCGTTTGTTACCACAGAAGGCGCAGACCAAGTTGAGGTTTACGAACTGCGTAATATCTCAACGCTGGAAGCAACGCTATCGTCGGGCAGCGAAGGTATTAAGATCACCGAAATTACCGGTGCTGCTAATACGACCACCTACCAAGGGGCAACCGACCCAAGTGGAAAGCCAATTTTCACATTAGTGTTGACTGATGATGGTGCTTACACCTTTACCTTGCTTGGCCCTCTCAATCACGCTACGACACCGAGTAACCTCGATGCATTAACAATACCATTTGATGTTGTTGCCGTTGACGGTGATGGCGATGATTCTAACCAATATGTATTGCCAATCGAGGTGCTAGATGATGTGCCTGTGATGACTGCTCCAACCGGTGAAACGGTTGTTGATGAAGACGATCTTAATGGGATTGGTTCGGATCGTTCTGAAGACGCCATTATTAATGGACTGTTCACCGTCGATGAAGGTGCCGATGGTGTTGTGAAGTATGAGCTGGTTGATGAAGACTTGGTTCTAGCTGGCTTAACTTCCGATGGAGAAGGCTTAGAGTGGTTAACTGTTTCAGAGGTAGGCACAACATTTACCTATGTTGCTCAAACCGTAACGAGTAATGAAGCAGTGTTCGAGATTATTTTCGATACCTCGGATAACAGCTATCAGTTTGAATTGTTTAAACCTCTTAAACACCCTGATGGTGGCGATGAAAACAACATCGAACTTGGTTTCTCAGTTGTGGCTGAAGACTTTGACCAAGACCAATCAAACGCGATTGATCTGACAATCACAGTGACGGATGATGTTCCGTTAGTGACAACTCAGTCGATTACTCGTCTTGAAGGTCAGAATTACAATGGTTCTAAAGTCGATATGTTTGCCAATGCGACGGATGTGGGAGCTGATGGCGCAGCGCTGACTCGCATAGAGGGTATTACCAGCAATGGTGCCGATATTGTGTTCCGAACAGGAAACAATGGGCCATACAGCAGCGGCTTAGATTTAAGTAGTGGCAGCCAAGTGGTTCGAGTCTACGAGCAGACGAATGGAGGAGCTGATACTCGTCAGCTTGGTCGATTACGTATCGACTCAAATGGTGAGGTTGAATTCAGAGCTAATGGTTATCTAGATCATGACGGTCTTGATACCATCGACTTCTCGATTAACGTGATTGCGACGGATGGAGACTTAGACACCTCTGAAACTCCGTTAGATATTTCGATTACTGATAGAGACTCTACAAGAATCGCGCTGAAAGTGACGACCTTCGAGGATGCGGGTAGAGACTCAACCATACCTTACGCAACAGGCGATGAGCCGACTTTTGAGAATGTACAAGATAACCAGATTGATTTACCTGATGCACCAGCGCAAGTTGCGCTGCAAGTGAGTCTGTATGACCAAGACAACGCAGAATCTATTGGGCAGTTGACGATTAAAAGCCCGAACGGAGGTGACAGTCACCAAGGTACTTTTTATTACTTGGATGGTACTAGCTCTCAGTACATTGAATTAGTGCCTGAGCCAAATGGGAGCATTATATTTGGTCCTCCTCAACTCGAACAAAGCTTTGCTCCTAATCCGAATGAACCGAGACAAACTATCGCGACGATAGACAACTTGTTCTTTGTTCCGGACCAACACGCTAGTTCGGATGAAACTGGTGGGCGAGTTCGTTATGAGCTTGAAATTGAGAAAAATGGCAGTACAGATCATACCGTTAATTCAAACTTCAGAATTGAGATTGAAGCGGTAGCGGATATTGCAACGTGGGATGATTCCAACAGCACGTATCAATATCAAGTGAACGAAGATGAAGACGATGTCACGCTGCAACTGAACGCAGTGTCACAAGATAATAGCCAAACTGAAACCATTACCTATGAACTTGAAGCTGTTCAAGGCGACGGGAAGTTTGAGCTGCTTGACCAAAATGGCACAGTGCTTACGCCAGTTAATGGTGTTTATATCATCGCATCTGCTGATATCAATAGCACAGTAGTTAATCCTATTGATAACTTCTCTGGGCAAATTGAGTTCAAAGCGACGGCAATTACGGAAGAGACGCTTAACCCATACGATGATTCAGCTAATGGTGGGGTAGACAAAACGACCGCTCGCTCTGTAGAGCAAAACATCATCATTGATGTGACTGCTGACGCGGATCCTGGCTCGTTCAGTGTTAACCGAATTCGTATTAATGAAGACAATATTGATGATCCAGACTACATAGGTCCTCTGGCGAATAAAGATGCCTTCACATTGGATGAAGTCATCACAATGACTGGGTCAGTGGATACCGATGGTTCTGAAGAACTGTTTGTTCGTATCAGTAATATTACGGAAGGTGCGGTACTCTATTTCCTAGGGACGACTACAGTTGTTCCTACAGTCAGTGGTACCAATTACCAAGAAATTGCGTATGCCGATTTGGCTAACGTGGAAGTTGTTCCAACCAAACATAGCAATGTGGACTTTACCTTTGATGTAACCGGTGTGGTTAAAGACACCGCGAACCTTTCTACAGGTGCGCAAGTCGATGAAGAAATTCTAGGCACTAAAACGGTCAACGTAGAAGTTAAAGGTGTTGCTGATATTCCTTACGGCGGTACCAACGGTACGGCATGGACTGCAATACCTGATACCGATCCTAACCCTGCAAGTGGTGTTCAAACTACCATTCAGGAGAGCCAAAACGGCGATAGCTTTGCTGAGTTGGACTTCACAGTGTTGTCTGGAGAAAGAAGACCTGATACTGGCACTACGCCATTAGCTGACGATGGCTCGGAGTCTATAACCGTTATTCTATCGGGCATTCCAGATGGCGTGATTCTCGAAGACGGCGACGGTACGGTGATCGACCTTAACTTTGTTGGTTACGAGACTGGACCGGGCGGTAGCCCTGATTTATCTAAACCTATCTACGAAGCGAATATTACAGAGGCGGGCAAAACCTCAGGTATTCGCATCAGACCTGTCGACTCATCGACAGAGAATATCCACATTCAAGGTCAAGTGATAGTGACCGAGAACGATGGCCATACCTTAACGTTCGACCAAGAAGTTCGAATACTAGTTGAGCCAAGGATCGATACCTCAGCAACTTACAATACCGTGACCAACGGCGACGAAGATACGGCTATCAATATTGATTGGCACCCAGAAGGTACTGACTATATTGACGATGATGAGCATTTCACTTCTATTATCATCAGTGACATTCCAACGGATGTTGAAAGTGTTGTGGTTAATGGCGATGTAACTTGGGTTTACGATGCTGCCGCAGGTACTTTAACCATTACTCCGAAGAGTGGACAGACGGCAGAAGAATTTACTCAAATTGCGCTGAACAATAATTTTATTCAGATAACACCCGAACAAGATTCAAGTACCGACTTTACGCTTAATACGGTTGTCATGATCGAAGAGCGAGATCATGAATACGTTGACGCTGGCAATCCTGGTCAAGGCATCGTTACCGCGACGATTAACGGTACTATTGATGTTCAAGTGCGACCTGTGGTTGAACCAGAAGATGCTAATAACAAACTTATTGTCGATGATGTTGCTGGGACTGGGGCACTAGCAACCGTAGTTGCTGATGCAAATACTGGCGTGCTTAAGTTCACGACCAATAGCGATAATACATCGGTTACGGATGAGTTCGTCATTCGTTACCAAGAAACAGATGCTTCGTCTGCTATCGAAGAAGTGGACCAGTTAGTTATCCAATTAACAAACGTGGACGACTCGGCGCTATCAGATGATGTGCTTAATCAGTTACTTGTTATTGGTGCCGCTTATGAAGGCAATGGTCGTTGGGTGGTAACCAATGAAGATCTGTTTAGCATTAGTGCACCGAACGGTCTTGCTTTTCCACCTCTATCAGGCACCTCTGGTGTGTTCAATGACATCAAGATGACCATCTATAGTACCGTTATTGATCGAGGTGATGGCGCTGAAACTGAGTCATCAGCTGCGGTTCAGAGGGAAGGCGAGGTGAACTTGTCATTCCCAGAAGTGCTTGTTGGCGGGAACGAGGTAGCTGCAGATATTACGATGACACCAGATAGCGTTGTCGATGCTGTAGAGGATACACAGTTAGACTTAGGAACGGCACTAAATAGTCTGATCACATTCTCCGGTGAAGACGCTTCAACAGACCAAGTGACTATCATTATTGATGACTCTGTGACTATCCCGCCAGGAATAACTTTCCCAATCAGTTTAGGAGGAGGCAGTGATGTTGACTTCGTAAACGGGAAATATGTATTTGAAACAACGGTCGATCAGGGTGTTCCAACGGATTTCTCAGGTCTACTACTTAATCTGCCTGCTGACTATTCTGGCGACTTTAGGTTGCCGTTGACGATAGTAACTAAAGACGTATTGTCGGGTGATGAGAAAACTCTAGTGACAGAAGTGGTCATTAAAGTTGCACCAGATGTTGAAGGCAACCCTGATATCGATGTTACGGTTGTTGGTTCTCTTGACGATTCTCTTATCCCTGTCGATACCGATGGTCAAGCTGGACAAGATCCTGTCGGTTACGAAGATACTTACATTCAGCTTGATTTCAGCACAACCATTGCTGACCAAGTCAGTGGGGTTGAAGGGGGGGATGAAAAATTCACTTCTATTACGCTGACTTTGGATGACACGAGTGTTGGCGCTTTCTATGATGGAACGGGTACGTCTCTTGGCACAACGGTGACCTTTAATGAAGCCCAGATCAGCGCAGGTGCTCTCGATAACGTCTTGTTCCGTCCTGCACTTAATTACCCAACGGGTAACGATATTAATCAGGTACAAGTTAATGTTAGCGGTACGATTACCGATACAGCGACCTACAATGACGCCTCGTCTCCTGTTGGCAGCGCAACTGACACAGATACCTTCTCTACAAGTGTGAACTTTGAAGTGGTCCCTGTCGTGGATGATGTCCAAATCACAGGGCCGGGTAGTGACCCTGATGTTATCGAAATTACGGGTAGCGAAGATCAAGAAATCTCGTTGTCTGGAACTAGCCCGATCTCAATTGGTTTGACGGATTTAGATGGTTCAGAATCCTTTGTTTCCATTAAATTTACTGACGTGCCGGATGGTTTCCAATTCCGAGTCGATAACAATTCAGACTTTACTGTGAAGAATAATGGTGGAGGAGTCTGGAGTGTCCAATTACCGCCTAGCGTGTCAACGTCATTTGATTTAAGTGAGATCTCTGTTCTACCGCCGAAAGATTTCAGTGGTACCTTTGAATTTGGTGTCGAAGTCTTTACTCAAGAGTCTTTGTTAGGTGTTCCAACGAATGCAGGTACGTTGCCGAGCTTTGAAGTCCATGTGCTTCCTGTGGGCGATGATGTTGATACCAATCCAACTGACTCTGTGACTGGCAATGAAGGCCAAAACATTGATATCGAAATCAATGCGACGATTTTGGATAAAGAGCTATCCGCAACAGGCAGTGGCACGTATAGCGAGAATGCGCCAGAAACACTTCGAGTTGAAGTGGCAGGCGTGCCTCAAGATGCGTCTATTTTCTACCCTGATGGTACAACCTTAGCGAGCTACGATCCTGTGACACAGCTATGGACACTGGATGTCTCAGCTCAGTCACTCGATAAGATCGTATTTAATTCTGGGGAACACAATAGCGATACTGGTAATGCGTTGGGCATTACTGGCCCATTGCAGGTCACAGTTCGCTCTGTGGATACCGATGCTGACAATACTGAATACTTGGGTACACCAACCATCTTCGATGTTGATTTAGTGATTGATCCAATTAACGATCAACCGACATTTGTGAATGTGACCAACATTGAGACGCCGGAAGATATTAGCATCGCTATCGATAACTTCAGTATCTACGATGTTGACGCTAACTTTGATAACCCAGATGCGCCATATACGTTGACGTTGGAAATTGATCAAACACTGCCGGGAGCGCAAGGTGTGTTTGAGTTTACGAGCTCACCTGACGTGACGTTTGTATTGCAACCAGACGGTTCATTGGTGGTTACTGGTAAAGAAGCCGACATCAATACCGCATTGACTAATGGGGCCGTGACTTTCAAACCCGACCCAGACCAGAACTATCTCAACCAGAGTGGTTTAGTCACGATCAATGCAACACTCGATGACGGCGGTAATAACGGCTTGATTGACGCGGGTGATCCGAATACAGCACAGACTAACCAAACTACTTTCACCATTAAAGTAACAGAAGTGAATGATGCTCCTGTGGCGACTGATGTTGATTTAGGTTCGATTGCTGAAGATGGTCAAATAGTGATTGTGGAAGGAGACTTGATTGCAGCGAGTTCTGATCTAGAAAATCATAACCTCACTGTAACTGGTGTCACTATTACACAAGGGCAAGGCCAACTAACCCGCTTTGAAAATGCTGGTGGTGCTGATGACGCCGGGATAACTGGACCATTCTGGATATTCACTGCAGCCAATGATTTTAATGGCGATGTGAAGCTCAATTACGACATTATTGATGACGGCACCACCAACGGTGTGGATGATTTCTTAACTGACAATGCTGAAATTAGCCTCGTCGTAACGGAAGTGAATGATGCACCTGTTGCGACAGACGTTGATTTAGGTTCGATTGCTGAAGATGGCCAAATCGTCATTGTAGAAGGAGATTTGATTGCAGCAAGCTCTGACCCAGAAAACCACAACTTAACGGTAACCGGTGTAACTTTGACTCAGGGACAAGGCCAACTAACGCGCTTTGAAAATGCAGGTGGCGCCGATAACGCGGCGATTACCGGAGCATTCTGGATATTTGTAGCGGACAACGATTTTAACGGCGACGTTAAATTCAATTACTCAATTACTGATGACGGTACAACTAATGGCGTGGATGACTTCCTAACCGACAGTGCTGAAATTAGTCTTGAAGTAACCGAAGTGAATGATCAGCCGGTGGCAACGGACATCGACTTAGGCAACATCCTTGAAGAAGGTCAGTTGATCATCAAAGAGGGCGATTTAATTGCTGCGACGAGCGATCCGGAAAATGACACGATTACCGTGACTAATCTGGTGCTCGATGAAGGTCAAGGTCAGCTACAACGCTTCGAGAACGCAGGTGGCGTTGATGACGCTACGATCACTGGCCCATACTGGGTATTTACGGCAGCTGATGAATACAACGGCAACGTTAAGTTTACCTATACCGTAGAGGATGATGGTACAACCAACGGCGCTAATGATTTCCTAACGGATACAGCGGAGATCACCGCGATTGTCGATGGAGTGAATGATACGCCTGTTGTTAATGGTGACAGCGTCACAACCCTTGTCTATGAGGATGTTGGTCAACTGTTGAGTGGTATCAATGTCAGTGACCCTGATTATGTTGATACATTTTCTGATGACTTGATGACAGTCACGCTGACGGTGAATTACGGCACATTAAACGTATCGCTTCCGGCAGTGACGACGGTTGTTGTTAACGGCAACAACACGGGTTCAGTCATCTTAGTGGGGACATTGAGTGACCTGAATGCGTTGATTGATACGCCAACCAGTACAAATGGTGTGTTCCTTGATGCGAGTCTGTCTCCAACCAATAGCATTGGATTAGAAGTTGTCGCTAAAGACAGCGGCAACCCTTCAGGTATTGCGATAGAGACAGCACCTGTGGTTTACAACATCGCGGTGACGCCAGTGGCGAATGCACCAACCCTGTCTATCGATAGTGCGACTAACTACGTGAGAAACATTACTGCGAGTCAGTCTGTGAGTGCGAGTGGCATTCCTTTAGTTGGGATTATCGCGGCCTTAACGGACATTACAGAAGAGCTAACGCTGCATATTAGTGATGTGCCTGCTGGCGCTCAAATCACCAGTACTGCGGGTTCAGTGACGGATCTTGGCGGCGGTGTGTGGGTGGCAACGGCGGATGCAATCGACAGCTTGCAAGCGGTTGGGCTTTCTCAAACTCCAGGTAACTACACACTGAAAGTTGAGGCAGTTTCTGAAGAGACTGACAACAACGATACAGCGACCTCTGCATCGATTGACCTGAACTTGAACATTGTGTCGAATGCGGTTGATATCAACTTGGCTTCGGAAACCGATGATGTTCAGTTACTGGCTGGTGCTAATGCGACTGACTTAACGGGGGGGGCAGGTAATGACCGACTGGAAGGTGGCGCAGGTGACGATACGCTCGTGGGCGGTGATGGTAACGACACTCTCATTGGCGGCGGCGGTTCAGATATTCTAACCGGTGGCGATGGTATGGATTCTTTCGTGTGGCTGAACATCGAAGATGGTGTTGAAGATACGATTACCGACTTTGATTTGTCTGAAGGGGACAGTATTGATTTGCGCGAAGTCTTGCCAGAGCTTAAGAATTCATCTCCAGACATGACTGCATTGCTACAACAGATAGATGCGAAAGTGGAAGGGGATGATATTGAGCTTACGATCAACCCAGATGGTATAGGAACCACAGAGCAAGTGATCGTGGTTGAAGACCTTGCTCCTCAGTTAACACTAAGTGGCACTATGCCTTCGGATATTCTGGATGCATTAGTACAGCAGAATGTGATCACTCACGGTTAACGCGAACCATTAAACCAAAACGAAATAGGCCAGCAATGCTGGCCTATTTTTTATCTAGAACGATAGAAGATTATTTCAGAGAGTTGTGGATCAGAAACTCTTCTTCAACGCCTTTCAATTTCATCTCATCCATAATGAAGTTGACAGTGTTCAGCAAGCGCTGCTCACCTTTAGGAATCAAGTAACCGAATTGGCTGTTGGTGAACGGCGTTTCACAGCGTGTTGCTTCAAGGCGCTCATCTGTCACTTGATAGAACAGACCTTCAGGGGTTTCTGTCACCATGACATCTACTTTGCCTTCCGCAACGGCTTGCGGAACGTCTAGGTTGTTCTCGTAGCGTGTGAAGCTTGCGTTCTGCAAGTTAGCATCTGCAAACATTTCGTTAGTGCCGCCAATATTCACGCCTACACGAACCGAAGACAGATTTACTTTTTCAATGCTGTCGTACTGTTCTGCTTTACCTTTTGCAACTAAGAAACACTTACCAAAGGTCATGTATCCCTGAGTTTGTTCTGCGTTTAACTGACGCTGCATTTTGCGCGTAATACCACCCATCGCGATGTCGTATTTATCGCTGTCGAGGTCGGTCAATAGGTCTTTCCATGTGGTACTAACAATCTGTAATTCGACACCTAGCTGTTCTGCTATGTGCTGTGCGACATCGATGTCATAGCCAGAGTAGGTTTTACCGTCGAAGTAAGAGAAAGGCTTGTAGTCGCCTGTGGTGCCCACACGAAGGGTACCTGATTTTTGAATGTCTTCTAACTGGTCAGCTTGTGCGACACCAGAAAGTGCCAGAGCAATGGAAGCAAGTAATAGTGATGTTTTTTTCATTGTAATTATCGGTTGTGTTTGTCTAGTTGTTAAAAGTAACAGAAAGAAAAGCAGAAAGAGATCAAACCATTGGAAAGTTAAAAATAAAGTGGGATTTTAATTAATCGGGATAAAAATTTGCCTGAACGAGCCCTTGGACTGGCGAAATAGAAGGGGTTGGGGAAGGGGATAAGACTTATCAAAGTGTCAGGTAGGGTAAGAACGATAACTAAGTTGAGAGGCAAACAAAAAGCCCATGCTATCGAATAACATGGGCTTCATTATTGGTTTAACGTGTTAGCTGCTTTCTTTAGCTATTGAGCTATTGAGCTATTTAGCAACTGACTCGTTGTTCATCTTAGCCGGAGCCTTAGATGCGTTAACCAGTAGGATACCAACGGTTAGTACCATCGAACCACATAGTAGGAACAACAAGCGTCCTGTTGGTTCGTTTGGAATCAGAGCCATTGCTAGGATACCGAAACCAGCTGTGCTGATAAGCTTACCAAGCATTGAACGCTGTTTAGTATCTAGGTTTTGTTGCTCTTCACCTTCCGCTACTAGCGGCGTGTTCCAGTTAGTGAATAGTTGGTCAACTTCTTTCTCACGCTCTGGCGTTAGGCCTTTGTAGAAGCGAGAAGTCATGATGAAGTAACCACCAGTGAACACTACGTGAGCTGCTAGGCTTAGACCAACTTTCAAGTCGCTCCATTCACGGCCAGTAAGTGCTGTTTCTAGACCAAATAGGTTCTCGATGTCTTCTGCCTGTAGAGAGATACCGAAGATGTAAGAAACGAAACCACCAACCACTAGAGTAGACCAACCAGCCCAGTCAGGAGTCTTACGAATCCACATACCTAGTAGTACAGGGATAAGCATTGGGAAGCCAATCAACGCACCTACGTTCATCACGATATCGAACAAGCTTAAGTGACGTAGAGAGTTAATGAATAGACCAATCGCGATGATGATAACACCCATCATGATAGTCGTTAGCTTACTTACAATAACCAGCTCTTTCTGAGTCGCGTTTTGACGAAGAATTGGGCTGTAGAAGTTCATTACAAAGATACCAGCGTTACGGTTCAAACCTGAATCCATAGAAGACATCGTTGCAGCGAACATTGCTGACATAAGAAGACCAACCATACCTGCTGGCATTACGTTCTGTACGAATGCTAGGTAAGCAGCATCACCGGCTTTGTCGCCCATTGATGTGTATTGCTCAGCAAACTCAGGCATGAATGCACTTACGTACCAAGGTGGTAGGAACCAGATTAGTGGACCAACAACCATAAGGATACATGCTAGGCCTGCCGCTTTACGTGCGTTTTCACTGTCTTTCGCACATAGGTAACGGTAAGCGTTGATGCTGTTGTTCATTACACCGAACTGCTTCACGAAGATGAACACAACCCAAAGGATGAAGATGCTCATGTAGTTTAGGTTGTTACCTAACATGAAGTCGCCGTCGAAGTTAGCAACGATGTTAGTTAAGCCACCACCGTGGAAGTAAGCTGCAACCGCACAAGTAATTGTCACGGCCATGATTACAAGCATTTGCATGAAATCAGAAGCAACAACCGCCCAAGAGCCGCCCGTTACTGCCATCAATACTAGAACCATACCCGTTACCACAATGGTTGCTTCCATTGGGATGTTGAATACAGCTGCTACGAAGATAGCTAGACCGTTTAGCCAAATACCTGCAGAGATAAGGCTGTCAGGCATACCTGCCCATGTGAAGAACTGTTCAGACGTTTTACCAAAGCGCTGACGAATAGCTTCGATCGCCGTTACCACACGAAGTTGGCGGAACTTTGGAGCGAAGTACATATAGTTCATGAAGTAGCCAAATGCGTTGGCTAAGAATAGGATTACAATAACGAAACCGTCATTGAACGCGCGTCCTGCGGCACCTGTAAACGTCCATGCTGAAAACTGTGTCATGAAGGCTGTTGCACCAACCATCCACCACAACATTTTGCCGCCCCCTCTGAAGTAATCACTAGTCGACGTGGTGAACTTACGGAACATCCAACCAATAGCGATTAAAAAGAAGAAGTAGGCGAGAACAACAAAAGTATCAATAGTCATCTTTTCAGCCTTTTAAATATCATAATTAACTGGGCTTAGATTAACGCGTCCAAAGGTTTATTTGTACTACAATATGCCTTTAGTATGATCCAGGTCGCATTGATTTTTACTTGCTTACGTTGCGCTTGTTTAACTTGTTGTTTTTAAATGATTAAATTGTTCGGCTAATTTGTTTTAGATTCAAAATAAATTGGAGCGCAAATGTTTATATGTATTACAATATAAGCAACAAGCTTTCAGTTTGCCTTATTTATAAGATTTTAATTATAACCGTAACAAATACGCTACAACTGGGCGTGGTTTACGATGGAATTCACGTTAAATTTCAATACTCAATCGCTAAGTCATGTTTGCGACTTTTAAGTATAGCTTATTGTTTTTAAGCCTTTATTTCTGTTTCACGTTTCCCATTTCTTTTTGATTTGACGACGTCTTTAGCGTTTGGACTCTTAGCTTGGCTAATGGGTGGAAATAAGAGTGGGAAGCCGCGCTATCTATAAATAGCTTCAGGTTTAGGCGTTGTGTCTCTTGATGGCGGTTTCTATGATGCTGGATTCTATTGAGAAGACTTCTCTGAGGATAGCTTTCTAAGCACAGCGACAGCTCTGTGAAGCGTTGAGATAGCATGCTACGCAATATTATCGAGTAGTGTGAAGTGGGTGGATGACTTGATTAACAGGAAGGTATTGGAGAGATCTTAATTGGGCATAAACGTCTGGTAGATCAGGAGGATAACCCTAAGTTGCTAAGTCCTCCAAACTTCCGGATATCGATAACAGCAAATACTGAATCCGCGGAACCTTAGAAAACAAAAAGCCTCACCGAGGTGAGGCTTTATCACTAAATCTGAAACAGATTAAGCGTTAACGTGATCAACTGCGTCACGAACAAGTTTGCCTAGCTCGTCCCACTTACCTTCGTCGATAAGGTTAGTTGGAACCATCCAAGTACCGCCACACGCAAGTACAGAAGGGATAGATAGGTATTCGTCTACATTCTTCAAGCTCACACCACCAGTAGGCATGAATTTAACAGGGTAAACCGCTGTTAGTGCTTTAAGCATACCAGTACCGCCAGAAGGCTCAGCAGGGAAGAACTTAAGCGTGCGAAGGCCCATTTCCATTGCTTGCTCAACTAGGCTTGGGTTGTTAACACCCGGTACGATTGCAACACCTTTGTCGATACAGTATTGAACCGTGCGAGGGTTGAAACCTGGGCTTACGATGAAATCAACACCCGCTTCGATAGATGCGTCAACTTGCTCGTTAGTCAGTACCGTACCTGAACCGATTAGCATGTCTGGGAATTCTTTACGCATGATGCGAATCGCTTCGATTGCACATTCTGTACGTAGTGTGATTTCTGCACATGGCATGCCGTTTTCAACCAGTGCTTTGCCTAGGGGGATAGCATCTTCAGCACGGTTGATAGCGATTACAGGGATTACTTTTAGGTTTGCTAGTTGTTCATTTAATGTAGTCATGAATTCTTTCTCACGTTAATAATGGGCCTGCTTTCAACTAAGCAAACCCTTGATTAATAGTTAAAGTGCGCAATTATAGAGACAAATCAGGCGTCGCTTCTAGAGGAATGATAGCACCTGGATGCTGAATCACAGTCCCTGCCACAATATGGCCAGCCAATGCCGCATCGCGCGCGTTTCCACCGCTCAAGCGTTTAGCTAAGAAGCCTGCACTGAACGAGTCGCCAGCGGCTGTTGTATCAACAATGTTGTCTACTGGGTTTGGTGCAACGTACTGAGCGCTTTGGCTTTCAACCACTAGGCAGTCTTTCGCGCCACGCTTAATGATGATTTCTTTCACACCAGACTCAGACGTACGTGCAATACACTGTTCAATGCTTTCGTCGCCGTACAACTCTTGCTCGTCATCGAACGTAAGTAGAGCTGTGTCGGTGTACTTAAGCATTTTCAAGTACCAAGAAATCGCTTCTTGTTGGCTTTCCCACAGTTTAGGACGGTAGTTATTGTCGAAGAATACTTGGCCGCCTTGAGCTTTGAATTTGTCTAAGAAGTTGAATAGCTGCGAGCGTCCATTTTCTGTCAAGATAGCAAGCGTAATACCACTTAGGTAAACCGCGTCAAAAGAGAATAGCTTATCAAGTAGAGCAGGAGTATCTTGCTGATCAAACATGAATTTTGCAGCAGCGTCACTACGCCAGTAGTGGAAGCTACGCTCACCAGTTTCATCGGTCTCGATGTAGTAAAGCCCTGGTTGTTTGTGATCAAGCTGAGCAATTAAGCTCGTGTCGATACCTTCTGCTTGCCACTTTTCCAACATGTCGACACTGAATGGGTCAGTACCTAACGCCGTTACATAGCTTGTTTGGATATCTTGCTCTTTTGTTAAGCGTGACAGGTAAAGTGCTGTATTCAGTGTATCGCCACCAAAACTCTGCTTAAGCCCGTCTTGTTTCTTTTGTAGCTCAACCATGCACTCGCCAATGACCGCGATGTTTAATGATTTCATATGCTTACCTTAGCAACTGAGGTTGCGCTATTCATTATTTTAGGAAATCTTCACGCGCAGGGTTGAAGATATCAAGAAGGATGCTGTCTTGCTCTAGAGCAACCGCACCGTGCATCATGTGTTTACGAGCAAAGTAAGCATCGCCTTCTTTAAGCACTTTCTTCTCGCCTTCGATTTCAGCTTCGAAGCTACCACGAACTACGTAACCGATTTGGTCGTGAATCTCATGAGTATGAGGGTGGCCAATCGCGCCTTTATCGAAACATAGGTGAACAGCCATAAGATCGTCAGTGTAAGCAACGATTTTACGCTTAATGCCGCCGCCAAGTTCTTCCCATGGGTTTTCATCTAGAATAAAGAAAGAGTTCATTGTGTATCTCCTAATCTGTTTAAATCTTTTAAGTGTTACTTAACTGTGTTCATCATAAGGGAATGACTTCAATTGTAATACAATATATCTAAAATTGTGTGATACCGATCAAGCGATACTTTATATAGCCTAAATAAATCAACAACTTAACAAATACCTGTTATTTGCCATTCGCTATCTACATCAATGACTTACAGTGATTTATGTGATTCTACTCATCATTTGGCACTGAATCGCTATAATTAAAGCTCATATTGTATTACTTTATATGGAGTTTGAAAATTTAATCAAAGTTTAAGCAGATAAACTCTTTATTGAGGGTGACAAAGAATATGACGACTAAACCAGTATTGTTGACTGAAGCTGAAATAGAGCAACTTCATCTTGAAGTAGGCCGTTCTAGCTTAATGGGCAAAACCATTGCAGCGAACGCGAAAGACCTAGAAGCGTTCATGCGTTTACCTATTGATGTTCCTGGTCACGGAGAAGCGGGTGGTTACGAACATAACCGCCACAAGCAAAACTACACGTACATGAACTTAGCTGGTCGCATGTTCTTGATCACTAAAGAGCAAAAGTACGCTGACTTTGTTACAGAACTACTAGAAGAATACGCAGACAAATACCTAACGTTTGATTTCCACGTACAGAAAAACACTAACCCTACAGGTCGTTTGTTCCACCAAATCTTGAACGAACACTGCTGGTTAATGTTCTCTAGCTTGGCTTACTCTTGTGTTGCTTCAACACTGACACAAGAGCAGCGTGACAACATTGAGTCTCGCATTTTCGAACCAATGCTAGAAATGTTCACAGTTAAATACGCACACGACTTCGACCGCATCCACAACCACGGTATTTGGGCTGTAGCCGCTGTGGGTATCTGTGGTCTTGCTCTTGGCAAGCGTGAGTACCTTGAAATGTCAGTCTACGGCATTGACCGTAACGACACTGGCGGCTTCTTAGCTCAAATCTCTCAACTGTTTGCACCTTCTGGCTACTACATGGAAGGTCCTTACTACCACCGTTACGCGATTCGCCCAACTTGTGTATTTGCGGAAGTGATTCACCGTCATATGCCTGAAGTGGATATCTACAACTACAAAGGTGGCGTGATTGGTAACACGGTGCAAGCGATGCTGGCGACAGCGTACCCGAACGGCGAATTCCCAGCTCTGAACGATGCATCTCGCACAATGGGCATCACAGACATGGGTGTTCAGGTGGCAGTGAGCGTTTACAGCAAACATTACTCATCTGAAAACTGCGTTGACCAAAACATTCTTGGTATGGCGAAGATTCAAGACGCAGTTTGGATGCACCCATGTGGTCTTGAGCTATCTAAAGCTTATGAAGCGGCGTCTGCTGAGCATGAAATCGGTATGCCTTTCTGGCCAAGTGTTGAATTGAACGAAGGCCCTGAAGGTCACAACGGCGCGCAAGGCTTTATCCGCATGCAGGATAAGAAAGGTGACGTTTCTCAGTTAGTGATGAACTACGGTCAACACGGCATGGGTCATGGCAACTTCGATACGCTGGGTATTTCTTTCTTCAACCGTGGTCAAGAAGTGTTACGTGAATACGGTTTCTGTCGTTGGGTTAATGTGGAGCCAAAATTTGGCGGCCGCTACCTAGATGAAAACAAATCTTACGCTCGTCAAACGATTGCTCACAACGCAGTAACGATTGATGAAAAATGCCAGAACAACTTTGACGTTGAACGTGCAGACGCAGTACACGGTTTACCTCACTTCTTCAAAGTCGAAGACGAGCAAATCAATGGTATGAGTGCGTTTGCTAACGATCACTACCAAGGTTTTGACATGCAACGCAGCGTGTTCATGCTAAATCTTGAAGAGTTGGAATCTCCGCTACTATTGGATCTTTACCGCTTAGATTCTGAGAATGGCGGTGAAGGCGAACACCAATACGACTACTCACACCAATATGCCGGTCAGATTGTTCGTACTAACTTTGAATACCAAGCAAACAAAGAGTTGAACACGCTGGGTAGTGATTTCGGTTACCAACACCTATGGAACGTAGCAAGCGGTGATGTGAATGGCACGGCACTTGTGAGCTGGCTACAAAACAACACCTACTACACATGGTTAGGTACGACGTCTAACGACAATGCTGAAGTTATCTTTACTCGCACTGGCGCGAATGACCCAAGCTTCAACCTACGTTCAGAGCCTGCATTCATTCTACGTAGCAAGGGCGATACAACACTGTTCGCTTCTGTCCTAGAAACGCACGGTTACTTCAACGAAGAGTTCGAGCAATCAGTCAATGCTCGCGGTGTTGTGAAAGACATCAAGGTTGTAGCGCATACAAATGTGGGTTCAGTCGTCGAAATCAGCACAGAGAAATCAAACGTGACAGTGATGATCAGCAACCAGCTTGGTGCGACTGACAAGACTGAACACAAGGTAGAGCTGAACGGCAAAGTATACAGCTGGACAGGCTTCTACTCAGTAGAGACAACGTTACAAGAAACAAATTCAGAAGAACTTAACACTGCAGAGCAGGGGAAATAATAATGAGCTATCAACCACTTTTACTTAACTTTGATGAAGCAGCAGAGCTTCGTAAAGAACTTGGCAAGGATAGCCTTTTAGGTAACGCATTAACTCGTGACATTAAACAAACTGACGCTTACATGGCTGAAGTTGGCATTGAAGTACCAGGTCACGGTGAAGGCGGCGGTTACGAGCACAACCGTCATAAGCAAAACTACATCCATATGGATCTAGCAGGTCGTTTATTCCTTATTACTGAGGAAACAAAGTACCGTGATTACATCGTTGATATGCTAACAGCGTACGCGACGGTATACCCAACATTGGAAAGCAACGTAAGCCGTGACACTAACCCTCCGGGTAAGCTGTTCCACCAAACGTTGAACGAGAACATGTGGATGCTTTACGCTTCTTGTGCGTACAGCTGCATTTACCACACTATCTCTGAAGAGCAGAAGCGCCTTATCGAAGACGATCTTCTTAAGCAAATGATCGAAATGTTCGTTGTTACTTACGCACACGACTTCGATATCGTACACAACCACGGCCTATGGGCAGTGGCTGCGGTAGGTATCTGTGGTTACGCGATCAACGATCAAGAATCTGTAGATAAAGCACTTTATGGCCTGAAATTGGACAAAGTAAGCGGCGGTTTCCTAGCGCAACTTGACCAGCTGTTCTCGCCAGACGGCTACTACATGGAAGGCCCTTACTACCACCGTTTCTCTCTGCGTCCAATCTACCTGTTCGCAGAAGCGATTGAACGTCGTCAACCAGAAATCGGTATTTACGAATTTAACGATTCAGTGATCAAGACAACGTCTTACTCTGTATTCAAAACTGCATTCCCAGACGGCACATTGCCTGCTCTAAATGATTCATCGAAGACGATCTCTATCAACGATGAAGGCGTGATCATGGCGACGTCTGTGTGTTACCACCGTTACGAGCAGACTGAAACTCTGCTTGGTATGGCTGATCACCAAAAAAATGTTTGGGTTCATGCTTCTGGTAAAACACTGTCTGACGCGGTTGATGCAGCAGACGACATCAAACCATTCAACTGGGGTAGCCTGTTTGTAACCGACGGCCCTGAAGGCGAAAAAGGCGGCGTAAGCATCCTGCGTCACCGTGATGAGCAAGACGACGACACAATGGCGTTGATCTGGTTTGGTCAGCACGGTTCAGACCACCAGTACCACTCTGCGTTAGACCATGGTCACTACGACGGCCTGCATCTAAGCGTATTCAACCGTGGCCACGAAGTGCTGCACGATTACGGCTTTGGTCGTTGGGTAAACGTTGAGCCTAAGTTTGGCGGTCGTTACATCCCAGAGAACAAGTCTTACTGTAAGCAGACGGTTGCTCACAACACAGTAACGGTTGATCAGAAAACGCAGAACAACTTCAATACAGCATTGGCTGAGTCTAAGTTTGGTCAGAAGCACTTCTTCGTAGCAGACGACCAGTCTCTACAAGGTATGAGCGGCACGATTTCTGATTACTACACTGGCGTAGATATGCAGCGCAGTGTGATTCTTGCTGATCTTCCTGAGTTCGAAAAGCCGTTAGTAATTGATGTTTACCGCATCGAAGCTGACGCTGAGCACCAGTACGACTTACCAGTTCACCACTCGGGTCAAATCATTCGTACTGACTTCGATTACAACATGGAAAAAACGCTTAAGCCATTAGGTGAAGACAACGGTTACCAACATCTTTGGAACGTTGCTTCAGGCAAAGTGAACGAAGAAGGTTCTCTAGTAAGCTGGCTACATGACAGCAGCTACTACAGCCTAGTAACCAGCGCTAATGCGGGCAGCGAAGTTATCTTTGCTCGCACTGGTGCTAACGATCCAGACTTCAACCTTAAGAGTGAGCCTGCGTTCATTCTACGTCAGTCTGGTCAAAACCATGTGTTTGCTTCTGTATTGGAAACACACGGTTACTTTAACGAGTCTATCGAAGCCTCTGTAGGCGCTCGTGGTCTGGTTAAATCAGTGTCTGTTGTTGGCCATAACAGTGTCGGGACTGTTGTGCGCATTCAAACGACATCTGGCAACACTTACCACTACGGTATTTCAAACCAAGCTGAAGACGCTCAGCAAGCTGCTCACACGGTTGAGTTTGCTGGTGAGACATACTCGTGGGAAGGATCATTTGCTCAACTGTAAATGATCAACACACATACCATTTAACGATGGTGTGTGCTGATATGGTGCTTTGCGGGAACGAAGCGCCATGTCATGTTCGGTTGTAAGGATGTTCACATCTAAGTAACTGAACGAAACTAAAGTCGATGACAAAGAATATCGGAAATAAGTCAAACCGAGTAACTCGTTGCGAGTTGCTCGGTTTTTTTATGTCTGCGATTTGACAGTTCTTTCTTACACGCGTACTGAAATTGACCGTGGGTAATTAGAGTTGCTCGAAGATAACAAGAGTGAGCCGAAGATAACTAGAATAAGTCGAAGATAACCAGAGTGGACTAGAATTTAGATTGGAGATTAATCGATAAGGGAATCAAGCATGAAGGGATTAATAGCGATATTGATGATTTCAAGCGCTGCTTATATCAATGCAGAAACCGTAGTTAAGAACAGCACCGAGGAATTTGTGCGCTATCAATACCAAGACAAAATCAGTTATGGGAAGTTAGTTAAAGGCGATGTGTTACCAATCAGTGGCGATATCTTCGGTGAGTATTCAGTCGCAAAAACCTCGATTCCTCTTGAGTCTGTCGAAGTATTATTGCCTACCAAGCCTGAAAAGGTGTTTGCGGTGGGCATGAACTTCGCCAGCCACTTAGCGTCACCTGCCGATGCGCAGCCCCCTATGTTTCTTAAGCTTCCTTCTTCTTTAACCCTCACAGGCGAACTGATTCAAGTGCCACCGAAGGCGAAGAACGTTCATTTTGAAGGAGAGCTGGTGGTTGTGATTGGTAAAGAGTTGAGCCGAGCCAGTGAAGAAGAAGCGGAACAAGCGATCTTTGGTGTCACTGTGGGTAACGACATTACAGAAAGAAGCTGGCAAGGCGCGGATTTACAATGGTTACGAGCGAAAGCATCCGACGGCTTTGGCCCAATTGGTAATACGATTGTTCGTGGTGTCGATTATAACAAGGTGCAACTGACCACTCGTGTCAACGGCGAGGTTGTGCAGCAAGAAAATACCTCGTTCATGATTCACAAGCCTCGAAAAGTCGTCAGCTATTTGAGCTACTATTTTACCCTCAAGCCAGGCGACCTTATTTTTATGGGCACACCGGGCAGAACGTTTGCTTTATCCGATAAAGACCAAGTAAGTGTCACCATTGAAGGAGTAGGGACTGTCGTCAATGAAGTACGGTTCTCAGAGTGAATTTACCTGTAAAGTCTTTACAAACGAAAAGCCTACTCACTGAGTAGGCTTTGATCTTATTGACTAGCTAACCAACTAGTTAACGTTGCTTTTATTATTTAGATGAGGGCTTTACGTGCTTTGGCTGCCAACCATTCTGAGAAGATAACCGTCACGAGAATCGCGCAGAAGATCACAGTCACTTGAGGCCATGCCAACATCGCCATCGACTCTTGCAGTTTCAAACCAATACCGCCTGCGCCGACCAAGCCTAATACTGTAGATTCACGAATGTTGATGTCCCAACGGAACAGGCTCGTGCCGATAAAACTTGGCATTACTTGAGGAAGAATGCCGTAGTTCAACACTTGCAGTGGAGATGCGCCCGTCGACTGAATCGCCGACATTTGCGTTGCGTTCACTTCTTCAATTGCTTCGTACATCAATTTAGCCACGAAACCAATCGAACGTAGCGCAATCGCGATAATACCTGCCAACAAACCTGGGCCGATGATCGCCACCAAAAGTAGCGCCCAAATTAACGAGTTAATTGAGCGACTTGCCGCGATGATGAACAGCGCAATAGGTCTGATAAACGTCATGCTTGGTGTCGTGTTACGTGCCGCTAAGAACGCAACCGGAAACGCCAGTACGATCCCCAACAATGTGCCAAGTGTTGCGATGTTAATGGTGTCCCACAACGGGCTCCAAAGAGACTCTAAGTAGCTCCATCTTGGTGGCCACATACGTGAAGAGATATCAGCGAGTTGATTCGGTGAGTCAGTGACAAAGTACCAAATCGTATCCTTGTTCATGACTTGCCATGCAAAAACGGTCAAAGCAACAAAGCAAAGCCAGCCAATCCAGAGCATTAGGCTCTGTTTACTATCGTAACGCTGCCATTGGGTACGATTTATAGCGCTTGAAGGTGTGTCATTTAGCGTGCTCATTAGTCGTTCCTTACTGCACATGCTTGCGGATGATGGTAGATAGGTATTCACACAGCATCACGATCACGATAATAATCAATAGAATAGCGGCTGCGGCGCTGTACTCGTAGCGGTCCATTGCTGTATTCAATGTTGCGCCGATACCACCTGCGCCAACAATGCCAATCACAGCAGACTCACGGAAGTTGATGTCGAGTCGGTACATCGAAAGGCCGATAAAGCGCGGCATAACCTGCGCTTGAATCGCATAGTTCACCTGTTGTAGCCAGCTTGCACCGGTTGCACGCATTGCAGTGAGTGGAGCTGGGTCAATGGCTTCAATCTCATCGGCAAACAGTTTCGCAAGAAAGCCGATGGTCGCGAAGGTTAGCGTGACAAAACCAGCAAAGGTACCAAAGCCAAACAGTGCGACACACAGAATCGCGACGATGATCTCTTGTAAGCTACGAGCGATTGAAATAAACGCACGACAGAATAGGTAAACAGGAGTCGGGGCAAGGTTTTTGGCTGCGCCTAATCCGAATGGGATCGAAAGAATGACACCTGCCACGGTTGATGTGAGTGTCATGGTTAAGCTCTCAATCAAACCTTGTGAGATGTTGTTCCAACGACCACCAAAATCTGGGTTCATGAACGCTAAAATGAACTGCCAACCGCGCTCGCTGCCTTCGTAAATTCGAGTCCAGTTTATGTGCACCGATTGAGTTGCAAGGTATAAGTACACCGCAACAATGATGATCAAACTCCAACGCAACCATGGGTTAGAAATCAGTGGCGGCTTGGTCCACTGTGTTGGATATTGCTGTGCTAAGCGCTGAGTTTGATTTGGATATGGTTGAGTCATATTGTTGCCTCAGACAAGCGAGGGTTCGTGATGATCAAATCATCTTCCTCTTCTTCTGCTTGTTGGCTCCAATCTTCTTCACCGTAGATCTGTGTCAGCACGTCTTCGGTGAGTAGGTTTGGCTTATCATCAAACACCACACAACCCGCATTCAGGCCGACAACGCGATCCACAAACTGTTTGGCTAACTGAACATCGTGGATATTGATGATGGCAGGGAGCTGTTGCTCTGAACAAATTTCGCTAATCAAGCGCATGATTTGGCGTGCAGTACGTGGATCAAGTGCCGCGGTTGGCTCATCAATCAACAGTAATTTTGGTTTCTGAGCAAGTGCGCGCGCAATACCAACACGTTGACGCTGACCACCCGACAGAGCATCGGCTCTCTTATTGGCGTGCTCTAACAATCCAACACGGTCGAGTAGGGCATAAGCGGCTTGGATATCTGACTCTGGGAAACGGCGAGTGAAGCTTTGCCAGAAATTCACATATCCTAAACGGCCTGAAAGCACGTTTTCCATTACCGTTAAACGCTCAATCAGTGCGTACTCTTGGAAGATCATCCCAATCTCACGGCGTGATTGTCTTAGTTGACGTTTAGAGAGCGTTTCAAGATTGGTATTGGAAAAGATAACTTCGCCGCTGGTGGGCTCGGTGAGTCGGTTAATACAACGAATAAGCGTTGATTTTCCGGCACCAGATGGGCCAATCAATCCAACAACCTCGCCGGCATTCACCGACAAGCTAACGTTGGTCAGGGCTTTATCAGAACTGGAGTAGTGCTTGGTAAGCCCTTTTAGGGTAAGAGTAGACATAGTATTCCTATAAGACCGGTGTACTAAGCGTTCGCCTGAGGCTGAAATGGGAAGTAAACCGCGGAGAGTGGTGAGTAACTGCAGGCACATGTACCTGCAGCTATCTTTATTGTGTGTTACGGGTTTCGCGTTTGAATCGGTTAGCTACAGGTGTAAGACACTTTGTTTGCTGTATCGATAGTACGAATTACTTCCCAGTGCTCTTGGTAAGTGATTGGAACAAATTTCGCTTCGCCGTTACGCTCAAACTCTTCTTGAAGCTTTGTGCCTTCCCAATCGAAAGTGAAGAAGGCTTTTTGAATCTTCTCTTGCAGCTCTGGCGTTAGGTTGTGTGCTGTGCCGTAAGCCGTTGTTGGGAAGGTTTGAGACTTGTAGATACTCTTGATTTGGTCTTCTTTCACAACTTCACGTGAAAGCATGCGGTTCAATACTGAGTTCGCTACCGCTGCTGCATCGTAGTCTTTGTGTGCAACACCTAAGATAGAGTTGTCGTGCGCACCAGAGAATGCAGGTTTGAAATCACGGTCAGGTTGAAGTTGGTATTCAGCATCTAGAATCGCAGAAGGTGCTTTAAAGCCAGAGTTAGAGGTTTGCGCTGTGAATGCTAGGTTCTTGCCTTTTAGGTCTTCTACTTTCTCAATGCCAGAACTTGGGTGCGTGATGATTTCCATTTCGTAACCGAAAGAGCCATCTTCCGCTGCCATCATGGTAAATGGTGCGAAGCCTGCACAGTTAACCGCTAGTGGTGTAGAACCTGTGTTGAAACCCGCGATATGAAGACGACCTGAACGCATTGCTTCGATTTGAGCCGCGTTATTTTGAACAGGGAAGAAACGAACCGTCTTTTCCGTTGTTTTTTCAAGGTGGCTCAAAAACTCGCTCCACACATCAGCGTATACTGCTGGGTCTTCAACTGGCGTATAAGCAAAAATTAGCGTGTTTGGATCCACCCATTGTGATTCATCTTGAGGAACATCGGCGACCAAGTTGCCAGAGCGATCTTCGTATCGTGTATCCATTGCTAATGCAGAACCAGAAAAAATCAGCGCAGCCGTAATAGCGCTTTTAAGCGTGAGATTCGTTTTTGTCGGTTTCATTATTTCAGTCCAATTGAGTGATTTGTTGGGAGGGAGTATAGAAATCGAGGATGACAAAACCGATGCGTTTTGATGACGGATTTATGAATGGTGTAACATAATGTTTCTGGCTGGGTAAGGTTAGACACTTTGTAAGTGTTTGATTAGTTGAGCAAATTAGTGGGTTGTTATTCGTTGCCATTTTACTCAATTGGCGATAGGTTGAAATACTGTTATAGTGATCCTTAAATAATACATAAACATAACATATAAAATAAGTGAACTTATGGTTAGCACTTTTAATTCAATTTCGGGCTCGAAGCGCAGCCTGCACGTGCAAGTAGCGCGTGAAATCGCTCGTGGAATCTTGTCTGGTGAACTTCCACAAGGTTCTATTATTCCTGGTGAAATGGCGTTGTGTGAACAGTTTGGTATCAGCCGAACGGCACTTCGCGAAGCTGTTAAACTACTGACTTCTAAAGGTCTGTTAGAGTCCCGCCCGAAAATCGGTACTCGTGTAGTGGATCGCGCATACTGGAACTTTCTTGATCCTCAACTGATTGAATGGATGGATGGTCTAACCGACATAGACCAATTCTGTTCTCAGTTTTTGGGCCTTCGCCGTGCGATTGAGCCAGAAGCGTGTGCACTAGCAGCAAGATTTGCAACGGCAGAGCAACGTATCGAGCTTTCAGAGATCTTCCAAAAGATGGTCGAAGTGGATGCTGCTGAAGTGTTTGACCAAGAAAGTTGGACAAACATAGATATTCGTTTCCACAGCTTGATCTTCAATGCGACTGGCAACGATTTCTACCTGCCGTTTGGTAACATCCTGACGACCATGTTCATGAACTTTATCGTGCACTCTTCAGAAGAGGGCAGCACATGTATCAATGAACACCGCAGAATCTATGAAGCGATTATGGCTGGCGACAGTGAAAAAGCACGTACAATGTCAGCTGCGCACCTGCAAGATGCTAACCACCGCTTAGCAACCGCAAGCTAAACACGGTTTTCAGCTTCATTTGAATCACTTACGAGTTCAAATGCACTGTTTATAGTTCTAGTTAACTCTTGATGAGCCTAGACAAAGCTTAAAAAAGGTATGCCACGTGCATGCCTTTTTTGTTTCTAGGGCTCGTGTTGCACCATGTGTAGCACTGTTTTGGTTCACTCCCATCGACCAGTTTCTTGGTTGAATTTTTACCTTCTTACCTCCTTAAATAACCCCTAGCTTTTGTCTTTTTCCGCGCCTCAATTTAGAAGAAATTACGCCGGAAATGCATTCCACTACATGCTACAAGTTCACCAAAATAATTATGCGCCAGCTGTGATTTTTCATCTCACTATATTTTGAAATAACTAAGGTCATAACCGGAATTTTGGCTTCTCTATTTCTATATTTAGGTTGAATTCTAATGAAATTGAGCGCTCTCGATGAGCGAAAATCAATGGTTTATTGTGTGATAAATGTCGGCGATTTGGTGGGTTGTTGGATTTTGTTATTTTTAAAGATTTTATATTTATATGTGTTTGGTTGTATTTGTTATTAAGTGTGTAAAGTCTTGTTTTATTTTAAGTTGTTGATTTTGATGGTATTTGTTGGTTGGCAAGCAAAGTTGGTGCTTCGTTATCCCAAACCGCAGTTATTTCCTTGATGAATTAGCCATATTCCATCCTATGTCATATATATAATTAACTTAATCAATCAAAATAAGATCACCATCACTTATTTGGATTATTGTACTACAAATGAAGTTTCAGGTTTCCTATAGTGCTCGTAACAAATTACAACGGACAAAGGATACACGATGGAACTCAACACGATTATTGTCGGCATTTATTTCCTATTCTTGATCGCGATAGGTTGGATGTTTAGAACATTTACAAGTACCACCAGTGACTACTTCCGCGGGGGCGGTAACATGTTGTGGTGGATGGTTGGTGCAACCGCCTTTATGACCCAGTTTAGTGCATGGACATTCACCGGTGCGGCAGGTAAAGCGTATAACGATGGTTTTGCAGTCGCGGTCATCTTCGTAGCCAACGCATTTGGTTACTTCATGAACTTCGCATACTTCGCTCCTAAATTCCGCCAGCTACGTGTAGTAACGGTAATCGAAGCTATCCGTATGCGTTTCGGCGCAACGAACGAGCAAGTATTCACTTGGTCTTCAATGCCGAACAGTGTTGTTTCTGCGGGTGTTTGGTTAAACGCACTGGCAATCATCGCTTCTGGTATCTTCGGCTTCGACATGACAGCGACTATCTGGATTACTGGCTTGGTTGTATTGGCGATGTCAGTAACAGGTGGTTCATGGGCGGTAATCGCATCTGACTTCATGCAGATGGTTATCATCATGGCGGTAACCGTGACTTGTGCTGTTGTTGCGGTTGTTCAAGGCGGTGGTGTTGGTGAAATCGTAAATAACTTCCCAGTAGCGGAAGGCGGTTCTTTCCTTTCTGGTAACAACATTAACTACCTAAGCATCTTCAGTATTTGGGCATTCTTCATCTTCGTTAAGCAGTTCTCTATTACTAACAACATGCTTAACTCTTACCGTTACCTTGCGGCTAAAGACTCAAAGAACGCGAAGAAAGCAGCACTACTAGCATGTGTGCTAATGCTTTGTGGTGTATTCATCTGGTTCATGCCTTCTTGGTACATTGCAGGTCAAGGTGTAGACCTAGCAGCAGCTTACCCAGATGCAGGTAAGAAAGCCGGTGACTTTGCATACCTATACTTTGTACAAGAATACATGCCAGCAGGTATGGTTGGCCTTCTTGTTGCTGCTATGTTTGCCGCGACAATGTCTTCAATGGATTCTGGTCTAAACCGTAACTCAGGTATTTTCGTTAAGAACTTCTACGAACCAATCGTTCGTAAAGGCAACGCTACTGAGAAAGAGCTAGTAACGGTTTCTAAGATTACTTCTGCCGTGTTTGGTATCGCTATCATCCTTATCGCACAGTTCATCAACTCGCTTAAAGGTTTGAGCTTGTTCGATACAATGATGTATGTGGGCGCACTGATCGGCTTCCCAATGACAATTCCAGCATTCCTTGGCTTCTTCATTAAGAAGACACCAGACTGGGCAGGTTGGGGTACGCTAGTTGTTGGTGGTTTCGTTTCTTACTACGTAGGTTTCGTTGTTAATGCTGAAATGGTGTCGTCAGTCTTCGGTCTAGAAGAGCTAACAAGCCGTGAATGGTCTGATGTTAAGGTTGCTATCGGTCTAATCGGTCACATTACACTGACAGGTGGTTTCTTCATCCTATCTACTCTGTTCTACAAGCCATTAACTGAGAAGCGTCAGGCTGACGTTGATAAGTTCTTCGGTAACCTAGCAACGCCACTTGTTGCTGAGTCAGCGGAACAGAAGAAACTAGACAACAAACAACGTGAGATGCTTGGTAAACTTATCGCAGTTGCGGGTGTTGGTATCATGCTAATGGCTCTACTAACTAACCCAATGTGGGGACGCCTAGTCTTCATCCTATGTGGTGTGATAGTTGGCGGTGTTGGTATGCTGCTAGTTAAAGCTGTCGATGATGGCGGCAAGCAAGCGAAAGCGGTCGCTGAAAGCTAATACATAAAAAACATTTAATAGAATGCGATGCTCGAGAGAGCATCGCATTTTTTTTGCTTTGCAAAGTTGGAAAATCAGTTAGGTCAGGAAGTCTGAATCTCGCTCGCTTAGGGGAGGGCATTGGCGATTTGATGCGAGTATCTACATGGATTGGGTTCGAGCAGGATAACAGGGAGCACTTGCTCTGGAGTGCAACATCAGACCTAAATCACGAAAACTGTAAAAAAGTGTTCAATCGAATCGAAACAGATTTAATTGTCCTACAATAAGACGTATATTATTGCTAATTCCTTTCAGTCAACTTGAATATAAGTGAGTTAGAATGAGCGACCAAAAATCTCTTGATGCAATCAGGAAGATGAAGCTGGAGAATGACACTTCAGCAGGTAATCTTGTAGACCTACTCCCTATCGAAGTACAAAAACGTGACTTCGACCTATCATTCCTAGACAACTTGAGCGAAGCACGTCCACGTCTTCTTGTTCAAGCTGATCAGCTAGAAGAATTCAAAGCAAAAGTGAAAGCTGATGAAGCTCACTGCATGTTTGATGATTTCTACAACAACTCTACCGTTAAGTTCCTTGAGACAGCGCCTTTCGAAGAGCCTCAAGCGTACCCAGCGGAAACAGTAGGCAAAGCTTCTTTGTGGCGTCCTTACTGGCGTCAAATGTACGTTGATTGCCAAATGGCACTGAACGCGACACGTAACCTAGCGATTGCTGGTGTGGTAAAAGAAGACGAAGCGCTAATTGCGAAAGCAAAAGCTTGGACTCTAAAACTGTCTACGTACGATCCAGAAGGTGTGACTTCTCGTGGCTATAACGATGAGGCGGCTTTCCGTGTTATCGCGGCTATGGCTTGGGGTTACGACTGGCTACACGGCTACTTCACAGATGAAGAACGTCAGCAAGTTCAAGATGCTTTGATTGAGCGTCTAGACGAAATCATGCACCACCTAAAAGTGACGGTTGATCTATTGAACAACCCACTAAACAGCCACGGTGTTCGTTCTATCTCTTCTGCTATTATCCCAACGTGTATCGCGCTTTACCACGATCACCCGAAAGCAGGCGAGTACATTGCTTACGCTCTAGAATACTACGCAGTACATTACCCACCATGGGGCGGTGTAGACGGTGGTTGGGCTGAAGGCCCTGACTACTGGAACACGCAAACTGCATTCTTAGGCGAAGCATTCGACCTATTAAAAGCATACTGTGGCGTAGACATGTTCAATAAAACATTCTACGAAAACACAGGTGACTTCCCGCTTTACTGCATGCCTGTTCACTCTAAGCGCGCAAGCTTTTGTGACCAGTCTTCAATCGGTGATTTCCCAGGTCTAAAACTGGCTTATAACATCAAGCACTACGCAGGTGTTAACCAGAAGCCTGAGTACGTTTGGTACTACAACCAACTTAAAGGCCGTGATACTGAAGCGCATACGAAGTTCTACAACTTCGGCTGGTGGGACTTCGGTTACGACGATCTGCGCTTCAACATTCTTTGGGATGCACCAGAAGAGAAAGCGCCATCAAACGATCCATTGTTGAAAGTGTTCCCAATCACTGGCTGGGCTGCATTCCACAACAAGATGACTGAACGTGATAACCATATTCACATGGTATTCAAGTGTTCTCCGTTTGGCTCAATCAGCCACTCTCACGGTGACCAAAACGCATTCACATTGCATGCATTTGGTGAAACGCTAGCGTCAATCACTGGCTACTACGGTGGTTTCGGTGTTGATATGCACACCAAATGGCGTCGTCACACGTTCTCTAAAAACTTGCCATTATTTGGTGGTAAAGGTCAGTACGGCGAGAACAAGAACACAGGTTACGAGAACCACCAAGACCGTTTCTGTATTGAAGCGGGCGGCACTATCTCTGACTTCGACACAGAGTCTGATGTGAAGATGGTTGAAGGTGATGCAACGGCATCTTACAAGTACTTCGTTCCTGAAATCGAATCTTACAAGCGTAAGATCTGGTTTGTTCAAGGTAAAGTATTTGTAATGCAAGACAAGGCGACACTTTCTGAAGAGAAAGACATGACTTGGCTAATGCACACAACTTTCGCAAACGAAGTGGCTGATAAGTCTTTTACTATCCGTGGCGAAGTAGCGCACCTAGACGTAAACTTCATTAACGAGTCTGCTGACAACATTACTTCAGTTAAGAACGTTGAAGGCTTCGGCGAAGTTGACCCATACGAGTTTGAAGATCTTGAAATTCACCGTCACGTTGAAGTGGAATTCAAGCCATCGAAAGAGCACAACATCCTAACGCTTCTTGTTCCTAATAAGAACCAAGGCGAGCAAGTTGAAGTATCTCACAAGCTTGAAGGCAACACGCTACTGCTTAATGTTGACGGCGAAACGGTTTCAATTGAACTGTAATCTGCTGAAATAACAGAAGCGATATATTAAAAACTCCAGGCGAAAGCTTGGAGTTTTTTAGTTTGTAGGGTGAAAAGGGGAACACTGTTAGTTTGGGCGAGATTGGCGATGCTGCATAGCAGTTTAAAGGCATCGCAGTTAACAGGCAGCACAGTTTAAACACATCGCAGGTTACACCGCTGTGTCACAAGCCTCTATTAAAGTGTATTCACACAGGCTCAAACAGCGCGACAACTGCATTTGATAGGCATCTCGATGTCAAACCAATCGATACAGGAGCAATAGTAGGTAAGGGGTTGATGAACTACGCAGATTAAGGGAGAGGGATGTTCCTGCCACGTTTGAGTGCTTGTTTACAGTGAATGCTCTTAGTCATTGACTGCTTTAATACTAACTACTTTAGACTGACTGAAAAAAGAAGCAGTAAGTTAACAATAGTTAGAGGCGTGGCTTATTCTTAATAATCGTATGACATTTAACGTATGTTATTTCATCAATCGGCGAATTTTTGAGTGGGATATCGTTCCTCAAAGTACAAAGCGTGACCATATTCTCTCGTAAAGTGAATCCCCGTCACAACTTGCGTCTAAGCATCGAAGGATTACCCTAAAACTATTGCGTAACGGAAAAGACGTCGTTATTATAATGACCATATAATCATACAATACTATATTTGGAGTTTGAACATGACTAAACCTGTAATCGGTTTCATTGGCCTAGGTCTTATGGGCGGCAACATGGTTGAAAACCTACAAAAGCGCGGCTACCACGTAAACGTAATGGATCTAAGCGCTGAAGCTGTTGCTCGCGTTACAGATCGCGGCAATGCGACTGCATTCACTTCTGCTAAAGAACTAGCTGCTGCAAGTGACATCGTTCAGTTTTGTCTTACAACTTCAGCTGTTGTTGAAAAAATCGTTTACGGCGAAGACGGCGTTCTAGCGGGCATCAAAGAAGGCGCAGTACTAGTAGACTTCGGTACTTCTATCCCTGCTTCTACTAAGAAAATCGGCGCAGCTCTAGCTGAAAAAGGCGCGGGCATGATCGACGCACCTCTAGGTCGTACTCCTGCACACGCTAAAGATGGTCTTCTGAACATCATGGCTGCTGGCGACATGGAAACTTTCAACAAAGTTAAACCTGTTCTTGAAGAGCAAGGCGAAAACGTATTCCACCTAGGTGCTCTAGGTTCAGGTCACGTTACTAAGCTTGTAAACAACTTCATGGGCATGACGACTGTTGCAACTATGTCTCAAGCTTTCGCTGTTGCTCAACGCGCTGGTGTTGATGGCCAACAACTGTTTGACATCATGTCTGCAGGTCCATCTAACTCTCCGTTCATGCAATTCTGTAAGTTCTACGCAGTAGACGGCGAAGAGAAGCTAGGTTTCTCTGTTGCTAACGCTAACAAAGACCTTGGTTACTTCCTTGCTCTTTGTGAAGAGCTAGGTACTGAGTCTCTAATCGCTCAAGGTACTGCAACAAGCCTACAAGCTGCTGTTGACGCAGGCATGGGTAACAACGATGTACCAGTAATCTTCGACTACTTCGCTAAACTAGAGAAGTAATCGACGTACGACCTCGCTAGGGTATTGCCTGTCTTTTAGGCGGCGATACCTCAGCGAGGTTCGTTTTTATCTGAACAAGGTCTAATCTACAAGCTTGTTTTATCTCAAATCCCGCTTTATCCTCGCTCCCTGTTTTATCCTCGCTCCCTGTTTTATCCTTAATACCAGTTTGCTCCCACGGTTTCACTCTCCCTCGTAAAACCCGCAGCCATCAGTATTAATTTTCTCGCTCTACTCTTTTGCTTCTTATTGTTCTACCTAATCAAAACTGTGCCTGTTTCGACTTTCCTTTTATCTCAATTTTGAATGCTGCAAAGCTGCTTGTTAACACTTAACGCCTCCAGAAACGCTTCGTTCTAGACGTGCTTCGCTATGTATCCGCTGACTCTCTATTCTCACATGATCAAATATCTAATACCGTCATTAATCCGCGATAGTTCGTACTGTAGAGCACTAACCAAAACCCGCAGCAATAATCAACAAAACAAAAAAAGCCCACACAGCTGGTGACTATGTGGGCGTATTCGGACGAGCCGTCTGAAAAAACGAATGAACAATCTAAGTGAAGTACCGCTTAACGAGATCCCCCGACAGTTTCTACGTTAACCGTGTTCAATAACCTTAAAGCTAGACGCTTCAATTTCCACTTTGAATTGCACAAAAGCATTCAGAAAGAACTTAAGTTATGATTCAAATACACCATAACTTAAGGCTTATTGTATTACAAATAAATTTTAAGGTTGAATGCCTTTAGTGAATGGTTAGTTAGTGAAAATGTGACTTGAGGCTCACTTTCCTAGTCAGGTGACCGAAAGTGATATGAATAATTTGAGTAGAGGCATTATCGGCGAAGTTTCAGGTAATTATCTGAAAGTTGATCAGTTTTGATTGGTTAATTATTCGTTTCTAATCGCGTTAAAAGTTCAAACTCATAAATGATACCTATGTCACAGGGTGATTTTAACCAGTTTTGATATATCAAGATCGCTCACAGAAAGCGCAGCTAATTAAGCATACAATATTAATTAAATTAATGGTTGTGATGATGGAACGGTATGAACAAGTTTTGCTTCCCGTATCTTCGTGTATCTAAAAAATGACCATTTCATTCGGATGAAAATAATAGACATAGGTTGATATGGATGATGAGTTTTATGAATTCAAAATTGTCTCTAGGGTTTAAAGGAAAATTGATTTTAATGGTGGCGATCGTCAGTTCTAGTGCCTTGGCATTTACTAACTGGTTCACGCTTAACTTGGCGACTGATCAGGTAAACCAAACAATTTATAACGAGATTGATCACTCGCTAACGATAGAAATTAATCAGATTGAAAGTACCGTTCAGCGCACCATAGATACGGTCAATTCCGTTGCACAAGAGTTCATGAAATCTCCATACCAAGTGCCAAATGAAGCCCTGATGCATTACGCGGCTAAGCTCGGTGGCATTGACAAAATTGTAGTGGGTTTTGACGACGGCCGTTCTTACACTTCTCGTCCTTCAGAATCTTTCCCTAACGGTGTTGGAATCAAAGAAAAATACAACCCAACGACTCGCCCTTGGTACCAACAAGCGAAATTGAAATCAGGCTTATTTTTTAGTGATCTGTTTTTCACTAAGAGTACTCAAGTGCCTATGATTGGTGTGACTTACTCATACCAAGATCGCGTGATCATGGCGGACATTCGATTTGATGATTTGGAAGCTCAGCTCAAACAGTTAGATAGCATCTACGAAGCGAAAGGTATCATCGTGGATGAGAGAGGGATGGTTGTCGCATCCACAATAGAAAACGTCCTTCCACAGAGTAATATCTCTTCTGCTGACGCCTTAATGAAACTCAACAAGGCCATCGAACGACCGGATCAATTCATTGAAGGTGTTATTGATGGTAATCAGCGAATCTTGATGGCTAAGAAGGTCGATATTGGCAGCCAGAAAGAGTGGTACATGATTTCAAGTATTGACCCTGAACTTGCGCTCAATCAGCTGAATGGCGTGATGTCAGATGCTCGAATGCTGATTATTGCTTGTGTATTGGGGTCAGTCATATTGATGATTCTACTCCTGAATCGTTTCTACCGCCCAATTGTGTCACTGCGTAAAATTGTTCACGACCTTTCTCAAGGTAATGGCGACCTGACTCAAAGGCTTGCCGAGAAAGGCAATGACGACCTAGGACACATCGCCAAAGACATCAACTTGTTCATCATTGGCCTTCAAGAGATGGTTAAAGACGTGAAATTCAAGAACTCGGATCTTGATACTAAGGTATTAAGTATTCGAGAAGGCTGTAAAGAAACCAGCGATGTACTGAAAGTTCATACCGATGAAACGGTTCAGGTGGTCTCTGCGATTAATGGATTGTCTGAAGCTTCAAGTGAAGTAGAGAAGAACTCACAATCAGCGGCAGAAGCAGCGCGAGATGCGGCCGTGTTCAGTGACGAGACTAAGCAAATTAACACGGTGACAGAAACGTATATCAGTGATCTTGAGAAGCAAGTTTGCACGACGTCTGATGATATTCGTTCTATGGCTAATGAAACACAGAGCATTCAGTCGATAGTGTCTGTGATTGGTGGTATTGCTGAGCAAACCAACTTGCTTGCATTAAACGCATCCATAGAGGCGGCGAGAGCAGGCGAGCATGGTCGAGGTTTTGCTGTGGTGGCTGACGAAGTCCGTGCGCTAGCCAACCGAACTCAAATCAGTACCTCTGAAATAGAAGAGGCGTTATCTGGGTTGCAGTCGAAATCAGATGGCTTGGTCAAATCGATTGAGTTAACCAAGAGCAATTGCGAGATGACTCGTGCTCAAGTTGTCCAAGCGGTAAACATGCTAGCGAAGCTAACGGAACAGATGGAAACCGTGAGTCGTTTCAACAACGATATTTCAGGATCTTCTGTTGAGCAAAATGCGCTGATTCATAGTATCGCTAAGAACATGCATAAGATTGAAAGCTTCGTTGAGGAACTCAATAAGCTAAGCCAAGACCAACTAACAGGATCCGCTGAAATCAAAACACTGAATGGCAGCGTTAGCGAGCTAATGAGTAGCTTTAAAGTCTGACGTTTCTATTAATAAACAATAAAAATCAATGCGTTAATTTTGGTTTTTAGCCTGAGAGCCACTCATAACCTATCGAGTTTAGAGTGGCCTTTCTGCGTTGTTTTTGTCTATAAACCCTCGGTGAAAACTGTTCATATCGCCTCATTTGCCGCATCTCACATTCTGATAAATAGATAATTGACATAAAATAGTACAAATATACATTATCACTCTACTCTTATGGATAAGTGAGATAAATGTGAATAAGCCAATCCTCATCGTCGCGCTCGCTTCGCTCACCTATGGCTGCGGTGGAAGCAGTTCAAATAGTTCAAGTGATAGCAATGACTCTTCTGATAACACCAATCCGGGTACGTCTTTTGGCGTTGTTGCGCCTTATGATATTGCTAAGTATCAAAACATCCTCTCCAGCTCTGACCTTCAGGTATCGGATCCTAACGGCACAGAGGGTAACAAAACCTCTGAAGTGAAAGATGGTGATTTCGATGGTTACATCAGTGATTACTTTTACGCAGATGAAGAGACGGAAAACCTAATTTTTAGAATGGCGAACTATAAGATGCGTTCTGAGGTTCGTGAGGGAGAAAACTTCGATATCAATGAAACGGGTGTAAGACGAAGCCTGTATGCGGAAATAAGCTTACCTGATATCGAACATGCAATGGCGAGTTCACCTGCCGATCATGATGAAGTGACGTTGCTACAAATACACAATAAGGGCACTGATGAGAGTGGGACAGGTTACATCCCTCATCCGTTATTGCGTGTGGTGTGGGAACAAGAGAGGGACGGCCTCACAGGGCATTATTGGGCTGTTATGAAGAAGAATGCAACTGACTGTAGCAGTGCGGCGGACTCTTCGGATTGTTATGCTACTTCATACAATCGTTACGATTTAGGTGAGGCGGAACTGGATAGCTTTACCAAGTTTGATCTTTCTGTTTATGAGAACACACTGTCGATCAAAGTAAATGATGAAGTAAAAGTGAATCAAGACATCGCGTATTGGCAACACCTGTTGAGCTATTTCAAAGCGGGTATCTATAACCAATTCGAGAATGGTGAAGCGACTGCTTACTATCAGGCGCTGAGATACACCACGACTCAAATCAATGGGTCAAACGATTGGGACATTAATGATTGGAAGCTGACCATTCCGGCAAGTAAAGATACTTGGTATGGAAGCGGTGGTGATAGTGCTGCTGAGTTAGAACCGGAACGTTGTGACTCGAGTAAAGATCTTCTTTCAAATGACAGCGACGTGTACCACAGCGATATTAATCTTTCTTACTTCAATGCAGATGAAGGAAGAATGCACTTTAGAGCGGATATGGGATATGGCACCTCTACGCAAAACTCTAGCTATATTCGCTCTGAGCTCAGAGAGCTATACCAAAGCAGTGCTCAACCAGATTGCAGCACCAGCGATGAAGATACGAGTTGGTATTTGGACGACACTAGAACCAACGCAACCAGTCACGAGTTAACCGCAACCCTGAGAATCGAGGACTATCCGAACATTAATAGCCAAGAGCCGAAAGTGGTGCTTGGTCAAATACACGGCTGGAAGATCAATCAAGCCCTAGTGAAGTTGCTTTGGGAAGGTGAGGGTAAGCCAGTACGAGTGATTCTGAACTCTGACTTTGAACGAAACAACCAAGACTGCGGTCATTGCGAACCGTTCAGTGTTGAGTTAGGGACTTATTCGGCCAGTGAAGAATGGCGATATACGATACGAGCCAACCAAGACGGTGTGTACTTAGCAACCCATGACTTAGATGGAACCAACACCGTTTCCCATTCAATCCCTTGGGGACAAGATTACACCGACAAAGATGGGGACACGGTGTCGTTAACATCAGATTGGACATCGGCAGATATTGCTTTCTATTTCAAAGCGGGCATCTATCCACAATTTAAGCCTGATAACGACTATGCCGGTGAGGTATTCGATGTGAGCTTCAGCTCTCTTAGAGCGTCACACTATTGAGTTTCCTGAGACTTGGGACTTGAATGCGATCACTGATGCTTGAGTAGCCTCACTTCTCTTTGAATAGCTAGAACGGTGACTTAAAAGACCACATTGGTTTACAGCAATGTGGTCTTTTTACGTTCTGGGAGGAGGGAGGAGGGAGGAGGGAGGAGGGAGGCAATCGTTGAATTTGATCGTTGAAAAGAACGGATTCACTGGATTCAAAACCTGTTATTTCAGCTGGGGTGTTTTGGTCTTGCTAGTCTATTTCGTATTCAATTTTTTTATATATTGTTTTTATCAATAGGAAGTGTGATCCAGTTAAAGTATGGACAAATCGGAAAGTGTTCCCAGTCTCATTTATTCAACGAAATATTTTATTTGTATTATAAGATTACGTAATATTTTAATGTTATCGCAAATACTGAGAGGGGAATCGCCTTATAGCTCGTGTTTGCTGATTTAGCTTTCACTTACGAACGCTGTCTTTGTATTATAATAATGGATTAAATATGAAACAAATTACTCTAAAAACCTTACTCGCTTCTTCTATTCTACTTGCGGTTGGTTGTGCGAGCACGAGCACGACGACTGCTGATTTTCCAAATAACAAAGAAACGGGTGAAGCGCTTCTAACGCCTGTTTCAGTTGCCGCTAGTAGCCATGATGGTAACGGCCCAGATCGTCTAATTGACCAAGATCTAACAACACGTTGGTCTTCAGCGGGTGACGGTGAGTGGGCAATGCTAGATTATGGTTCAGTTCAAGAATTTGACGCTGTGCAAGCATCATTCAGTAAAGGTAATGAGCGCCAATCTAAGTTTGATATCCAAGTGAGCGTCGATGGTGAAACCTGGACGACGGTACTTGAGAACCAGCTGAGTTCTGGTAAAGCTATCGGCCTTGAGCGTTTCCAATTTGAGCCTGCGGTGAAAGCACGTTACGTAAGATATGTTGGTCACGGTAACACCAAAAACGGTTGGAACAGTGTGACTGGATTAGCCGCAGTTAACTGTAGCATTAACGCATGTCCTGCTAGCCATATCATCACTTCAGACGTGGTAGCTGCAGAAGCGGTAATTATCGCTGAAATGAAAGCGGCAGAAAAAGCACGTAAAGCAGCGCGTAAAGATCTACGCTCTGGTAACTTCGGCGTAGCAGCGGTTTACCCTTGTGAGACTTCGGTTGAATGTGATACGCGCAGCGCACTACCTGTTCCGACAGGCCTACCAGCAACACCCGTTGCCGGTAATGCACCGAGTGAAAACTTCGACATGACTCATTGGTACCTATCTCAACCATTCGATCATGACAAAAACGGCAAGCCTGATGATGTGTCTGAGTGGAACCTTGCAAACGGTTACCAGCACCCTGAAATCTTCTACACAGCGGATGATGGCGGCCTAGTATTCAAGGCTTACGTGAAAGGTGTACGTACCTCTAAAAACACTAAGTACGCACGTACTGAGCTTCGTGAAATGATGCGTCGTGGTGACCAGTCTATTAGCACTAAAGGTGTTAACAAGAACAACTGGGTATTCTCAAGCGCACCTGAATCTGATTTAGAAGCTGCGGCAGGTATTGATGGCGTTCTAGAAGCGACATTGAAAATCGACCACGCAACAACAACGGGTAATGCGAATGAAGTAGGTCGCTTTATCATTGGTCAGATTCACGATCAAAACGATGAGCCGATTCGTTTGTACTACCGTAAATTGCCAAACCAACCAACGGGTGCAGTTTACTTTGCACACGAAAGCCAAGACGCAACAAAAGAGGATTTCTACCCTCTAGTGGGCGATATGACGGCTGAAGTGGGTGAAGATGGTATCGCGCTTGGCGAAGTGTTCAGCTACCGCATTGACGTTAAAGGCAACACGATGACGGTTACGTTAATGCGTGAAGGCAAAGACGACGTTGTACAAGTGGTTGACATGAGCAACAGCGGCTACGACGTTGGCGGCAAGTACATGTACTTCAAAGCGGGTGTTTACAACCAAAACATCAGCGGCGACCTAGACGATTACTCACAAGCGACTTTCTACCAACTAGACGTATCGCACGATCAATACAAAAAGTAGTCTGACCGAATAACACTTAATATTTAAGTTATCGTAATAGCCTCCAACCTCAGGGTTTGGAGGCTTTTTTGTGTGTGTTGTTTGGACGTGAAATTATGATTTTATTGAGTAAAGGGTGAAGGGTAGCTATCAGTGACACAGAATTTAGGACATTATCATCAAGTTCATTCAGTATTAACTTCAGTCATTATCAGTTTCAGTCGCTATTAATCCCCCAAGCGCCGCTCATGATTAATCTCAGCTACTAATAGGTCAACTTGTCGCGGATTCAAACCCAAATAATGTCGTTATGTTTATCGGAATCACCATAGTTCGAAAACTTTGCCCTCGTTCTTAAGGTATTTACCTATGTGCGTTTATTTACGAACATATTATTGTGTGTGGCCTACTAATAAATGTTAGATCGGCTGATTACTCCCGTACTGTTCTTGAAACTGTCACTCTTGGGGTGTTTAGCAAGACTCCTAGAAAAAGCCATAAATAGTGCACTAACTCGTTCATAAATAGAATGGTAGGGTTAGCCATCACTCTATTAGAGCCAATGCTTTATGAAATACTAGACGGGCTCAAGTCGATAATGAACGACTCTATTAGCTCAAGGTTATGTGTTTTAGCGTTAGTTACTTGCAGGTCGTAAATGCCCTGATTGTAGTTGTACGGTGACGCTGAACAATAATTTTCAGGTATTAGTATAGAATTGAGAGACTTTGTCTATCTATGATAGATACAGGGCTTTGAGAGGGTTAGAACAGTAGAATGAAAATTAGCGCTAGAGTTATTCTGGTTTTTAATTAGAGTTAATAAAATAGATATTTGGATTGTTAAATTTAATCGTGTCATAAGCTCTGTGTTTTAAAAAATAAAAAAGCCATAGCAGTTGCTATGGCTTTGAATAAGTCAGGTTCTAAGATAAGCAAACAGCAAGTCAACTTGTCTGTTTTGATATTCCTAGTCTTAGTTCAAGATGTTTTCTTTACCTGCCGCAGTGTTAACTGCAGATGGTTGTGCGTAAATAGCTGTATTTCTAAAATCGCTAGTGTTGTCTGCTGAAAGTAGGGTTTTATAACCATTGAACGTATTACTTTCGACAGTTACATTACAGGTGTTGTTATTTTCGCTAACCTTTATTTCCCCACCGCTAGAATCACCAACTTTAATTCCGCCCACATCACTACCACCCGACTTAATAGTGAACGTATTATTTGTGATTTGTGAACCAAATCGCGCGTTGTTACTACTACAGTTAATACGAATTGCATTATTTTGGATACTGCCACTTAAACCGACAAATTCGCTATTGTCTAATGTAAAGTAACCTCGAGAGAATAACCAACTTGCTTTTTTAGTACCTAGATCATCTTCGGTAATTCCGTTTGCATCGAACTTTAGGTTTTCAAGTGCTACAGGATCTGAATCTTTACCAATTTTACCAATGATGATCGCACCAGTTTCATTATCTGAAGTACCTGCTGACTCTCTACCAAAACATCCGGCCAAATTATCATTGGCAAAAGTCATGTTTTTGATACTAGCACCGGGTGCAGTGACATCAATACAAGCATCTCCGGTAATTGTTACCAAACTAGCACCATCAAGTATAACGGCTTTGTTTAACTCGATAACGCCAGTATCAAATGTACCTTGAGATGATAGTTCAATAGTTGCGCCTTCTTCTGCTGATGCAATCGCAGCGTTCACATCATCGACTGATTTAGGTTTTCCATCATCGGCATTTTCTAATGCAGTTATAACAGATTCATCTGTAATCTCTGTTGCTGAGTAAGCTGTTTCTACGTCATCTTTTTCACATGTCATATCTAGCTGTTGCTCAGTCACTGTGTAAGTACAGTCCTTACCTTCAAAGGAAACAACACCTTCTTCTTCAGCAGTATATATTGAACTCTCAAAAGTGAAGCCATTAGCTACGTCTCCACTGTAAATGCTTAGAGCACGAGTACCTTCTTCATCATTATCAAAGCGATATGGTGAAGTTCCGCTGAGTGACTGTGCAGCAACAGCACCACCTGTCAGATCCCAATAGACGTTTTCTATAGAGTAAACTTCAACAGGTTCAACAGGTTCAACAGGGTCAGTTCCGCCTGGGTCTGTTGGAATAGGTAAACCATCACTGTTACAACCAAATAATAAACCTGTCGAAAGAGCGACAGCAGTAGCGATTTTAGAAATCTGCATAAAATATTCTCTTTATGATATTAAATCCGTATGTAAACCACATAAGAAATAGATAATGAATAGGCGTTAAATATTTTTTAGGATTAAACAATATTTATTAGAACGTCCTATTCTTTAAAATAAAGTAATTAAATATGCCCCAAAATTTTACAAGAGGAGAGGGGTGCTTTAATAAATTGACTATTTTCTAATTAGAATGAGTAAGCAACGCCAACACGGTATTTTGCTTCGCGATCTTTAGAAGACGAACTGATATCAGATGACCAGATTTCAGCAAAAGGTTTCCAAGAACCGAATTTGTAGTTAACTTTTAAGCCTGCATCCCATTCCCAGTCATCGCTGTTGTAAAGCAGTACGTTATCCAAAGATTTCACGTAGTTTGCTTCGTAAGAAAGACCAAGTTTAGGTAGAGATTGAATTTTGTAAGAACCCGTTAGTGTGACTTTTGATTTCTGTGCTGATTCTAAACGCTCACCAGTCTCTGAATCTTTGTCACCAAATTGAGTGTGATTACGGAAATCAGCATACTCGTGACGGTAACGAATAGCCGTTGTTAGACCCATGTCTGCTTTATAGCCAACACGGAATTGAGGTTTGTAAGTGACCTTTTTCATTTTCCAGTCACCGCCGTTGTAGTTCGGCTCATCCCAGTCCCAAGCGATTGGCATACCTACTTGTAGATACCAGTTGTTATCGACCTTGTAAGTTGCTGTATTCTCGACTTCCATGCCGTAAATGTACCAGTTGCCATCATAGAAGCTTCTACTGTTCGCTGATTTAACTTCGCCAGAGTCTGCGTCGTAGTAAGAGTCGTCAGTATGGAATTTAACTTCAAGGCCAGTTGAGTGCTTCCACTTATCAGATAGCTTAAAGCTGTGGCCTAGTTTCACGCGGTGCTGGTGGCGAGCGTCAACATGAGCTTCATCTCCATTAGTTTTTGTATAGTCAGTCGCTGCACGATACTCATAACGGTAATCAAGTGTTGTTGCTGATGCCATGCCTGCAAATAAAGTTGTTGCCACTGCGATAGCAACCGTATTCATTTTTTTCATCATTACTCTCATATTTTTAGATTTAAAATTAAGTAAAGGTAGGGTTTTTCTTCCGAGCTACTTAATAACTCATACAATAATCTTATATGTTAAGTTTATGAAAAACCGTGAGCTAGGTTGAAATTCGAATAAATTGGATATTGACTAGTTTGTTAATTCAGTTGTGAGTCACTGATTTTTGGAATGGTATATACACAAAACGGCATAATTTGTTAATTATGGTTGCTCTTGGTTAACAAATTTAACTTTTTACCGCCTGTTTATATCAAAACGTTATGAATATCCCACTTTCAGTGCTGTGTTTAATGTCAATAATGACAGCCCTCTCAATTTTTCAATGTTGCCGAGAAATGCAAAATCCATGTGATAAAATAATACAAATGTTTTATGGGTTGATGTGGCGATATGTGACTCCCAACTATCAGATAAATCGATTTTTTATCTTTTTGGTTGTTCTGTTTTTGGTCGCCATGCTTTGAATGTTTATCCAATGGATGGTTAAAAGAAAAATGAAAAACCTAGTATGTTTGGCGATAACGGCGTCACTTTCCCTCGGCGCACATGCTTCTGATATGGGAGTTCCTGCTGACTACAGTCAGTTTCAAGACATTCTCAAACTCTCTAAGCTGCAAATGTCTGATCCAGAAGGGAAACCTGGGAACAAGAAAGATTATGCGAGCAAAGGCAACTTTGATGGCGTTGTGTTTGAACACTTCTATGTTGATGAACCCACTCAAGCATTGGTCTTTAAAATGGCGGGTTACAAGAATCGCAGTGAGATTCGCGTCAATGACAATTTTAAGGTCGATGAGCCTAATAAGTACCATCATCTGAGTGCTGAGTTTATGCCCATTAATCCTCGTGATTCGGTAAAAAACAGCGAAAAAAAACGTGATGAAATGACGTACCTGCAAGTGCATAACAAAGGGACGTACTACGATGGAAAACCAGGTTCTCATGGTGAAGGGTATATTCCCCATCCTTTAGTTCGTGTGGTTTATGACGCCGACCGAAGTGGTAAGACAGATTGGTATTGGGCAATCATTAAAAATAATGCCGTTAACTGTAGTTCAAAGAGTGGAAATAAAGGCTCAACGGAATGCAAAAAGGCTTATATAAAATTACCATTGGGGCCAATAGCTGAAAAAGGCGCAGATAAGTTCGATATTTATGTCGGCAACCAAAGGTTAATTATTAACCATAACGGCAGCACTGTTGTTAATCATGACATTAGTTATTGGAAAGATATGGTTAGCTATTATAAAGCGGGCGTTTATAACCAATTCAAAAATGGTGAAAGCGAAGCTCACTTTTACAATTTAGTTTATTCAATTAAAGATTCACCTGTTATTACCAACTAGTTTTCTTACACCTAGTTAATATTAATGGGTTTACAAATACTCGTTTGTTATTAAGGATAATTTGGATGTTCAAAAAAAATATGCTTGCTATAGCTTTGCTATCAGCAGTTCCTATTGTGTCATTTGCGAATAATGGTGTGTCTTATCCAGTTCCCGCTGATAAGTTTGATATGCGTAATTGGAAAATAACGATCCCTTCAGATATTAACGAAGATGGACGTGTTGATGAAATCGAAGGGGTAGCAATGATGAGCTACTCACATAGCGATTTCTTCCATCTTGATAAAGACGGTAATCTCGTCTTTGAAGTACAAAACCAAGCGATTACCACGAAGAACTCGAAAAACGCACGCTCTGAATTACGCCAGATGCCACGCGGTGCTGATTTCTCAATCGATACGGCTGACAAAGGAAACCAGTGGGCATTATCAAGCCACCCAGCGGCGAGTGAATACAGTGCGGTTGGTGGGACATTAGAAGCGACACTAAAAGTGAATCACGTTGCGATTAATGCTAAGCACCCAGAAAGGTATCCAGCTCACTCAGTGGTTGTTGGTCAGATACACGCGAAGAAACACGATGCTTTGATCAAAGCAAAAACAGGTTACGGCCATGGTAACGAACCCCTAAAGATCTTCTATAAGAAGTTTCCTGATCAAGAGATGGGCTCAGTCTTTTGGAACTATGAACGTAACTTAGAGAAGAAAGATCCTAACCGTGCTGATATTGCTTACCCAGTTTGGGGCAATACTTGGGAAAACCCAACAGAACCTGGTGAAGCGGGAATTGCTCTAGGTGAAGAGTTCAGCTACAAAGTGGAAGTGAAGGGTACAATGATGTACCTCACATTTGAAACGGCTCGCCACGATACGGTTAAGTATGAAATCGACTTGAGCAAGGGCATTGACGAACTTGATTCGCCAACAGGTTATGCGGAAGATGACTTTTACTATAAAGCGGGTGCGTACGGTCAATGTAGTGTAAGCGACTCTCACCCAGTTTGGGGCCCAGGTTGTGCTGGCACTGGCGATTTCGCTGTCGATAAAAAGAACGGCGATTACAACAGTGTGACTTTCTCAGCCCTTAAGCTGAACGGCAAATAGTACATGCCATCACCAGTAGGCTAGCAGGGTTAACCAGAATCTAGCCATGGTAGATGTTTTCTTAAGACCACTTAAACGAATGTTGAGTGGTCTTTTTGTTTTATAGGAGTTTTAAACCAGCGAGAGCGTAGTGAAGCTTATCAATGAAAGGTACAGCCAAAACAATACAACCTTGCCAAAGGACAAGGTTGTATTCAGAAAGCTTAGACAGAGCTTAGATATCTTTTAGAGATAACTCTGACCCTTAGAGTCAGTTCGAGATGAACGACATACCATCACTAGTCATACATCAACTCATTGGCCTTGTTTGCATCAAACTCTTTAAGAGATTTACGCGCCAAGTGACGGAATGGGAAGGCTTTGACTATCTCTTCGAATGGTTGGATGGCAAATGCCCAAAAGATGGAGCCGTCTAAACCAAAGATGATCAATGCGCAAAGCGGGATTGAAACGACCCATTGACCCGTAAAGTTGATTTTGAATACGTCAGTGGTTTTGCCTAATGCTCTTAATACGTGCCCGTGAACGGTGTTGTAACCACGAACGATTGGCAAGAAGATGTAGAGTGGGGCAATAACAGCCAAAGCTTGATAAGTCGAGGCGTCAAGATCTGGGTAAATATCGCCAATCACCAAACTTAAACCTGCAAACATCACCGCACAAACCACAGAAATACCAACCGCCACATCAATACTGCTATCAACGTTTTTGGTTAGGTCATCCATTTTCTTCGAACCGATCGCTTGGCTGATCGTAATCGCGGAAGAATGGGCCCAAGCCGTAATGAATTGAGTACCGGCACGTATCCACGGCATCACCAGAGTAATCGCTACGTAAGCATTAATATTGAGCTGTGAGTACAACAGCTGATAGATCGTCGCGCCAATCGAAAGCATGGTCACGTTCGCTGCGACAGGGAAAATCTCAATGAAGTGACGACGGATGTTAGTGATGAACTCTGACTTTTCAGTATCCAGTTTCAACGACACAGATGAATCGTAATGCACACATAGAATCAAATACACAAGACGAATCGTAATGGCGATAACACTGCCTAGTGCTGCACCTTGTACACCAATCCCTTCAAAGTTTGAGAAGCCATGAATAAGCACATAAGAGAGCACAGCGTTGACAGGCAGTTCGATTAAGTAACCTTTAAACGGAACCTTAGTTCTGCCCAGTCCATTAAACAAGGCAATGATTACTTGTGTTAAGGCTGTGAAGATCACCAGATATTTTGAGATGTCTAGATAATGACTGATCTCAAGGTGAAGTGTCTTATCGTCGGTTAGGGCTTGGATTAGAGGTTGTTCAAAAAAGGTCAGCAGAAGCCAAAACATCGATGCGACGCCAACATTGATGAACAGACCCGCCCAAAATGCTTTGGATAGTGAAGAGCTGACACCAGAACCGACTGCGCGGCTGAGAACCAGCTGGGTACCATTAGCCAACGCCATTTGAATACCCAACACAAACGCGATGATGGTCGTGGCAATGCCCATTGCAGCAAGAGGTATTTCACCAAGGGGAGAAACCAATAGCGTGTCGATCATCAACATCGACTGCATCAGTAATGCGTTTAAGGCGAGGGGCCAGGCGAGAGAGAAGTTTTTCCTTACGTACGATTGCGAAGACACAAACAACACCTTATGTGTATAACCGTAAGCTTTCTCTGAGACGACCCGACTTCAAGGTTTAAAGATGAAACACTACGGTATGGATGGTAAAAAATTGGACGCTAAAATGTGACTGACTCGTGTATTGATATACACGAGTCAGTGGGTAAATATTGGTTATGCGATGGCGAGTTCAACCCGAGATAGCTTTTGGTTTTCATCGTCTAGTAACACTTGTGAGGCTATTCGAGCCTGCTGGGCGTTACCCGACATAATCGCATCGTATATCGCTTTATGCTCTTCTAAACAGAAGCGACCGCCTTCGGCTGAATGGTCGATAAATTGCTTGAAGATTGTCGACAGAATATTCGCGAATGGGATGTAGAACTGATTACCTGTCGATAAGAAAATCGTTTGGTGAAACAGGTGGTCGTTGGTTGTCCACTCTTCATAATCAAAGCTATTGGCCGCAATAGTCATTTTTTGGAACAGAATCGAAAGCTCTTTGCGTTGCTCTACCGTGGCGTTGGTTGCTGCTAGCGCACACGCTTCTGGGTCAATCGCTTTTCTTAAGCCTAAGAACTGAGACAAGAAGGGTTTGGTGTCTTCTAAGTCTTGAATCCAGTACAGCAATTGCGGATCTAAGAAGTGCCATTGCGTTCTTGGCTTGATACGAGTGCCGACTTTCGGCTTTGACTCAATCAACCCCTTTGCAGAAAGTAGCTTGGTTGATTCTCGAAGGGCAGTTCTGCTTACTCCAAAGATATCGCACAGCTCCATTTCGCTAGGTAACTTTTGATTTTCTTGTAACTCGCCAGATAAGATCTTACGAGCAATTTGTCGCGCCACTTGAACATGAATTCGGCGGCTTGAATCTTCCACCAATGTAAATATTGACATTTAAACCACCTGAAATTGAAACTTTAAAAACAAAAAAAGCCAGACGAATCTGGCGTTTTGATGTCAGTGTATACGTCTAATATAGCGTGAGGTTTTGCCTCATCTATTAAGGTCTTGTGACCTAATGTAATGTGTAACTTAAAGTGCTGCCTTAAAGCTGAGCTACAGCCGTTAAGCTAAGGCGCTATCTGTCCGCCGTTGACATCCAAGATTTGTCCTGTGATGTAACCGCTGCAAGCATGGGATGCAAAGAAAGCAAAAGTCGGTGCAACTTCTTCGATATCGCCAAAGCGCCCCATTGGGATGTTGCTAGCAATGTTCGATTTTAGCTCGTCGCTTTTACCATCGTGAAATGCAGTATCGATAGTGCCCGGAGAAACAATGTTGAAACGGATATTGTCTTTCGCAAACTCTTTCACCCAGTTACGGTGAATGTCGTGTAACCACGCTTTTGAAGCTGCATAGATGCCAGCACCCACACCGCCACCTTCACGAGCGGCAATCGAACCCGTGCTGATAACACACGATGTTTGCCCCGACTCAGCAGCAGAAGCACGTAAGTGGGGGATAGAGAACTTGGTTGTCATTAATGCAGAGCGAACGTTGAGATCCATGACTCGTTCATAAAACTCGTCATCGATACTTTCTAGATTTGCACGACCGCCTAAGCCACCTGCGTTATTGATCAAGACATCCATGCCACCAAAATGCTCAGTGAACTCTTTAACTAATCTTTCGCACTCTGATGTGTCCATCAGATTTGCTGGGAAAAACGCAACATCACCACCCAGTGCAGTGAGTTCTGTTAGAACGTCATCCACTTTTTGGCTGAAAGCACGACTATTGATGCCAATCTTTGCACCATACTTTGCAAAAATACGTGCGGTAGCTAAGCCCATACCAGCGGTAGAGCCAGTAATTAGAATGCGTTTGCCTTTTAAATCGTTAAACATCAGAGTCGCCTATATTGTAGATTATTTGCGTGAATAAATCATACAATAACACTTGCCATATTCAAGGGTGTTCATCTCAAAACCGATCATTAACGACATAAATAGTGAGAGTAAGAGTGGTTTTGTGAGTTTGCGCATACTCAAAAAGTGTAAATAAGAACTATTTGTATGAATAAATAGATTGAAGAGGTCTAATGTGTTGAATAGGTATAAGGTGAGTGAAATATTGCTCTAGACTATATCAGGAGTGACCTCACGTTATTCTTATACTGAGTTGGTGCAGATATAAATCAGTGCTATAGTCCGGGTTAAATAATACATATCTAATAAGTAAGTAGACACATGGCTGGCTCTTTCAATTCGATTTCAGGCTCTAAGCGAAGCCTTCATGTGCAAGTTGCACGTGAAATCGCTCGTGGTATTTTGTCGGGCAATTTGCCTCAAGGTTCTATTATCCCTGGTGAAATGGCTCTGTGTGAGCAATTTGGTATCAGTAGAACAGCATTAAGAGAAGCGGTGAAACTTCTGACTTCAAAAGGTCTACTAGAATCTCGTCCTAAGATTGGTACTCGTGTGGTTGACCGCGCATTCTGGAACTTCCTCGATCCACAATTGATCGAGTGGATGGATGGCCTAGCTGACACTGACCAATTTTGTCACCAGTTCTTAGGCTTACGCCGTGCGATTGAGCCAGAAGCGTGTGCGTTGGCTGCTCAATTTGCGAGCGCTGAGCAACGTATTGAACTATCGGGTATTTTCCAACAGATGGTAGAAATCTCGAGTGCCGAAGAATTCGACCAAGAGAGTTGGTTAGATATCGACATGAAGTTCCACAGCTTGATTTTCAACGCAACGGGCAACGACTTCTACCTGCCGTTTGGTAATATCTTGACGACGATGTTTGTTAACTTTATTTCTCACTCTTCTGAAGAGGGAAGTACGTGTATTAACGAACACCGTCAAATTTATGAAGCAATCATGGCGGGTAACAGTGATAAAGCGCGCCAAGCGTCTGCAAGTCACCTGTTGGAAACGAACCACAGACTACCAGTCGCTAGCTGATTGTTTTAAAAAGCTTTTGTTTTAAAAAGACTTTGGTTTTAGAAAGACCCTGATTTAAAAACGATTTTTATTTTTTGGATCTTAAACAAAACAGAAAGCACTCTTAAAAAAGCACGTTCAATACGTGCTTTTTTTGTCTTTAAATTTGATGAAAACCTGACCAGTGTCCAATATTTAATCTATTATTTGCCGTTTTATTAAAATCACTAGTAACCAGTATTTTAAGTTATATAATAATACTAATTAAATTATTGTGAGTGTGATTATGCCCCAGTCTCTGCTGCCAAATATTCTTCAATTCATCGGTCAGATAGATCCTTTCGATAAGATCCCTAAAGAAGCACTTCGTGAACTTGCCTCTAATGTTCAGATCACTTACCTCGGCAAAGGGGATGTGGTTGATCTGTGTGAGTCGGGTAAAGAGAAGTCGCTCTATATCATTCGAACGGGCTCGATGGAGCAGAGAAAATCAGATGGCGTACTTCGTGCGCGCTTAGGCAGTGAAGATTTGTTCGGCTTTACGTTCTTAGATTCTGAAGTAAACGACGAGAAAGGCTATCGAGCCGTCGCCATCGAAAACACCTTACTTTATGTGATTCCACACTCGGCACTTCAAACGCTGTTCAAGGCATTTCCAAGTTGTGCAGAACACTTTGCATCACAGGCTCAGGTTCGCTTGAAGTCGGCGCTTGATGTGGTGTGGTCAAATAAAGAGAAGGGTTTGTTCATTCGTAAGGTTGAAGAGGTGGCAAGCGGGCAGGTGGCCATCGTTAAGTCTGAGCAAACCATCCAATCGGTCGCGGTAGAAATGCTGCATCAACGCTCTCCTTGTGCGGTGATTTATGAAGGTGAAACCATTGTTGGCTTGATCACCGACCGTGATATGACCAAACGCGTGATTGCGCACGGTGTTAGCACTGAAAATTTAATCTCTGAGGTAATGACGCATTCTCCACTCACGGTAAAACCGGACGATCTTGTGTTGCATGCCGCATCTATCATGATGCAATTCAACATTCGTAACCTGCCTGTAGTGAAAGAGAACAAAGTCGTTGGCCTTCTGACGACGTCTCACTTAGTTCAAAATCACCGTGTTCAAGCGATCTTCTTAATCGAGAAAATCAAATACGCGGGCAGCGTGAAAACCATGTCTTCCTTCACTTCAGAGCGACAAGCAATCTTTGAAGCGCTGGTGGAAGGTAAGGTTGCACCGGAAACGGTCGGCAAGGTAATGACCATGATTATGGATGCCTACACACGCCGATTGATTCAGATCGCGATTGATAAGTTGGGCCCACCGCCGTGTGATTTCTCATGGATTGTTGCAGGTTCGCATGCTCGTAACGAAGTTCACATGCTCTCTGATCAAGACAGTGCGATCGTACTGGCAGACGATGCAACCGACAGTGATCGTATTTACTTCAAACACTTAGCCATGATGGTGACCAACGGCTTAGCGAGCTGTGACTACCCACTCTGTCCGGGTAAATTCATGGCAGCGACGCCAAAATGGTGTCAACCGCTCAGCGTATGGAAGCACTACTATAAAAAGTGGGTGGCAAACCCTGAGTACGAACGCTTACTTAACATCAGTGTGTTCCTAGAGATTCGTACAATTTACGGCAATAGTGAATTTGAAGGCATTCTTCGTGATGAACTGCATAATAATATTCGCAGCAATCGTGAGTTCTTAAGCACGTTGGTGAAAGATGCGGTGAATACCAACCCGCCTTTGGGTATCTTCAATAGCTTGGTACTTGAGAAGTCAGGTGAGAACAAGAAAACACTTAACGTGAAGAAGTACGCTATTAATTTGATCATCGATTTAGCGCGTATTTACGGTCTGGCGGTGGAGTGTGATTTGTCGGCAACGGACGAACGCTTTGCTGCTGCCAATGAAAAAGGCATGTTGAGCGATGATGCGTTCAAGAACATCCTTGGCGCGTATCAGTTCATTCTGTCTTTCCGTTTCGGCCACCAATTAGAAGCGTTGAAGAACGGGGAAGTGCCAGACAACAATATCAACCCAGACAGCTTTGGTAGCTTTGAACGTAAGCACTTGAAAGATGCCTTTAGAATCATTGCCGACCTTCAAGAAGCGGCGAAAATTCGTTTCGGAGCGCGTTAATGAAAGCCTTGTTGAACTACTTTCATCCGCTTGAGCGAATAAAACGCAAGCGTAAGCAATATCTGGGTACGGTTAAGCTGCCAGAAGCGTTACATGATCTGGTAGAACAGCCTTGTCCTGAAATGACGGATTTGGCTAAAGACAGCGACTATATTGTGTTGGATCTTGAAACCACAGGCTTAGACAGTGAGCAAGATCTTATCTTGTCTATGGGATGGGTCGATGTGGTGAAAGGACGAATCGATTTGGCTTCGGCCAAGCATATCTACCTGAACAATGATTCTCAGATCAACGCTGAAACTGCGGTAATTAACCACATCACACCACAGATGTTAGAAGAGGGGGCATCCATTCATGATGCGATGCTCACTTTCTTCGAAGCAGCGAAAGGCAAGATTATTGTTGCACACGCTTGTGTGGTCGAAGAGAAGTTCATTAGCCAATATTTGCTGAGATGTTATGGCTTAAGGCAACTGCCTTTACTTTGGTTGGATACATTGTGTATTGAGAAGAGCATGGAGAAAGCGATCAGCAACCATGAAGAAGTGGACTTAACTCTGGCTGGGACGCGTGCAAGGTATGGGCTTCCGGAGTACAACAGCCACAATGCACTAGCCGATGCCGTCTCGACCGCAGAGTTGTTTTTAGCTCAACAGAAGAGAGTCGTGCCTAACGATGAAGTGACCGTTTCATTTCTTTATCGGATCAGTCACTAAGGACAGAAGCCCCACGTACTCGATTCTTGTTTGAATGAGCCGAGTTTAAACGATAAAAAGCCAGCGATTAAGCTGGCTTTTGTTTAGGTCTTAGAAAATTAGGACAGTAATTATCTTAGATTTTTAATGCCTCTTAGAAGCTGTAAGTGATACCTACACGGCTACGTAGTTGACGGTCACGGCTGTCTTGAACGTTACCGAACTCAACGTATGGACGCCAGCTCCAGTCAGCCTCTTTGTAACCCACTTTAAGGTTGTAATCCCACTCGTTGTCAGCACCGCCGCCGCCAGTCCACTCATTATCAATGAAGTCTTCTGCGTAGTTAGCTTCGAAGCCGAACTGCCAAGCATTCCAGTTGTAATCGATGTTACCTGTTACTTTACTGCGGTTCTTGTTGTCGTTTGAAGAATCAGAGGTGTAGTCACGGAACTCGTGACGGTAGCGAAGCTTCGCTTTTACACCTGAATCGAAAGAGTATTGAACACGTACTTGTGGTTTGTAGGTTACGCTATCAGAACCAAATGTTACTGGCATACTTGGTTGGATTAACCAGTGATCGCTGATTTTGAATTTGTAGCCGTATTCAAACTCGTTGTCCGCTGCTTCCCACTCAGAGAAAGGCTTACCTTTTTGCTTCATTTCAGCGCCAAAGAAGTGGTTGTCTACAGAACCGCTCATTTTGATACGGCTTGCCCAGTCTTCAGAACCATGTTTGTACTCTTGGCGTGCGTCAAGTGATGCTGCTGATACGCTGCCTGCAAATAGAGTAGCGACGACAGCTAAAGCGATTTTATTATTTTTTAACATTGTTATGTTCCACTGTTTTTAATTAAAAATGGTTGTTCAAGGGGCGGTTACCAAGCCCCTTGTAGTTATTTGGATTAAAGCTTCGGGTAAAGCAGTTCTACATCTCGTTGAGCCCAAACTTCCGCTAGGTTCTTCTTAACCGTGAACTCGCTGAAGTCAGTTTCTGTTGCCAGTTTCACCCACTCAGGGTTTTCCATAGCAACACCGGCTTTCAGGTAAAGCGGAGTCATGCGTTCAACGCGACGACGTTCATCTTTTTGTGTGTATGGCCACTCTTTCGACAGGTCGTTGTAGTCAGCCATTAGCTGAATACCTGTGTCTAAAGAGCCACCTTTTTTGTTTGTGTAGTTCCAAAGATCGATGCCGACTTTGTCACCGATCTGAGCCATACCGACCAATGGGTCTAGGCTGAAGTAGTGGTAGTGGTAAGCACGTGTACGTTCGATTTCATGGGGCTGAGAGCCATCTTTTTCGAATTGTGTGTCGATACGCATTTTGCCTTTCTGAACCATCTGCTTAGCCAGTGCGTCGTTACCAATAAAGTAAGAAACGCCTGCTACTTGATAGTCGTACCAAGTGCCGTGGTTGTTTTCTGCGTAAGCTTCGCCTTTAGGGCCACCAGACAGATCATCGATGATTAACCAATCTAGATATTCGCTGTACCACTGAGTGATTTGCGTTTCATCAGACTCAGTCCACGTTGGTGATTGAGACAGAATGGCGATTGAATCCAGCATGCGGTCAGTCAGTGTTCTGGTATCGATGATTCCACCGCGGCGACCTTCAGCAACGCCAGGCACACCTTGTCCGTAGTTCACGTTCGGGTTCATCTTCGTATCTTCATTGAAGAACCAAGTTCTTACATATTCGATACCTTGCTGAGCGTATTTTTCGTCTTGGCTAAAGTAGTAGGCGATCGCTAATGCGCGAACAGAACGGGTGAAGTGGCCAATACGTTTTGAGTCAGTTTCGTCAGTTTTTGATGCTGGGTTGGTTTTTCCGTCATGGCGTACCCATGGAAGCCCATCTTCTTTTGATTCATCAGGCCACCAGTAAGGGCTGATGCTCATGTAATCGTTTTTGCTACCGCTTGGCGGAACCATGCCTTTATCAGCAACGCTGAAAGGACCATCGTTCATTGCTAGTTCTGCTTCTTCAATCAGCTTGGTGTAAGCGTCTTTCATTGAATCAGAAGCTTTATCTGACTGAAGAAGAGTGCGGTTCGCTTCTAATGTTGCTTCATCGAGGAAAACGAATTCAGCGGCCATAGCTTGTGAACCGAAAGTGATAGCACCAATACAGGCAGCCAGATGTAGGAGTCGGGGGGCTTTCATATTTACGCCTTTTGTTTTGAATTAAAATAATACAAATATGGTAGCGATCCGAGGCGTGATGATCTGTGAATTAGATCGTGTTGTAGTGACAAAACCACTATTTACAAAGGGTTACAAAGTTAAGGGTTGATATAACATCATGTTTTTATTGGTTAATTCATCTTGATAAGTCTGTTTATAAAGTTCTTGTTTATCAATAAATGTGCGCTACAGCAAAAAATTGAATCTTTAGATGTTATTTTTATTTGTAATACATTATTATTTACTAACTTTATGTAGCAACACTTATCTTTCGTATGTTGAATATATGTAGATTCAACAAACAACCGCTAAGTAGTGAAGTAAAGTGGATAGAGGAACGGATAGTTCAAAGGACGAGGCATTTGCTTGAGGTGATAAAAGCTTCAATCAGAGCTGGTTTGAAATGTAGTAGGCAAGGCAGTGACATCGCCTGCTATATAGAATCGAATTTAGTTAAGACGGTTAACGCCTCTCTAAATCGATGAAAAAAAGAAATCGTTGAAGTGCTTGCAAGAGCATTTTGATTATTGCTCCCAACTATTCTAATTATAACTTCTGCTTTCATTTAGAAAGGTAGGAGATGGTAGTCGAAGATCTGCCCTTGCGCTCATGTTGATACAGGCAACATGAGCGTTTTTTTATCTGGAATTTGAGTAAAGAGTCGTTTGAGGCTCAATAAGCGTGTAAACCGCGGTTTAAAAGCTAGGCTCTTAGGTTGATGACAGCTCGCTCAAGTGCGTCGGTTTGTTCTACCACAGACGTTGCAGAAGCGGCGTTTTTCGACGCTCCCGTTACATTGGCCAATGTTAGCTGCTTAATGGCACCCACGTTTTCAATGATCTCTGAGGTAACAGCGCTTTGCTCTTTCATTGCATTCGCCACTTCCAAACTGTTGTTTAAAATCGTTTCCATGTCAGCGATAACAGAAGTGATTCTTGAATGCGCATTCTCACAAGAGTCGACGCTGCTGTTGCCTTTCTCACAACAACTTTGAATCGTATTAACGACCGTTTGTGTTTGGTCTTGAACGCCTTGGATTATCTTTGAGATCTCTTCGGTCGAAAGTTGTGTTCGGCCAGCCAACGTTCTTACTTCATCTGCCACCACCGCAAAACCACGGCCTTGTTCTCCCGCACGAGCTGCCTCGATGGCTGCATTGAGAGCAAGTAGGTTGGTTTGTTCTGCGATGTCTTTAATCACTTCTAATACAGTATTGATCTTCTCTGAGTGAACAGAAAGGCGATTCACTTCTTCACTGGCACTGACAAGATCAGTCGATAGGGTATTGATGGTGTCTCTGGTGAATGCCACATTATTCAGACCTTCGTTTGCCGTAGCGAAACTGGTTTGCGCATTGGATGAAGCGTTTTCACTGTTGGTCGCTACGTTTTGAATATTGCTGCCCATCTGGTTTATCGCGGTCGCAATGTTCTCGGTCTGTTGCTGCTGTTTGTTTAAAGCACTCTCAACTTCCATTCCGTCATGTTGTAGCTGGTTCGAAATATTGCCGAGCTCTTTAATAGAGCCCTGAACTTGGCCGACGAGCTGACGAATATCAGTAAGGACTGTATTAAATGCCTTTGCGATATCGGCAATCTCATCCGATCCCTTGTCTTCAGCTCTTACGGTAAAGTCGCGCTGTTGGGCGACGAGCATCATGGTTGAGTTCAGCGAGGCTATTTTCTTTGCTACGCGAGATGAGATGCCAAAAGACAGCGCCATCAATAACGCAGCGACGGTAATAATGGAGCTTACAATGAAGGTGGTAATGGTTTGCTGAATCGATTCGACTTGCTGTTCTAATCGGCCTTCAACGTTGATGAATATAGAGAGAATATCTTCAAACAGCATTTTCATTTCTGATTTCAGTTCAGCGACTTTGGCGGGGTTGCGGTCGATGGCATCGACCATTAACGAAAAGTCTTTGTTGTATTGCTTTACTTCAAGTGTCAACTTCTCTAACTCAGGGACTGCGATATCAGACTCTTTAAGCAAGACTGAGAAACCGCCCATAAGTTGTTGAAAGTGAGAGTACTCTTGAGCAAACACTGGCTTGAGCGTTTTATCGTGGCTTATCAGAAGCTCTAATTCTGTTCGATTGAGCTGAAGCATAGAGACTTCGAGTGACTTTACCTTGATCAGCGTTTTCTCAAGTTTGATCAGTTTTAGATTGGCCAGTTCTGTAAATGAAACCACGATCAGTAAAGACAGGATGGATAAACAAGTAAGGCTAATTAGGGAAGTTTTAATTTTCATAGACGGGCACCAAAGCAAACAATATTACTCAACAACGTATTTGGAATCGTGTTTCTCTAATTTGCGTGTTAAATAGCTTATGAGGACGAAAAATGAGATCTGACTCGCAACGGAAACGTTTGCTAACAGTATTTTATAAAATGATTATTAACAAGTTAAATATTCATTATTTCAATGACTATTGGTGATCTTTTTGTCACTAAGAGGCTGTTTTGGCGCTAGAGATCGCTTTGTCACTAACAGATTGGTGGAAGTCAGCTGGAAGAGAAAGGAATACAACAAGCGGGAGAGGGAAGGCACTGTCTAGGGGCAAAAAAATACGAGCATTCACGTCGGTTTACATGAATGCTCGTTTCTAGTGTCGATTTGTTTGAGAGAAAGGCTATCTAACAACCATAGTATGAGTTTTTGTGGCTATGTTTTAGGTTACGCATTTCTCTATAAGCGACATAAAGTAGGCTTAGCTTTTATGAAGACCTAGCGACTGAGCAAATCTAGCTTTGAGTCGGCATCCACACTTGTTTTGACGTGATTTTCTGGTCTTTGAACGTCAGTTCTTCGACCTTGTCGCCGTTAGAGTTCCAGCGAGTCAGTTTCCCGTTCGCCATTTCACCGTCACTGAATTTCGCTTGGCTCGCCTTATTGCCATTCGGGTAGTAGTCAGTGACCTGACCATCTTTTTGTCCGTCACTGTATTCTGCCGTTAGGCTTTGTTCGCCATTTGGATACCATCGAGAGGCAACACCTGATAGTTCGTTGTCTTTATAGTTGAGCTCGGCTTTCTTCTGCCCGTTGGGATACCAGGTTTCTGCCTTGCCTTGTAATTCACCTTTAACGTAATTCACTTTAGAAGCGACTTGGCCATTTGGATACCAACTGGTTTCTAAACCAAGTTCTAGGCCGTCGGCAAATTGAGCTTGGGTCGCGACTTGTCCGTTATCGAACTTCTCTTCAAACTGACCAGTAAAGGGTTTTGAATGGTTTACTTGATAAGCCAAGCCTTTACGCATCTGTAAATAGTCGACAGCATCTTCGCGTGATGTAGCTGCATAACTCATAGAAGACATCGTACTAAGAGCAATCAATATAGGGATGTATTTCTTCATAATGACACCTTTTTATTGGACAGGGGAAAGTGTAACCGGTGTGTTAAAAGCATTTCACTTCAGTGGCCGACTGTCAGTATCTATTAGTGGTTTTCAAGTTTTCATTATTAGCGGTCTAATGAAGGGAACTTTTCAAAGCGAAATTTGACTATAAATTTGTGATATTTGTAATACAAATGTGTCGCGTATATTCATTTTCATAAACTATATCTAGCGGTGTTTCCGTTGTTCGCATATGAAAATTTTCCGTAACGATTAACCGTTTTTAACAACTGTTATCAGTGTTTTAGTGACTTTGTTCTTATTTTACGGGGTTTTGATGAGTTTCCGGCGCTGGAGTCTGCACTAAGTTGATGAAAAGGTGCTCCCAGGCGGTGCAAATTTGAACTCGATCACTTGTATGATTAATTGAGAGTCAGACTGTAAGATCATTGTCACGCATTTAAATTATTGTAGTACAAATATGCTTGCCATCTATCTATAGTGACCCTAACAAAAAACATAAATAAAAAGGTCTTAAAGATGGAACTCAATACCCTGATAGTTGGCATCTATTTCCTATTCTTAATTGCGATAGGGTGGATGTTTAGAACGTTTACAAGTACGACAAGTGATTACTTCCGCGGAGGAGGTAACATGCTGTGGTGGATGGTAGGTGCAACAGCATTTATGACCCAGTTCAGTGCGTGGACATTTACCGGCGCCGCAGGTAAAGCTTTTACCGATGGTTTTGCGGTAGCGATTATCTTCATTGCTAACGCGTTCGGTTACTTAATGAACTACCTTTACTTCGCTCCTAAGTTCCGTCAACTGCGTGTTGTGACGGTAATTGAAGCGATTCGCATGCGTTTTGGTAAAGTGAATGAGCAAGTATTCACTTGGTCTGGTATGCCAAACAGCGTTATCTCCGCAGGTATCTGGTTGAATGGTCTAGCGATCATCGCATCGGGTATCTTCGGCTTTGATATGACAACAACGATTATCCTAACGGGTCTGGTTGTACTGATCATGTCAGTGACGGGTGGCTCTTGGGCGGTAATCGCATCTGACTTTATGCAGATGGTTATCATCATGGCAGTAACGGTGACATGTGCAGTCGTTGCTATTTACCACGGTGGCGGTGTTACGCAGATCGTTAGCGACTTCCCAACGGACTCGTTCATCACGGGTGACAACCTTAACTACATGAGCATCTTCAGCATCTGGGCTGTGTTCATCTTCTTAAAGCAGTTCAGCATTACCAACAACATGCTTAACTCTTACCGTTACCTTGCTGCGAAAGACTCAAACAACGCACGTAAAGCCGCTCTACTTGCATGTGTACTAATGACGCTTGGTCCAATCATCTGGTTCATGCCTTCTTGGTTCATGGCTGGTCAAGGTGTTGATTTAGCAGCAGCTTACCCTGAAGCTGGCAGCAAAGCCGCTGACTTCGCTTACCTTTACTTCGTTCAAGAATACATGCCAGCAGGTATGGTTGGTCTTCTGATTGCCGCTATGTTCGCAGCAACCATGTCTTCAATGGACTCTGGTCTAAACCGTAACTCAGGTATCTTCGTTAAGAACTTCTATGAGCCGATTCTTCGCCCTAAAGCGACAGAGAAAGAGCTAATGGTTGTGTCTAAACTAACGTCTACTTTCTTCGGCATCGCTATCATCTTGGTTGCTCTGTTCATCAACTCTCTTAAAGGTCTGAGCCTTTTCGACACCATGATGTACGTGGGCGCATTGATAGGCTTCCCAATGACGATTCCAGCATTCTGTGGCTTCTTCATCCGTAAAACACCGGATTGGGCAGGTTGGGGCACGCTAGTTGTAGGTGGTGTGGTTTCTTACTTCGTAGGTTTCGTTATCACTGCTGACATGATCCAAAACTGGTTCGGTCTAAACGAGCTAACAGGCCGTGAGTGGGCTGACCTGAAAGTGGCTATCGGCCTTATCGGTCACATCGTATTTACTGCTGGCTTCTTCGTACTATCAACACTGTTCTACAAGCCTCTTGCTGAGCACCGTGAGAAAGACGTGGACAAGTTCTTCAACAACCTAGCGACACCATTGGTTGCTGAGAGTAACGAGCAGAAGAAACTGGATAACAAGCAACGTCGTATGTTGGGTTCACTTATCGCAGTTGCAGGTGTGGGCGTAATGACAATGTTCGTACTGCCTAACCCAATGTGGGGACGCATGGTGTTCGTTCTTTGTGGCTTGATTGTATTCTCTGTTGGTTTGCTGCTTGTTAAAGCGGTGGATGACAAGGTCGAGAAGCAAGACGAAGTAACCCCAGCTGAAAGCTAAATCCTTATCCCTCAAGAGATACGGCTTCAACAAGACGACAAGTCTTAAGAAATTATAAGTTCAAACAAAGAAAACTTTAATAAAACGGTCACCAGTTAGGGTGGCCGTTATTTTGGTAATCCATTATTTAATGTGAGATGTAAGATGAAGAAAAAATTAATTTCGGTAAGCATTATTAGCGCGTTTACGTTAGCTTTCGCGACAGGCTGCACGACTCAAGAAAAAGCAGCACCCGTAATCAACGCAGCTGAGCAAGCGGTGCCTTCGATCAGCGAAATTGACCGTAGCTACTTACTAACTAGTGACCGCTTAACTGAGGTTGATGGCAATACACTAGACGTTGCGTCAGAAGAACAAGTGGCTGCACTAAAAGCGCAATTTGAAAACCTAAAAGATGGCGACGAAGTTGTTATCCCTAACGATAAATACGCGAACTTAGGTCAAGTGACGATTACTGCAAATGACATCACCATCAAAGCTGAACAAGCAGGTTCTGCGTGGATCACTGGCTTGATCCAGTTTGAATTGAAAGGTGATGACATCACGCTTGATGGCCTAGTGTTTACGGAAGGTGGTCCAAACGAGCGTTTTGGCGCAGTACGCATGATGGGTAATGGCAACACGCTGCAAAACTCAACATTCTACTACTTCAACCACGATTACACGTACGAGCCAGATGAGCGTCGCTCTGAGTATCCAAAGTACCTTTGGGTTTCTCTATGGGGTAAAGACGGCAAAGTGATTAACAACCGTTTCGAAGGTAAGCAAAAGCGCGGTACTTTGATTGGCGTTCAAAAGGACGACACGTCAGACAACCACCTGATCGCGAACAACATCTTTATGGATCAAAAGCCGAACCAGTTTAATGAATTCGATATCAAAGAAGCGATTCGTTACAACGGCAACAGCTGGGAAGCGATCCGTATCGGCGATTCTAAATCTTCACAGTGGGATTCAAGCTCTAAGTTTGTAAACAACCTGATGATCGATATGGATGGTGAGCGTGAGCTTATCTCTATTAAGTCGGGCGACAACACGATTTCAGGTAACACAATCTTCCAAAGTGCGGCACTGATTTCATTGCGTCACGGTAAAGGCAACACGGTTGAGAACAACATGATCTTGGGTAACGAGAAACGCCTAACGGGCGGCATTCGTATCTACGATGAAGACCATGTGATCCGCAACAACTACATTGCTAACACTCGTGGCCGTGATGGTGTGATTGAAGGCAACGCTGACCTACGTGGCGGTATCGTGATTAACACGGGCATCATCGACGTAGCGAATGGCGAGCAGTTAGATCAATCGGTGAAAGGCAAAGAGCTTAACAAGCAATGGACTCCGAAAAACATCACTATTGAAAACAACTCTCTAGTCGATACTGAGTGGGGCATTGTTTACGGTAACCAAAGCCACCGTGTAAGCCTGTTTAACAACGCAGAAGTTGAAGGCATCTATGCAGGTGTGGACGTGGCGTTCAAACACAACGTGGTTGATAACTCGCAATCTCCTGAGTTTGTAAGTGTGCGTGCCACTCACGACTTCCCATTAGTGGGTGCGACTTACACAGACGAAACTTACGTGGGTCAAGTGACGGACTCTGAGCTGATTGAAAGCTACTCGGTTGAACTACCAAAAGTAGCGGTCGAAAACGGCATGAATGCTTACCAAGGTGAAGGTGCAGATGTGTCTAAACTGGCAGTGGTAACGGCTGAAACAGCAGGGCCAAATTACGTGCTTGAGAACACAAAGAAGTAACGCAGAATAAAGTCAGTTTTTAACTGGCAACGATAAAAACGAGCCCCGGAGCGTGTCAGCGTTCTGGGGCTTTTATGTTTTGGAAATTGTCATTTTCCTGTGCATCCTCTGAAAATTATTAATAATGGGCGTCTTCGTACAAAAAGTGACCACATGTGAGGTGCCCAGTTAATGTGTTCGAGTTCTCCTATCCATAATGCAGTCTTAAATTTACTGAAAAGCCAAGGATTCTCGATGCAGGAAGCATCTCTCATCACCAAAGCAGAAACGGAATATCTAACGTGCCGTGACAGACAAGTCGTCGAGCGTTGGAATATGAGCCGATGTCATTCTGAACACGCTAAGTCGGTGTCTTACGTTCAAAAATACAAGCTGATTGAGTATCTACTCGTGCTTAAATCGTCGAACCCTTCATTCTCCCAAATGTAACTGACTGAGCGAGGCTTATATGCACTTAACGACGATAAGACAAGCGATGACACAACCAGGAATACAGCAGTTACTGATAGCCAACCGTTTCAAAATCACTCCAGACCAATCAAATCATGAGAGTGGTTGTGCTTGCTCCATTAAGCCTCTTTCTCTTGTACGAGATTACGCCTACGGAACCCATTACTACTTGCTTTGTCCTCAATGTAAGCGCATTGAGGTGACGAGTATGAAAAAGACAAGCTGAGCTGAAGAAACGCTGAGCAGAGGAAACGGAGAGTCACTGCTGATCACTTCTTATGTTCTTAAACTCCCGTTCTCTAGATACCCGTATTGGCATTGACGAGTGAAAGAAAAATACACCCGATAGCAAAGAAGCTTACTAAGTTAATTAATGGCATGGTAAACCTAATTTGATGTTTGGATTTTGAATTGAGGAAAGGGAGTCAGAGTTGCCTAACTCCCTCGAGTTTTGCTTAGCTATAAGCCAAAAGCCAAAAGCTATTTACGATTTAGCCGAGCTTGAATGCTGATATTTCCACATCGAGTTCGTTAGCAAGCCCCGATAACTTCACCGCTTGAGAGGCAGCATCCTTCGCTTCTAACGCTAATTCATCAGACACAGCACGAATCCCTTCGGTGTTGATGGTGATTTCATTGGTCACAATGCTTTGTTCCTCTGCTGCCGCCGCGATTTGCGCAGCCATATCTGAAATCAAATCAACCGCTGAGTTAATGCTGGTGATGTTGGTCGAAGCTGTCGTTGCAACCGTAACACTTTCCATCGCTTTATTCTGACTTTGGCCCATCACCTTAACGGCATTGCTGGTGGTGGATTGAAGCAGCTCAATCGTTTGTTGAATCTCTTGCGTTGATGCGTGCGTGCGCTGTGACAACACACGTACTTCATCCGCAACAACTGCAAAGCCTCGTCCTTGCTCGCCAGCTCTGGCAGCTTCAATTGCTGCATTAAGGGCAAGTAGATTAGTTTGCTCAGCAATGTCTTGGATCGTCGATAGAATCGCATTGATGCTTGTCGCGTGCGTTTCTAGTTTGAGTATCACATCGGTTGCTGTCTGGACTTCGGTCGCCAGTTCCTCAATGGACGTTTGTGAGTTCGTCACTTGAGAGGCGCCTTCATGACAAGCTTCAACCGCTACTTGAGAATTCTGAGCGGTATTTTCTGCATTCGAGGCAATCTCTGAAGTGGCTGCTGACATTTCACCTACAGCGGTCGCCACCATGTTTACTTCATCTTGCTGCGTGATAATGCGGACACTGCGCGCTTCGGCTTGTTGAGACGTTATCTTAGCTTGCTGATTGAGCGACGCCGATATCGCCTTTAAGGTCGTGACCATACCGTGCATCTTGGATACAAAGGTATTGAAGTTATTGGCCAGTTGACCCACTTCGTCATCAGAACGTGGGTTGATTCGTTGTGTTAAATCTCCTTCGCCAGAAGCAATCTCTTCAAGCGAGTCTCGAACGGCCAGCAGATCTTTGAACAGGTACGAAATCAAAGACAGAACCAACGCAATGAGAACGATCGTTAAAATCACCGCGGTAATGATCAATTGATGTCGGAACGCCTTGTATCCAGCTTCTTCGGTCGCTCTGTCCATTTGAATGGCGAACAACCAATGGCTATCTGGAATCTTCTTAACGTAAAAGAGTTGTGGCTCAGCGTCTTGATTGAAAATATCAATGCGATGTTTCTCTTCCGCGTTGAGAATGAAGTCAAGGGTTAGGTCTCTGTGAATATGAGTCGTAGGTTGCATGAGAAGGGGAGAAGAAGGGTGCGCAACTAATGTACCGTCATATTCATCGATCAACATTGGTGTAGCATTCTCACCAATATCGAGGTTCACAATGTTTGAAATAAGGTTTTCAACGTCCAAGTCTGCTGCGATAACGCCTTGAAGTTTTCCATTGCGAGTGACAGGCGCAGCAATGGTGATCACCATTTTCCCGGTCACTTTATCTTTGTAAGCTTTACTGGTCACTGGCTCATTGGAACTTGCGCCTTTTTGGTACCAAAGTTCGCTTCTGGCATCGGTGTTTGATTTCAGCTCGGTATTATTCGAGCTAAAAAGCGCGCCGTGAGTATTGCCAAAAGTGACTTCTTGAAAATGGCCGTTTTCTTTAGCTTGTATCAAAGCGCGTTCAATATTTCCGGCTTCTAGCAGCGCACCTGTACTGACAATGATGTTGGTTCTGATATCGATCCATTGTTTGATCGACTCGGTTTCGGCATGAATGATGCCATCGGCTCTAAGGTATGTTGAGTTATGGTTTTGCTCGTATTGTTCAGAGGTGGATTGCCACGTGAGCAGTGTTGCCATGACGACGATGGCCGACGTGAAAGCAAAGGTTATTTTCTGTTTTAAGGACAGATTCATATAACACCTGTAAGTCTTGATGTTGCACTATTGCGGCGGCGTAAGTTATTACATTCAAGCTTTTGAGATCTATGAGATTCTGCCCAAAGACGTGTTTTTCAGATTATTCCTACTGCCCTGTGGGAGAATTATGAAGTCTTGGTTCTGAAAATCATGTAATAGGGAGGGCGTATTAAGGAGAGTGATTTGACGGGTTTCTGGGTACTGTTTCGTTCCAAATAGACTGGAAAAAGCCCCAACAGTGAGTGCCTGTTAGGGCTTTTTAGTGTTCTGTTTATAGCTTCTAAGATATTTAGATTCGAGGTTATAAGCTAAATTTCTTAGAAGCTAGGCTTGAGGCTCAAGTTAGGATTTATATTTATATAGCAGATCCCAAGGGATATGGCATAAGTGATGATCTTCAGGAAAGTGGCTTAAGTGATGCTGGTGGATATCGTCACTGGCGACGTATTTGGTTAATGGCAAAACCTCTAGAGCGATTCGGTCTGCGTCTTCACGTGATGCAATGTAGCGCTCGGCTTCCGCTAAGTGTTGAGCGTCAGTGCTGTAAACACCGGTGCGATACTTCTCGCCCACATCGACACCTTGTTTGTTTACGCTGTATGGGTCGATGATTTCAAACAGATGTTCCATCAGAACCGTGACGGATGTGATGCTTGGGTCAAACTCAATCTGCACACACTCAGCGTAGCCATCGTAAGCGTTTTGGTTGTCATCGCTTTTTGATGCTTCGTTTTCTTTTGGCTGGGCGCTGCCATTGGCGCGGCCTGCTTCTGTGCTGATCACACCGGGCACATACTTGATGAACTCTTGCACACCCCACAAGCATCCGCCTGCTAAATAAATTTGTTCCATACTTCTCTTTGGGCTCTCTGTGTTTTTTGCTAGCTTTTAACTGATGGCTGTTGATTACTAATAGACGACTTCAACTGTTACAGCGTCAAGCATATCAATAGCTTGGAGCATGCTTAAATACGTGATAGAACCGTATATAAAACAGGCTTATAAAAACAAGTGCTTAAGCATTGTAAATCAGCACGACTGAACAAACGTGTCACTGAACAAACTTAAGCTAAAGGCGATAACACGATTATATAAGTCATCGCACCTTGTCACCAACCCGAATCTCAACATCAAGTGAGCGTTAGTCTAACCATGTTTGATCAAATAAAAGACTTCATTAATCCGAGCAAGAACCCCGATCTCACTCAGGCTCATGAATATCAGCGTAAACATCTGCCGACCTTGTGGCTGTTGGGTAAAACGGGCGCGGGCAAGTCATCGTTTATTCAAGCGGTCACTGGGGATTCCTCTGTTGAAGTGGGTAACGGTTTTGCGCCATGCACCATGACGGCAATGTCGTATGCGTTTCCACAAGACAAACCGGTCATGCGCTTTCTCGATACCCGAGGTTTGGGTGAGGCCGATTATGATCCTACAGACGATCTTCAAGAGATCGGTCAAGCGGGTAATGCGCTTGTCGTGGTGATGAAAGTCGATGAGCCTGAACAATCCGCGGTGCTTGCTGCTCTGCAACAGATTAAAAAGCAAAAGAAGATTAAGCACTTGTTGCTTGTTCATACCGCTGTGTTGTCTTCCAATGAAGCAGACCGCGCAAGGCAAATTCAATTCAACACCAATCAAATAGAAAAGGTGTGGGGAAAGGGATTTGAATCGGTCGCGGTGGATTTTGAAACGGATGGATCTAGCAACAACAGTGGCGCAATCTACAATTATGAAGCCTTGATTGAAAAGCTGACCAACATCCTTCCTGTTATCGGAATGATGGTGGTCGACAAAGAGCATTCAACTCAAGAAGAAGCCAACTTTGACCAAGTAGAAAACGAAGTGCTTTGGTATGCAGGAAGTGCGGCCGCCAGTGACTTGATTCCGGGTGTTGGCTTAGTGTCTGTGCCTGCGATTCAAGCGAAAATGCTCCACAGTTTGGCAAACCAATATGGGGTGGAATGGAACAAGAGAGTCTTTAGCGAGTTGATAGGTACCTTGGGAAGCAGCTTTGCATTACAGTACGGAATGAAGCTCGGCACTCGACAACTGATAAAGTTGATTCCGGTTTACGGTCAAACGGTCGGAGCGGTAGCAGCTGCGGCCATGAGTTTCGGCACCAGTTATGGTTTAGGTCGAGCGGCTTGTTTTTACTTCTATCATAAGAACAAAGGTGAAGAAGTGTCTGAACAAGAGATGCAAAAGATCTACAAAGAATCCATGAAAAAAGGTAAGGCGGCGTCGGGCTATGAAGAAAATTAGAAACCTATTTCGATTACTGGCCGTTTTGTCGAGTGGCCGTTGGGGCATAGCTCTGATTTCGGCTATCTTCCCCAGCATTATCATGATGGGCTTTGGTCTTTTCTTGGCGGTCAAATATGGTTACTTATTGGAAATGTCGATTGCCATTGCAGTGAGTACCTTGCTGTTCACCATTCCTTTATTCATTTCTAGCCGCTCTTCTCGCAAACCAACTTATAGCAATGCGTCTGCAAACCCTGCGAGTGAGGGTGAAACCGAATCATCGCCTAAGAGTGCTGACACTGATGTGTTAGTAAACGATGCGTTAGTAAAGGACGCGATGGTCAAAGCATCCGATGAATGGTCGCAAGCAGAGCTGTTGATTTGGAATGACTCGAAACACTATGTGCGTCAGCAATTAAGTAACGAGATAGAGTGGGGCAACCTAGACCAAACCGGTTTAGAGGTACTTGAATTCGTCGCTAAAAAGTTTGATAAGAAATCACTCGATTTTTCGATTCCTGAAGGGCTTAAGTTATTTGAAGAGGTCAGCCGCCGCTACAAGTTGGTGGTGAAAGAACACATTCCGGGTATTGAGTATCTTAAGGTTTCTTACATCAAAGCGGGCTATGAAGCCTATGACAAATACGGCGAGCTAGGTCAGAAGATCTTCAAAGCGGCTATCTGGGGGAACCACCTCAAAAACTTGTATTTGAACCCTCTGAAAGTGATTTCTGATTTAGGTCGAGAGCAAGCGACATCTACCATGACCAAAGGTGTGGTCGATGACATGCAACACGCCGCCAAACAAGCCTTGTTAGATGAAGTGGCTGCGGTCGCGATTGATCTTTATAGCGGGCGATTCAGCATTGAAGACGAAGCGTTAACAGCATCTGATGTTTCAGAAGTCGACGAGAAACGTTTTGCCCCTGAATTAGAGCCCGTGCGAATTGTGCTGGTGGGGCAAACAAGTTCGGGTAAATCCTCTCTGATTAATGCCCTTAAGCAAGAGCTGGTTGCTGAAGTCGACGTTCTGCCATCAACCGATACTTCAACTGTTTACAACGCGTTTGTCGATGACAATGACGTTCGAGTGGTTGATCTGCAAGGGCTTGATGGCAACGCCAAAACCGAAGCGCAGATGCTTAAAGAGATGACTCAAGCCGATGTGGTGCTTTGGGTGCTTAAAGCCAATCAATCGGCACGTGAGCTGGATACACAGTTGAAGGGCAAGTTTGACGCTTTCTATGACGATCCGAAGAACATCTCACGTAAGAAGCCAATACTTGTGTCCGTTGTGAATCAGGTCGACAGACTAAAGCCTGTTGATGAATGGCAGCCGCCTTATGATTTGGATAACCCAACATCGGCGAAGGCTAAGATTATCGCTCAAGCGCTCGAATACAATCAAAAACTGTTACAGCCGGACATTGCTTTACCACTGGCGATTGCTCCTGAAAAGGCGCAGTTTGGTTTAGATGCTTTAAGGCAGACGTTGCTTGAGCGTATCGCTGACGCAAACAACGTGCAGAGAAATCGCCAACGTTTTGAAGCAATGAAAAGAGGGACGTCGGTTAAAGGACAGCTGAATAAAGCGGTAAAAGCCGGTAAGAAGGTGGCACCCAGTGCGCTGAAAGCCGCGACACCGAAGTTAGCTGAAATGGCGATTAAACAAGTGGTTAAGAAGAAGTAACCCGATTTAATGGCAATAGCTATGGCAACAACAATAGTAACCAAGCTCTGATAAAGCTGAAGAAGAAGTTAACCGAACTCAGTGATTATCAGAGCTTGTTTTTATCGACCATTAGTTATTATTAAAGCTCTATTACTGCAGTTGTTTTTCTGTTCTTAGTTAATTCCACGAACTAGTTTAATAGTATTTAAACTGACGATATTCACACTTTATATAACACGCTATCGTATTTAATTACCATTCTAAATATTGATCACATTTATACTTTCTTTCGCTGTATTTATAAAAAAATTGCACTATATTTAAATTTCGGATCACCTTGATTTCAACGTAGGGATATATTGTGAACATGTATCTGAAATGGCAATCAACAACATGGCTAACCTTGTTAGCTTGGTATACTTTAGATCACCAGCTCTCGTTCCACCTTTCTTCAGAGTAGTACCCTCTAGGCGTCACGCGCCAGCAGAGCCTATGAGCTTTGCCCAATCCTGTTAATTTCGTCTTTAAGAAATTTAGTAACTCATGCGTTTAGTATTTATTTTTATGCATGGAGATCTTGTCTCTTAGTCATTATTAATTGGAAACTAATCAATACATCATTGATTAAATAATCTATTTCTAGCTATTAATTTTTATCGTAATTGTCACGAGAATAATCGTGCATGAAATAAAATTAATGGTGATGACTCGTGACATCTAAAACAATGAATTTCGCTTTTTCGCCTTAGGCTGAATTTGTTGAAAAGGTACTATTATGGAAAACTTCAAACATCTACCAGAACCGTTTCGTATTCGCGTTGTAGAGCCAGTAAAAAGAACAACTCGCGCTTACCGTGAACAAGCCATTGTCGAAGCGGGCATGAATCCGTTTCTACTCGACAGTGATGACGTGTTCATCGATTTGCTGACCGATAGCGGTACGGGTTCAATCACACAACGTATGCAAGCAGCGATGTTGATGGGTGATGAAGCCTACAGTGGTAGTCGCAGTTACTATGCACTGTCGAACGCGGTGAAAGATATCTTCGGCTATGAGTTGACTATTCCTACTCACCAAGGTCGTGGCGCGGAGCAGATTTACATTCCTGTTCTGATTAAGAAGCGTGAAATGGAGAAAGAACTCGATCGCAGCAAAATGGTCGCTTTGTCGAATTACTTCTTCGATACCACGCAAGGCCACACTCAAGTGAATTGCTGCGTGGCGAAGAACGTTTATACCAAGGAAGCGTTTGATACCTCAGTGAATGCCGACTTCAAAGGCAACTTCGATATCGTGAAATTGGAAGAGGCGATCTTAGAAGCGGGCGCTGCCAACGTTCCTTACATTGTGAGCACCATTACCTGTAACTCAGCTGGTGGACAGCCTGTCTCTATCGCCAACCTCAAAGCCGTGTATGAGATTGCACAGAAGTACGATATTCCAGTGATCATGGACTCTGCACGCTACGCTGAAAATGCTTACTTCATTCAGCAACGTGAAGCCGGTTATCAAGATTGGACTATCGAACAAATCACTCGTGAGTCCTACAAATACGCGGATGGTTTGGCTATGTCGGCTAAGAAAGACGCAATGGTACAAATGGGTGGTTTGTTGTGCTTCAAAGATGACTCTTTCATAGATGTGTACACAGAGTGTCGAACTTTGTGTGTCGTGCAAGAAGGCTTCCCAACCTATGGTGGCTTAGAGGGCGGTGCAATGGAACGCCTTGCGGTTGGCCTCTATGACGGTATGCGTCAAGATTGGTTGGAGTATCGCATCGGTCAGGTTCAATATCTCGTTGATGGCTTAGAAGCGATAGGTATCGTGTGTCAGCAAGCGGGCGGTCATGCTGCGTTTGTGGATGCGGGTAAACTGCTTCCTCATATTCCAGCAGGTCAATTCCCCGCACATGCGTTGGCGTGTGAACTGTACAAAGTGGCAGGCATAAGAGCGGTTGAGATTGGCTCGTTATTGCAAGGCCGTGACCCGGTAACGGGAGAGCAGCATCCATGTCCTGCAGAGCTATTGCGTTTAACCATTCCACGCGCGACTTACACACAAACACACATGGATTTCATTATTGAAGCGTTCGAGAAAGTGAAAGAGAACGCAAGCAAAGTCAAAGGGCTCGACTTTACCTATGAACCGCCAGTGTTAAGACACTTTACGGCGCGCTTGAAAGAGGTAGAGATAAGCGAGAAACAAGCAGGAAAAAAGAATGAACAAACGCTCGAAGAAGCATTTTAAAATAAAAACATAAGCGAATAGTCACAGACCAAAGAGCCGTTTTTTAGCGGCTCTTTTTTTGTGGGTGCTCTTTTATTTTTGGAGCTCTTTTTACTTTGGGAGCTCTTTAGCTGAGAGAGTTCTTTCTATTGTTGGAAAAGCAGAAATTGAGAGAACAGCAGAAATCAAAATACGTAGGATCCGATCCTACAAGAGAGATAAACGTAAAATCGGCGCACCTCATATAATTCCATTCATCGCCTAGGTCGTTATCGATGAGCAAGGCTTTAAAAGATTGTTTACTCAGTGGAATAGTAGAAGGGTTGTGTATGAAGATTAAAGTTTTGATGGCGTTATTGGTGGCTCTAACTGGATATTTGATGACGTCTAACTCCGTTCACAGTTCGAATATCCAAAAGAACAATGCTGATCTCAATTGGGATGCGTTAATCAAACCAACCAAAGAAATTCAGAACCCTTTTGAAGACCTCTCATACGAAAACATTACCTTGTTACGAGAGTACGCGGGTTTCCAGGATGCGATCAAAGCGGGTGACTTAGACAGTGACCCCAAATACAGCGACTACATCAATAACCAAGTGCACAAAATCGCAGATGTTTTGCTCGATGAAGGGCTCGATGCAAACAAGCTCTACGACTTGCGAAACCAGATGATCGCGCTCAACGAAGAACGTTTTTATACTCCGAACCCTAAAGTTTTGGACAAGAACTGGAAGCTGGGCGGTTACATGGTACCGATTGATTTTGAAGGGCTTTCTGTTACCAAGTTCTTTCTCGTACCTATCGCTGGCCAATGCATTCACACACCTGCGCCACCTGCGAATCAGATCATACTGGTCAACTACCCAGAAGGGATCGTGATGTCCTCTTTAGAGGCGCCATTGTTCATTGAAGGGACATTGCAGAGCGAGTTAAACATCGACCAAGGCAATTACTACGATGGAACAAACAGTGTGGAAAGCATTTACCACATGACGGCGACTAACGTTGCATTTCTAAACTGATTCACTTGATCCAATTGACACTAATCCAATCCAAATTACTTAGGTTTATCGTTATGCTTTACAAAAAAACAGTGATCTCTTCTTTAATCTTGTCGGCGCTTTCTTTCTCTTCACTTGCAGCAGAAAGCGTATTGATCAAAGACGTCAAAATATTCGACGGCACCACCAACGGCCTAACATCCAACATGGATGTTCTGGTTGAAGGTAACACCATTAAATCGATTGGTGAGAACCTTGACCAACAAGGTGTAACGTCAGTGATTCAAGGTGAGGGTAAAACACTGACACCTGGCTTTATTGATGCTCACGTGCATCTATCGCTCCAGTTGGGTTTCGGCGAAATGATGGTGGCAGACGAGTACCGTTTTGCCATTGGTCAGGTTGAAGAATCTGAAGCCATGTTGATGCGTGGTTTCACTACCGCTCGTGACATGGGCGGTAATACTTTCTCTCTAAAGAAAGCGATTGATTCAGACATGGTCAATGGCCCAAGAATCTACCCGTCTGGTGGCGTTCTAACGCAAACAGGTGGTCACGCTGACTATCGTATGCCTAATAGCCTGTCTAAGTTACACACCAATGATCCTGACCCATTTGTTCGTGGTGGGCACACCGAGATTGTTGATGGTCAGTCTCAAGTATTAACAGGCGCTCGTGAACAACTGCGTAAAGGTGCAAGTCAGGTCAAAATCTTAGTTGGAGGCGGAGCTGCTTCACCAACGGATCCTCTTGATGTGACTCAGTTCTTGCCAGAAGAGGTGGATGTGGCAGTAAGAGCCGCAGATAACTGGAACACTTATGTCGCTGCGCACGTGTACAACAATCACGGGATTCGTATGGCGCTGGATAACGGCGTGAAATCGATTGAGCACGCTAACTTCATCAGCGAAGAAAACCTCGACTTATTAATAGAGAAAGACGCGTGGTTGAGC